>CANCPC010000181.1 GCA_947379965.1 Flavobacteriaceae bacterium | reverse complement strand
AATTGTATACAACTATATATTTAACATATTTGTATTGCAGTGTAATAAATACTATTAAAAAATAAACGATTGTATTTATTATATTTATAAAATTACCATAATCTATCAAATAATAAATAAAATTGTAGTAATTAAAAATAAAAAAAATATGTAAAATAAATTTCTTTTTTAATTTCCAATAGATAAAAAATTCAATTATTAAATAAAATACATATATTAATAACATTGAAACAAAGTCAGATGGCGGGAACTTTCCTATTGACAATATAAAAATGTTTAAAAAAAAACATAAATTTATAATTAAAAATTTTATGTAATTTATTTTAAACATTTTCTAATAATAACAATATTCTCTTAGAATCATCCAATCTAACTTCATTATTAATTGTAAAAAACTTAAGGAATGATTTTTTAAAATTTTCTAATGCATAACTCTCCAATTCAACAGTTTTATCGTTAATGATAAATTGAACTTTTGAATCTTCTTTTTCTATAAATTCAACAATAACATATTTACTGCTAAATTTATTTAGTAGCTCGCCTATTAGATCAAATGACATTTTATTAGTAAAATGTAAATGATGCGTTAAAGCTAAACCTAATACCATTTCGGAGTATCCTCTTTTATATATACTTTCAGTAGCACTATTTAAAAGCCCAAGACTTGGAGAAGGTTTTGCTAAATTTCCAGTGAGTGTAAAAACATTGTGTAATTTCTGTTTTTGAATTTCTTTTTCTATAGCATCTACACAATTATCGTCCTCTTCCAATGCTATTACTAAAGGGGAATAATTGGCAGCTATAAAGCTAAATTTTCCTGTGTTTGCACCTAAATCCAATATCGATTTAGGTTTTGTTTTTTCTAACCATTCCTTTATTGTATTTTCCTTATGGGCTAAGTATATATCAGATTCAATGTTTTGTTCGTAGTAGTTTTGCCAATGATTATCGTATTGATATGCTGTTTCCCATTTTAATATTTGTTTGAAAATCATTTTGTGTAATGATTTTATTTTCTCTTTGGAAAATCCCTTATTTTTATTTTTTACAATTTCAATAGGCCCATTTTTTCCTGAATATTTTGAATGTAAATGTATATGCAGTAGGGTGGTTAAATTAAACCAGCTTTTAATTGGTAATTGCTTACTTACAAAGTTCAAAGGCATTCCTCTAAAATGTGCCATTGTTAATTTGGACCACCTTGTACCATTAAAATGCATTAATACAATAGTGCTAAGAAATTCTTCACAAAACTGCCTGTAGGCTATCCAGCTATCATTTTCTTTGAAAAACATAAAAGAACTAGTATCAAACTTGATTGCTTTGCCACCACTAAAGTAAAAATTATAAGGTGTAGCATCTTTCAATATCATTCCATATTTTAAAGCTATAAGATTAATTTTAAGATAGGCTAATATTGCTTTTCTCCATTGTATATAGGACCACTCAAATGGGTAGCTTTGAAAGGGTATTTGAGTAGGGTAGATTAACTTATAAACCTTAGGGTCGGGAGTATCAATAGTTTTTTCTTCGTGTTCTATTAAGAGTCCTTTTTGAGTAAGCTCTTGATAAAGGCCAGATTGCATTAAATGGTCATATTCTGCCTTATATTCATTAAAAATGTATCTATAATAACCATCGTCTTTAGCAACAACCCTTGCTGCACTATCTCTATAAGATATATAATTTGGTTCAATCATTTTAATCCATTTTGTCAAGATCTTCCTCGAATTGCTCCGCCTTTTGTTTACCAAATTTGAATTTAAAGAAGGCAACAATTCTTTTGAAAAAGACTAAAACAGTAAAAAAGCCAGATAATAATGCCTGAAACAATAAACTTCCTGATCCTGGGTCTATATATAATATAAACATCTTAAAAACAAATTATAGATTATAAAATAACCATATATTACATATTTGTATTATATGTGGGGGGGGGGTATAAAGTTAATAAAAAAATGTTATAGAAACAATTCTATACATCATATATTAATCAACCTGATTAATTTTTGTAATTATTTTTTTAGCATATGACTTAAGATGTTTTACTTCCCCTGCTTCGCCACCTCCCCCGGGCTCAATAATCTAGTATGATCTAATAGCTCAATGAGTGCCATGGTCTTTTGAGTTTTCATATCACTCAAACCTTTTACAATAGTATAAGAATCCTTTAATAAATAAAATACATTGGTGCTTAGGTTGATGGTTCTGTTTGATGCATACATTGTTGCCGCTATTTGTTTTTGGTATAAGGCATCTATTTCAGTTAGTGCTTGGGTATAAGTGCGGATGGATGGATTTGCGTTGGATATTGCTGCGAGTTCTGCCGACTGTTCCAAACACCACTCATTTAATAAACGCATTTTGCGAGGACTATTGGCGGCGACTAGGTCGCCGCTTATCTGATATACCAATCCATCTACTTTCCAGCGCAGGGTATTGTAAATTGCTAAGGCGGAGTCACGTGATTCTCCTCCTTCTTTTAATTTACTGCTTAAATACAACTCTGAAGTATATTTTATTTCTAGGAGTCGAGTTAAGAGGCCCTTTGGGATTGGGGGTTGTTGCGGCTGCGCCCGCGCGGCCGCAACAACCAATACTCCACAAATTAAAAATAGGATCGCTAAATAATTTTTTCGCATGTTCATGTATGATTTAAATAAAGAAAGTTTTGTTTTCCAACAAGCCTTCAATTTCTGGATTTTGGTCGTAGCCATTTTTATCTAAATCCATATTCACTAGTTTAATAATGGCTTGCATGGTCTTACTATCACTATACTCCAAAAGGTTTTTAATAAGGTAATGGGTAAAGGCGCCGTTATACCTATTGTTGATATAAGCATCGGCACTTAGTTCATGGGAGGCGCAGGCGCTTAATAAGGCGCCGTTTAGGGGTTTTGTATTAGGCATAGCCATAGGCGCAAAACTTCCCCCTTCCTCTTCCATTAGCTTGTCATAGTTAATAGACGTTATTCCTTCATTGATTGGCATTACTCCCTTAAACTGCCTATAAATGGTCGCCTGGCCCTTATCTACATCTCTCGACAAATCTTCGGCATGACAGCTATCCGATATCCATACAAAATGCACCCCCTTGGGTATGCCAGCAAACAGCTGCGCAAATTCTTTATCTCTTAAAGTAGTAGCTGCACTTCCATCATAATCATAAGGGCAAATAATTTCGTCTAGTCCATCTTTTTCTATGTTATTGTAATGGGTTGGTACTTGTGCGCCATGACCGCTATAATGAAACAACAAAGAGTCTCCCGCTTCAGCTCCTTCCAACAACCATTTTATTTGTGTGACCATTTCTTTTTTAGTGGCTTGTCTATCAATTAGCTTTTTGATATTTTCATTAGGGTACATTTTATTATTGGCGGATATAAAATGTTCCATATCTAAAATATCATTCACGCATCCTCTTAATTCATTTCTTGGATTGGGGTATTTATTGATACCTACCAGTAGTGCTTTGTTTTTCATATTTTTTATTTTATAGATTGAATGTAGAATTAAAATAGTTGATTTGAAATTTTAATTTTACTTTTAATCATGTCCTTGAAAAGCTTTA
>CANCPC010000180.1 GCA_947379965.1 Flavobacteriaceae bacterium | reverse complement strand
AATTGAAGAGGAGCTAAGGTTAGAAGAAGAAGCAAAATCAAAACAATAGTCATAAAAAAATCCCTAGTATTACTAGGGATTTTTTGTTTTAAACAGGTTGAATTATTTTTTATAAACCATCACATTAAAAACAAATGGTTGAATTTTTTTGATTTGCTCACTGCGTTTTAACCCTCTTAGGTTGGATTTTTTAGTCACTAAAGTTAACTCATTTTTTAATGAATCATTTTCTAGCTTATTAATAGTTTGCTTGATAAAAGACGATTTAATAGCAAAACCAGTTCCTTCTGCAGAGCTTTGTTTACCTCGAATGACGCCAATAATATTTCCTTGTTCATCCATTAACGGACCACCGCTATTTCCTGGGTTTACAGGGATAGAAATTTGATACATGGTTGTGTCATTATTAAACCCTGTCATGGAGCTTAACGCACCTTCCCCGTATACGGCATCTCTACGAGGATAACCTAAGGTAAAAATCTTATCGCCAATTTCAGAAGCATTGTCTTTAAATGAAAAAGGAAACGCGATATTTTTGATCGCTTCAGCATTATCTATTTTATAAATAGCAATATCTAAAGATGGTTCACTGGCTACTAATTTAGCAGAAACTCTATCTAAAACACCGTTTGTTACAAATACAGAATCTGCATTTTTAACCATGTGGTAACTAGTAATAAAATAACCCTTGTTATTTAAAGCAAAACCAGTTCCTTCAATATTAGCAGGAGCATAGTTTTTGATGCGCTTATTCGTTGCGCCAGTAATCCCTTCAATAATGGCATCTTGAGAATATTTCAATTCAGTAACATCACGTTTTAAGTCTGTGATATCATTGCTTTGTTGTTTTAATAAATAACCTCCAGTACTCAATATGGTTACGGTTCCTATTACTGCAATGATGGCTACAGAAGCAGCTACAGCAAATGTCTTACCGTGTTTTTTAATAAAGTTCTCGTCTTGTTTTATAGAAACAATTTTTGCCTCACTACCAAATTCTTGTTTATGAATGGTTGATAAAATTTGCTTTAAGTGGATGCGTTGTTCGTGTTGGTTAACACCTTCAATTAACGTTTTATGTTTTTCGAAAGCATTCGCAAATTCTGAATCCGTTTTTATACGAATTTCAAATTCAGCTTTTTCTTCAGCACTTAGTGTCCCAAAAATGTAATTGTCAAATAATTCAGTTGCTCTCATCTCTTTTTCCCTTTCTATATTCTAGTTTTCAAAAAAATATCGTTTTAATCGTTGTAAGCATTTATACTTTTGTGTTTTCGCATTGTCTGAATTGGTATATCCAAATTTCTCAGATATTTCATCCATACTTAACTTGTACACGTAAAAGTCTTTTAATAGCGTTTTGCAAGGCTCGCCTAAGTTTTCCATACAAACATTCATTTTCTCAATATCCGACTCTTTTTTTAGATGATCTGTAATTTCATCGGTGACGTCTACTACCTCATTTTCTTCGTCTTCTTTAAAACGAGCTAAATGCCCACTACCTCTTAATTGCTTTAACCAAAGACGCTTAGCAATCGAGAAAATAAAGGTTTGTAGCTGACAATTGAGTTCAAAGTTTGGCTTTTGCACATTTTCATAAACAACAATAATTGTTTCTTGATAAATGTCGGCAGCAGCTTCGCTATTACCACTATTGTTTACAACATATTTAAGAACGAGGTTATAATACTTTTTGTATAAAGCGCGTAACACCGCATCGTTGTTATGCTTGAGCCCTTCAATAAATTCAAGGTCTGTGTACGCTACTTTCGACATAAAGTCTTTTGTTTACATTAATACCTAAAGGGGCTAAAGGTAACCTCGCTCGATATGATTTTTTAAGTTAAACTTCTGATTTTCAATCAGATATTGTTATTTATTCATTAAGGCTTCTATTTCATCAGCTTCTAAAGGGATGTTTTTCATTAAATCATCATTTCCTGTAGGAGTAATTAAAATATTGTTCTCTAAACGAATACCCAAACCTTCTTCTGGAATATAAATTCCAGGTTCGCAGGTAAATACCATACCCGCTTGCATTGGTTCTGCAAAAAACCCAACATCATGTACATCTAATCCTAAAAAGTGAGAAGTGCCGTGCATGAAATATTTTTTATAAGCAGGCCAAGCTGGATTCTGATTTTTGACTTCGTCTGATTTTATTAAACCTAATTGTAATAATTCTTCCGTCATTAAATCGCCAACAGCCTTGTTGTATTTTTCAAACGTATTACCAACTACTAACATGTCGGTAGCGGCTTTCATCACACGTAAAATGGAGTTATACACTTCTTTTTGACGAGGTGTATATTTCCCATTTACTGGAATAGCACGAGTCATATCACTAGCGTAGTTTGCATATTCTGCAGCCACGTCTAATAAAATCACATCACCATCTTTACACGCTCTATTGTTTTCTACATAATGTAATACACAAGCATTAGCACCACTTGCTACAATTGGTCCGTATGCAAATCCACGACTTCTGTTGCGAACAAACTCATGAATTAATTCCGCTTCAATTTCATATTCCATCACGCCAGGTTTTATGAAGCTTAATAAACGACGGAAACCTTTTTCAGTAATGTTACAAGCGTGTTGAATAGCCTCAACTTCTAGCGGATGTTTGATAGCTCGAATGCGGTGCATAATTGGCGCCGAGCGTTGAATGGTGTGAAGAGGAAACTGTTCTTTAATTTTTTTATTGAAACGCATTTCTGCTGTTTCCATATCAATATAACGGCGCGTGTGCTCGTTGCTATTTAAATAAATGTGTTCTGCTTGAAAGACAAAACCTTTAAATAGTTTATCGAACTCATGATGCCAATATATATTTTCAATACCACTTGCTTCTTTCGCCTGTTCTTTAGTCAATTTAGCACCTTCCCACACAGCAATTAAATCACTGGTTTCTTTAATAAACAAAACCTCTTTATGTTTTCCGTCTTTCACATCAGGAAAAATCATTAAAATAGTGTCTTCTTGGTCAATTCCCGACAAGTGCAATAAATCACTGTTTTGTACAAAGCCAAAAGAACCATCTCCATTGGTTGGTAAAATATCGTTACTAACAAATAGGGCAACTGAGTTTGGTTTTAAATGTTTGATAAAATTTTTACGATTATCAATATATAAGTCTTTTTTAATGGCAGAATACTTCATTTGTTTATGTTTTTAGATACGGACTAAGATATAGGTTTTTGTGATGAATAGCTAAAACAGGACAAAAAAATAGCGAGAATTTACTCGCTATTTAAATGGATTGGAATGATAGTATATTATTGCTCTAACGTTATATAAATAGACAAGTGGTCGCTGTATCCATTATAATATTTTTCGCCACTATAAGTTCTGTTTGGCCTTTCTTCTCCTGTTTTAGGGTTTTTATACAATACAAAATCTTTACGTAAAATGTGTGCGTTCTTAGGATCGAACTTGTATCCTTTTTTTGACCCTATAAATCCTTGCGATACAATAATCTGGTCAAGCACTCTCCATTCCTTGTCATAATAATGAGTGCCTTGTTTTGCAGCATCTAGTGTTTGATAGGCATTATATAAATCACCTTTATCTTTTGGTTTATCACTTGCCTTTAAGGTGTTTAGAATACTGTTATTGTCTGGATGATCATTAAAATCTCCCATCACAATGACTTTAGCTTTTGGGTCTTTTTTTTGTAATTCATTTATTTTATTGCGCACTTGTTCAGCTGCAAATATTCGGCGAGGTTCGCTTTCTT
>CANCPC010000179.1 GCA_947379965.1 Flavobacteriaceae bacterium | reverse complement strand
GTTTTACTACCCCATTTAATCTTTGTAAAATTTTATTAGGTTTTACTGGGCTAATGCCATTTAAACCCGCCTTAGTGACGGATACCATCATACCCGAAGTAACCCCATGACCAGTGGCATCTCCACAAACACTAAAAATAACCCCATCTGGTTGAGGAAAGAAATCATAATAGTCGCCACCCACTTCTGTGGAAGAACGTATAAAAGTAGCAATGTCTAAATCAGCTCTTTTAGGATTTTCTTTAGGCAGCATGCTTTGTTGTAAATCACGCGCAGCTGCGAGTTCATTGTTTTTGCGGTCTTCCTCTATTTGACGTAAACGTTCTCTTTGTTTTCTCTTGCCATTTAAATAGATACCAACAGCAACCAGCATTAAACCAAGCGCAGTAATAATTAAAATTTTTCTTTGCTTGGCTTCTTGTTCAGCCAATTCTCTTTGCTTAACTTCTTCATTGATGGCCATGGTTTGGGCATCATTAGATTTAACATTGTTAAAAATGGTATTTCTTAAATCCTCTGATTCTTCTATATATTTTAAGGCGCTGTCCTTATTGCCTTTAATTTTATATAATGAATAAAGTAGCAAGTCATTTTTTAATAAGCCTTCTGTATAGGTAATGACCTTGGCCATTTTTGTTACTTCGGTCGCATAAAATATAGCAGAGTCTATCTTATTTAATTGATAATAGGCAGTTGCAATTCCATTATTGCTTTGAAAAATATCTTTATAAAATTTATAAGGAATCGCTAAAGGGATGGTTTTTTTATAAAACTCAATTGCTTTTTCATATTTTTTTGTCGCCAATAATACATCAGCATACATTAAATAAGGAAAACTCATATCAGATTTTGATGTGTCATACATATTCATGCCTAACAATGCATATTTTTCTGCATTCACTAAATCATTAATTTGATAATAAGTTTTACTTGCATTACATAAGACAGCAATTTTATTAAAAGTAGGAAGGCTATTAAAATCAAAGCTTTGTAAGGTTTTTTCTAAATACTCGGTTGTTTTTGCTTTATTGCCTAGAAAAGAATAAGCACTTGCAATTGAAAAATAACTGGACCCATAAGTATCAAAAGCCGAATTGGGAACAGTCAATCCTTTTTGTTTTATGGTTTGATAATTTTTTAGCATTTCAAAAGCATAAAATAAACCTAAAGGATAATTACCTAATACGCCATTGTAAGTGCCAGATAAAAAATAATTAACAAAATAAAGTTCTACATGAAATTCATTCTTGATTGCGATATCCTTTGCAATATTTAAATAGTAAATTGCAGAATCTCCTTTAAAGTATATATAATTCTGTCCAATATTTAGAAGTATTCTTACTTTTTCTTTTACATCAGAAGTCGCTTCTGCTTTTTTTATGGAATCCCCAAAATGAAAATTGGTATCGAATTGCGCTTGACTCATGTTTGCTACAAACAAAAAGGCAATAGTTACTGCAAATATTTTCTTCATAAATCAAATTTTATAAATTTTATTTTTTCTTAGTCACCACCAAGGTAATATCATCTGGGTTGCGTTTGCCTTGTATCCACTCATCCACCGATTTTATTAATACATCAATGATTTCTTGTGCAGATAAATGACATGAGTTTTGGATTAAGCTACTTAATCTTTCATAGTCATACATTTCTCCAGCTAAATTAGGTGCTTCTGGTAAACCATCAGATAGTTGTACTAGTACATCACCTGCTTCAAATTTTCTGTTTTCTAAAACAAAATCCTCATCTCTTAAACCCCCCAATGGCAAGCCATTGTTCATGAACTCTTCTACCTGCTTGGTAGCTGCCTTGTATAAATAGATCGGAGGCATGGCCGCAGAACTTAAGAATACTTCGTCGTTGGTGATTTCTGCAATGTTCAAACTCATTCTTAAAGTGCCTAAATCGATACGCTTCACTACCCCATTCAATCTTTGTAAAATTTTATTAGGTTTTACTGGACTAATGCCATTTAAACCAGCCTTGGTTACTGATACCATCATACCTGAGGTAACCCCATGCCCTGTAGCATCTCCACAAACACTATAGATGACCCCGTCTGGTTGTACAAAGAAATCGTAATAGTCTCCGCCCACTTCTGTAGATGATCTGATAAAAGTAGCGATGTCTAAATCTGCTCTTTTAGGATTTTCTTTAGGCAGCATGCTTTGTTGTAAATCACGCGCAGCAGCGAGTTCGTTGTTTTTGCGGTCTTCTTCTATTTGACGCAAACGTTCTCTTTGTTTTCTCTTGCCATTTAAATAAATTCCAACGGCCAAGAGCATTAAACCAAGTGCCGTGATGATCAGAATTTTTCTTTGTTTTGTTTTTTCTTCGGCAATCTCCCTTTGTTTGGCCTCTTCATTGATGGCCATATTTTGCGCATCATTGGCCTTGGTATTATTAAATATTTTCTCTCTTAATTCTTCGGTTGCTTCTAAGTATTTTAAGGCGCTGTCTCCCTTGCCTTTTAGTTTATACAAATTATACAATAATAAATTTGTTTTTAATAAGCCTTCATTGAAAGTAATTTCAGAAGACATTTTAATTACTTTGTTTGCATAGACAATACTTGAATCGTATTGTTTTAAATAATAAAAATTGTTTGCTATACCATAATTGCCTTCCAAGATGTCCTTAAAAAAATTATCTTTAATAGCAAACGGAATATCAATTTGATAATTTTTAATTGCTTCAGCGTATTTTTTTTGATGAGTTAAAATATCAGCATAGATAACATAGGCATAGCCTAGTTGCTTATCTGCGGGTAGTTGTTGATTTAATGCTCTAGCACGTTCGTTATATTGTAATGCAGAGTCATATTCATTCACTATAACAAGAAGTTGAGATGCAATTCCATTCATCATGGTTTTCTGTCCTAGTATTGGATTAACCCTATCAATTTCTTTGTTAAATTCAATAAATGATTGATTGTTTGTCGCTTTGTAAAAATATTCTAACGCTTTCTTTTTATTCCCTAAAAAAGCATAAGTCAAGGCAACATTGTAATTTGGCCAGACTCTAGATTTTAGCTTTTCTTCGCTCGACACAACGCCACCTTTGTCAACCATTAAATTTACATATTTCAAATTTTCCATGGCATAATGTAAAGAAGCAGGATAATTACCAATGACCACTTTCATTACATTGCTTAAATAAAAATATATATTTACTAATGGCTCAATTAAATTATTATCTAAACATAATTTTTCAGCTTTATTGTAATAATAAACAGAAGAGTCTCCTTTATAATAAGTATAATAGAGTCCTATATTAAAATAAGTATTCACCTTGGTTAAAATATCTTTTGTTTGCTCAATCTTTTTTAATGAATCCTGTACATTAATTTTATCATTATTGCCAGCAAATAGCTTGGCAGTTAAAATCAAAAAGATAAACGCAAATAGTAATTTTTTCATAGCTCTGTTTTATAAATTTTATTTTTTCTTAGTCACCACCAAAGTAATATCATCTGGGTTGCGTTTGCCTTGCATCCACTCATCCACCGATTTAATTAATACATCAATAATTTCTTGTGCAGATAAATGACAGCTTGATTGGATTAAACTACTTAATCTTTCATAGTCATACATTTCACCTGCTAAATTGGGTGCTTCTGGTAAGCCATCAGATAATTGCACTAGAACATCACCTGCTTCAAATTTTCTGTTTTCTAAAATAAAGTCCTCATCTCTTAGTCCGCCTAGTGGCAAACCATTGTTCATGAACTCTTCTACTTGTTTAGTGGCTGCCTTGTATAAATAGATCGGTGGCATGGCTGCAGAACTTAAGAATACTTCGTCGTTGGTGATTTCTGCAATGTTTAAACTCATTCTTAAAGTACCTAAATCGATACGTTTTACCACCCCATTTAATCTTTGTAAAATTTTATTAGGTTTGACTGGGTTAATCCCATTTAAGCCTGCCTTGGTGACCGATACCATCATACCCGAACTTACCCCATGGCCTGTAGCATCTCCACATACACTAAAAATAACCCCATCTGGTTGTGGGAAAAAATCATAATAGTCACCACCCACTTCGGTAGAGGACCTGATAAAAGTGGCAATGTCTAAATCGGCTCTTTTAGGATTTTCTTTAGGCAGCATGCTTTGTTGTAGATCACGCGCAGCGGCTAATTCGTTGTTTTTGCGGTCTTCTTCTATTTGACGTAAACGTTCTCTTTGTTTTCTCTTGCCATTTAAATATACTCCAACAGCAAAAAGCATTAATCCAATTGCGGTGATGATTAATTTTTTTTGTTGTGCCTCTTTTTCTTCGGCCAATTCTTTTGT
>CANCPC010000178.1 GCA_947379965.1 Flavobacteriaceae bacterium | reverse complement strand
AAACTAACGCTTTCTTACCAAATGTACTCATTTTATATAATTTTAACAAATATAAGTATAATTTATGAGAATGAAAAAATAATATATAATAAAAAAATTATATTATAATAATGTTAAAAAAATATATTGATTTTATAACAGAATCACATGATTTAATAACAGAATCTCAATTGATTGAACTTCTATTAGAATCTGATGTAATGTTTTCAGATAATTTTAAGAAAGTATTAGGAAAGATTGATAGTCCTGTTGCTAAAAAGATTCTAGGTTTAGAGAAAAAAGACTTACCTGTAGTTGCTAACTACTTTGATATAGATCCAGAAAGAAATGATTACTTATATTTTACTGCAGATAGAAAAGCTCAAGAGATTTTAAATGATCCAAAAGAATTATATCGTTTTGTAGGAAACAATGGTGGATGGCTAACTCATGGTGAAGCTAATAATGCGATTTTTGCTAGATTAGGTTATGTTCCGGAAGGTGATGTTTATAAACCTACATCAGTAGAAGTTGGTGAAGTTGTTGAAAAAATAGTTTCTGAAAAATCTGGTAAAACTTGGATTTGGTTAAAATTTCAAAATGGTCAAGGTGTTTTCAATTTAGAGAAATTGAGACCAGTTGATGATAGAAACAAATTAGTTTGGTCAAAAAATCGTCAAGATGTTAGAGTTGGTAGATCAATGAATGCTCTTTTAGCTTTAGCTGCTAGAGAAGATGATACTGCTAAATTTACTGCAAGAGACATTGAAATCTTTGTAAATTTATACAAAGCTCAAATGGATAAATTCAATGATAAATTCTCATTCTTTGATGTTGTTCAAGGTGATGATATTTATTATAAGTATCAATATGATAACTACTATGAACCAAGTGGCACATTAGCAAATTCTTGTATGGCAGAAGCTGACTCTAGTTGGTTAGATCCATATACTGAAAATAACACTGTATCTTTAATTATTTATAAATCACAAGATGATGATAGTAAAATTATTGGTCGTGCTATTCTTTGGGAATGTTTAGATGGTAAAAAAGTAATGGATAGAGTTTATACTAATTCTGATTCTGATGTTGAGTTATTTAGACAATTTGCACAAGATAGTGGATGGTGGTATAAATCAAATAATAATAGTTCTTAACTATAAATGCTATCGGACCAGAAGGTCAACATATAGACTATTTAAGTGTTCAAGTTCAATTACATAAAAGACATGAAAATTTCCCTTATATGGATACTGTAAAATATTACAGTCCTGAAACAGGAATTATGTCAAATGATAGACCTGATAGTGGTGTAGTTTATTATTGTGAATCAACAGAAGGTTATTATGATAAACTTTGTGGAACTTGTGGAGAAGATGGTAATATTACTTGTCCAACTTGTGATGGAGATGGTGAAGAAGTTTGTCCTGAATGTAATGGAGATGGTGAAGTAGAAATTGATGGTGAATCAAAAGAATGTCCAACTTGTGATGGTGAAGGTAAGAAAACTTGTTCACAATGTGATGGTGATGAACAGGTTACTTGTCCAGACTGTGAAGGTGACTACTAATAAATAAAAATAAAAAATCCCTTTTTTAAAGGGATTTTTTCATGATACTAATTTAATATATAACCTATGATTTCAAATTATTTAGATTTTATTACAGAAAGTAAACTAGAACTTCTTTTAGAAGCGAAAATAGTTTATACCCAACAATTTTTAGATGTATTAGATAAGATAGATTCTAATATAGCCACTCAAATCTTATCATATAAAGGTAAGGACATGGATGTTGCTAGAAACTACATTGATATAAATAGAGAAAAAACTGATAGTATATTTTTCAAACCACAAGATAAGATTGATAAGGCTATATATACATTACGTAGTAATGGTGGTGTTTATGATAATCTATCTAAAGTAGCAGAGAAAATGGATATTATTCACAGTTGGAAAGAGCCATCTGATGGTCAGACTGGAATAGTTATAAAAAAACTTACTTTAGAGGAAGTTTTGAAGATTTCTCCAAATAGTCCAGGTGTTTGGTCTTATATGTATGACAATAATCAACAATTATTTATTTTTCAATTTGAAGAAAGAGGTAAAACTTATGAAGCAATTGTTTTAGATAACTATCTTGTAAAAGATGTTTCTAAAATTACTCCTACTGAAGTAAATGTTGGTAGATTCGTTAGAGCGTTTCTAAAAAATTTAGGATTAGAATATAAAGATACCGAAATTGAAGACTTTGTTGATAAATACAAAAAGGTATTAGAGATGGAAAAGAATGCTTTTCAAAAATTTAGAGAAGTAAAAGCTGAAGAAATAGCAGAATGGTATTCTGAAGAAAATTATGAAAAAATTGCAGGAACATTAGGTGGTTCTTGTATGCGTCATTCTGAATGTCAAAAGTATTTTGATATTTATACTGAAAATCCGGATAATGTATCAATGATTATTTTAATGAGTGAAGAAGATCCTACTAAAATTTGTGGTAGAGCTTTACTTTGGTTAGATGATAGAGGAAGAAAATTTATGGATAGAATATACACTATTAGAAATTCAGATGTACTTTTATTTAAAGAGTATTGTTATACAAATGGTTATTACCATAAAGCTGAACAAAGTTATGATGAAGATTCTAATTTAGTTTATAATGGTAATGAAGTATATGGTAATGAAAGTTTAGTAAGAGTAAGTCTTAAAAAAGAATACTATGATCATTATCCTTATATGGATACTATGAAGTATTATAGTCCAGATCTTGGTATAATTTCTAATAGAGAATTTCCTTGGTCGGATCACACAACATATTATACTTTAACTCAAACTAATGGCTCTAGTGGACAAGGTTGTGATATATGTGATGGTAGTGGAATAGTTGACTGTCCAGAGTGTGATGGTAGAAAGGTAATACGTTGTAGAGACTGTAATGGAGACGGAGAAAATCTTGAAGGTGGGGCTTGTGGAACTTGTCAAGGTGGTGGTACAGTTCGTTGTGATATATGTGATGGTGATGGTGAAGTTGGATGTCCAGAATGTAGTTAAATAAAAAAACCCACTGAAAAGTGGGTTTTTGCTTATGATTTTCTTAAAACTTCTTTAGTATAGTAATCTTCAAAACCATCTAAGTAAGTAGTAATTGGAGTTGATTTATCTGTAATGATGATTTCATCAATAAATCCAAAATCTAGTGCTTCTTGTGAGTTTAACCAATTATCTCTTCTAGCACTTTCAAGTACGTAATCAAAATCTCTACCACTATTCTCTGCAAGCATCTTGAATAAGATATAGTTATATTTCTCTGATTCCATTTGAGAGATACGATTATCTTCAACGTGTCCTGATGCACCAGAGGAAACTTGGTGTATCATTACTTTAGAGAAGTTTAATGATGCTCTCTTACCTTTAGTTCCTGATGATAATAGGATAGAACCCATAGATGCTGCCATACCGGTATTGATAGTTTCAACATCAGAGTTGATATATCTCATAACATCAACCATACCTAATCCAGCTAAAACTGAACCACCTGGTGAGTCAATATGCATTTTAATGTCTTTTTTCTCAACAGAGTCTAAATACATCAATTGAGCTTGAACAACGGTTGACATCTGTGTATTTACAACACCTGCAACCCATAATATACGATCTCTCATTAAGCGTGAGAAAATGTCCATCTGTGTTACTCTCATTTCTCTTTCTTCAAGAATGTATGGTGTCATACTACTCTCTACTAAACCTTTTTCAAAGTAATCTAAGTTTAGAGAAGAAATTCCTTCACTTAAAGCATACTTTTTAAAATCTTTTCCAAAATCCATTTTTTATAATTTAA
>CANCPC010000177.1 GCA_947379965.1 Flavobacteriaceae bacterium | reverse complement strand
TTAGTTACCGTTATCACTAAGGTATCACTATTGATACAACTGTTTGTATTAGTATAGGTGTAAACAATAGAATAAGCTCCTACTCCATTTGGTGTATATACTCCACCAGCTGTGACATTTGTGCCCGACCAACTGCCGCCTAACGGACTGCCGCCTAACGTTACCGATACGGGTTGATTACATAAGCTTTGATCTGCGCCTGCATTTATTGAAAGGGTATTATTAATAACTGTAATAACTCTTGAGATTGAATCAATACAACCAAAAGGACTTGACACCCCAATTAATTTAACGGTATATAATCCAGCGGTATTATAAGTATGAATAGGACTAAACGTACTAGAAGTAAATCCGTCTCCAAAATTCCAATTTACATTTGCTAATGATGTAGAGTTATTCATAAATGTAAACGGACTATTTACACATACACTTAAGGAACTAGTTGAAAATAATAAGTTAGGTTTAGCATAAATTTGAATAACAACTTGAGAGGTATCATAACCACAACCATTATTTGCAAATTGCTGACAAGTGTATGTACCCGAGGAAGCATATGTATGCGAAGGATTGACAGAATTTGAAATATTCCCGTCTCCAAAATTCCATGAAACATTTGTGCCAACAGATGAGAAGTTTGTAAAAGTTATGGTTTGAGGAACACATCCTGAAATAATATTCGTATTAAAAAAAGAAATAACATTACTTTTATTTACTGAAATAGATTTGATTATTGAATCGATACCACAGGCATTAGATACAATTAGCTTAATCTTATAGATAGTATCATTTCCAATAATAGAAAAAGAATGAGTATTCGGATTATACAAATTTGATGTTGGAGAACCGTCACCAAAATTCCATAAATAACTAGTTGGTTGTCCCAATGATGTGTTATTTATTAATGGAGAAAAAGGTGAGCATCCTGAACTTAAATTAGTTCCAAAATTTGCAATTGGAATAATGTTAACTTGAACAGTATTTGTTTTAATAGAAGTACCACAAATATTTGACACAGATAATGAAACTTGATAAATGGTATCTACAAGTCCTTTAGTATACGTTTCTAAACCAGGATTAGCAGTAGCAATACTATTTCCATTTCCAAAATTCCATAAATATTGCGGATTATTACCACCTACAGATGTATTAGTAAAACTAACAGCAAAAGGAGAACAACCTACGCTTGGAGATAATGAAAAGTTAGCAGTAGGCGTTGAAACAATTTGAATACTTTTCTGAATAGAATCCTTACAACCTAAAACTGATGTACCAATTAAATTCACAGTATATGTTCCAACACTTGAATAACTATAATTGGGCGAACTTAAAGAAGAGGAATTAGAATTTCCAAAATTCCAAAAAGTACTGCTCAAAGCTGAAGAATTATTTGTGAAAGAAACAACTGAGTTTACACATGCAATTGATGGACTAGAAAAAGCTATTAAAGGTAAGGCTTCAACTGTAAGAGTTTTAATTGATGAATTAGTACAAGTAGTTAAAGCGTCAGTATAAGCATAGGTTAAAGGAAAAATTCCAACTCCTGAAACTGTAGGATTAAATATAGCCGTAATACTATTTGTTATTCCAGTACCAGTCCAAGATCCTCCAGATGGGCTAAAGCCAGTTAAACTAAATGAATTTGATGAACTACATAATATTTGATTTAATCCAGCATTAATTACAGGCAATGCATTAACCGTTAATTTTAGTGTATCATATTTAGCGCATGCACTAGATCCTGTTGTATAAATTAAGCTATAAGAACCTGAAATTGTAGGAGTAAAAACCCCTAGTGAATTCACTAAACTTGAACCAGACCAAGATCCACCTGAAGGCGTTGGATTTAATTGCAAAGTCGAAGTATTTATACAAACACTAAAATCGGAACCTGCATTTGGATTAAAAGGGTTATTCACTGAAACAATAGCTGTGTCTCTAGCTGAACATCCAGAAGTATTTGTAAATGAATAAACAACTTGAAATGTTCCATTGCTCGTAGCAGTATAAACTCCCGCAGAAGATATTCCTGATCCAGACCACAAACCACCCACAGGGGTTCCTGTCAATGTTAAAACTGTTCCAACATTGCAAATAATTTTATCAGTTCCTGCACTTACAATTGGCAGAGGTAATACGGTTACTGTTAATGTTTTAGTCGTTGAACAAGTTGTTAAAGTATTAGTTGTTGTGACTGAATAAATGGTAGTAATTGTAGGAGAAGCAATTGTTGACGATGTATTTGTAGAACTTAAATTAGACACTGGTATCCAGGAGTATGTATTTAATCCTGATGCAGTAAGCGCTGTATTATTACCAAAACAAATTGTAGATGATGGACTCGTAGTTAAACTAGGTAAAGGATTTATAGTTACTAAAACTGTATCTTTAGATTTACAATTAAATGCATTACTTGATGTTAAGATATACGTATTTGTAAAAGCTGTAGATGTTGTATTTGTTTGCGAAACTGTTGGAGAAGCAGATGTAATTGAACTTAAGCCTAAAGAAGGTGACCATGAATAGGTTGTGCCAGCTACAGAATTTGAACCTATTGAAAGAGCGGTACCACTGCAAGTTTGTTTATCTAAACCAGCTATTGCCAAGGGAGAAGCGGATACGGAAATTGTTTTTGAAGTAACACTAACCCCACAAGCATTAGTAACAATAACAGAAATTGTTTTAGTTCCCGATGAAGAATAAGTAATAGAACTTGGAATTTGAAGCGTAGAAGAAGATGGCGCGCCATCAGGAAAAGACCAGATATAAGAATTTGGAATATCTATAGCAGAGCCGCAAGGCAGCACAGTAGCAGTTGGTGTTACAGTTTGCCCAATGCATGCAAGAGAAGCTGAAGTAATAGAAACCTGCGGTTTTCGATTAACTGTAATAGTAGAATTTGTAGAAGAAAAGATGCCACATTTATCAGTTAATGAAACATTAACAGTGTATGTGCCTTGATTTAAAAACTGAACAGATGAATTTACTGAAGCTGAATTAGTGCCTGATGCAAAGACAAAGTCTTTTAATGAATCCGTAGCGCAAGTAAATGAACTTTTACCGATTTTCCAACCAACAAGTGTTGGTCTACATTGATCCATCCCTAAAGATAAATTAGAAAAATTAACAAGTAACGGAGAACAACCACTAACTATATTTTGAGTATGAGATGGAGAAGTTGGTGATTGAACACATATGACTTCTTTAACTGTATCTGTACCGCAATTATTTCTAGCAATCATTGAAATGGTATATTGACCAACCGTTGAAAAAGCCAATTTTAATGAAGAAGAACCCCATGTGATTGGATTACTTGTTGGATTTGCTGAACCTATAGCACCTGAGTTAACTGACCAACCTGTTAGAGGAGACACTAGCCAATTAATTGGTGTACTAGGGTCGCAAGTACCTGCACTATTTACTGAAGATCCAGCTTGAGTTGTATTAGAAAAAGAAAGAATAGAATTGGTTCCTGTACTACAAGCTACAGTATCAGTAACAGTAAATTTAGCTTTTGGTTTTTGGGAAACTGTAATGGGTTCAATTAAAGAAACACTAAAGCCGCAGGTATTTTGGGCTTTTACTTTAAAGAAAAAAGTATTAGGAATAGTGCCACCAAGCGTTCCGCATGAGCCACTTGAAAATAATTGGGAATACGAAGCGGGAAGTGGATTAGAAAACGTCCCTGAAAAACCTGCATTAGTTGTATAAGTATATACAGTACCAGGCGGATTTACTGAAGTATTATTCAACCCAAAAAGTAAGGAGGAAGGTGCGCATAAATCAGCGGTTCCTGATAAATTTGATAGATTAATAACTGGTGGAGTTCCATTAAATACAGTGTAATTGGTTGTTGCCACACATCCATTAAGTCCAGTTACTTGTAAAGTTAATGTAAAACTACCTGAAGCTGTGTAAGTATGGGTAAGGGCAATAGGTATTATAGAATTTGAGAAAGAGGCTGAACCGTCACCCCAATTAATAGCATATAAAGTATTTAAAGCGGTTGTAGTAGAAGTATTAGTAACCTCCATATCAAAATTACCGATGGCACATTTAGTAAACGGCGTGTTATTTGAATTAAAATTAGTTATAGAAGCGTCTGGATATTGTTTTAACGTTATTGCCTGTGTTGTCGAACTCGAACAACCATTGAGAGAATTAGTAGCGGTAGAGGTAACTGTATAATTAACAGTTCCAGACCCTGGTGTAGCAGTATATAAATTTGAACAAGAATTACCAGTGGCTGTAACAGTACCTTGTCCAAAATTCCATAAAACATTCACATTAGCTTGAGCTGGTGTTGAAAAATTAATGGGTATACCTGCGCACTGAAGGGTGGACGAAGCAACTGTGATTAATGGTATTGCAGGTTTTTGTTTTACTGCAATTGTTTGGGTAGATGAAGACGTACAAGTGGTTGTACTATTTTTAACAGTTAACACTATAGTATAAGTAATAGTACCATTACCAGTTGGTGGGTTGTATGCATGAGAAACAACTGTACCTGTTCCTGCCGGAATGGTTCCGTCTCCATAATCCCAAGAATATACAAGTCCAGCCACATTAGTGGTAGAAAAAGAAACTGCAGTTCCAGCACAAGGATTTGTGTTAGATAAAGTAATAGTTGGAACTGAAGGCAAAGGCTTAACCGTTACTGTAATTGATTTTGTAGCAACACAAGAATTTGTAAATAATGCTGTTGAAACAAGAGTATAAGTTCCCACGTTAGATGTTGGAACTATAAAAGGATTTCCGTTTGTTGTTGTAGTGACTGGGATAGTAGACCAAGAATAACTAGAAACAGATATGCTTGTTGGAGAAGATACTGATGTAGCCGTGATACTTACTAAACTATTTTGGCATACTGATAAATTAGCGCCAATATTAACTGTACATTGGGAACGTATCGATAAATTTTTAAATACTAAAACAAAAAGTATTAAAACTATTTTTTTTAAACATTTCATTTTTCAGTAAACGATAATCTCTAGGTGTTGGATTAAAATATTACAAAAAAATTAATCAACTTTAAAATCTAATTCTGCGGTTTGTAATTCCTCTTTGTTACCAAAATCTAATACTGCCATTGCAGAATAAGCGCCTTTTTCTAAATCTGCTGGTAAATCAAACTTAAAATCCTTCGTGTATCCAGGAAAAATAGCAAACTGTTTTACCTTTAATTTTGTTTGTTTTCCAGTAACTAAATTTGTAAGTTCTAAATAATATAAGCAATAACCTATACCGTTTCCAGTATTCTTTGCTTTCATGTAAATCTGATTGGATGTTTTGTCTGTTTTTTTATTAAAATTCATCGACATTATTTCAACGCTATTAACAGTTACATTTGGAGGGTTTTGAAAAATATTAATACCAAAACCAAATGAATTTTTAACACCCATTCCAATTGTATTTTGCGAAGGATTTGGTATATCCAACTTTTCTCTATCCAATACTTGATCTAAAGATAAAATAGTCCACATACTAACTGCCATTGAATCACCCGACGGTATATCAAGGGTAACCGTAATAACCTTTGTTTGTCGGGGTTTTAACTCAACTAACGTTGGCGTAACTATCACATACTTGCTTAATGCGTACATAGAATATTTATCAACTGGCGCATCAGAAATTCCATCCTTACCTACTCCATAATCTTGAAAACCTACCTGAAAATTATATGTTTTTTTTGTATCATTTGTCATCTTTATTGTTTTCGTCTGAATGTTTCCAGGCTTAACATTAAATCTCATCGTTGAAGGAGAAATTGACACACCAGTGTCAGGTAAAGTATCAATAATTGCAACCTTTGGTTTAATTGTGTCAATAACAACTTTTTTATTAGTTGTATCTCCTAATGCTTTTTTAGCTACCTGAGAAAACGAATTTGTTGAACTAAATAATGCAACAAAAAAAAACAAAATATAAATGGGCTTCATAAAAAAGAAATTAATTTAAACATTAAACAAATATTTTTCGCAATTTCCGTCTTATTTTAAAAATATAATAATCTATTTTCATATTTTCCAAATTATGGAATCTCTGTAATAGCAATTATATAATTTACTACCTGACAGTTCCAATAACTCAAAATACAAAAAATCAATCTATAGCTTGGTTTACGCTATAGCATTATTATAAATCATCAAGATTCCATTTTTATTTAAGGTAAAAAAATAAACGCAATTAGCTAATCTTAACACCAAACTATCACTCGTGATTAATAAATACTGTTTATAATCCTAAGATTATAAACTTATCTATCACATAATTCAAAATCCCTTTGAAAAAGATTTTATATACAAACTATGGATAGATAAATTTATTCTTAATTGGTTTCTTTTAAATGTTATTTTTTCAAATATTACTAATTATAAATTCTTAATGCTTTATAATTATTTCTTTTGTTGTAACAGTATTTCCCTCTTTATTTATTAAGGAAACAAAATATAATCCTTCTCTCCATGTCAAGCTATTTAAGGAGATACTAGAATCAAAATTCGATATAACAATTTCACTGAAAACAACTTTTCCTTCAACAGCAGAAACTATTCTCAATAAATATTCTGTGTCCATTGTTTTATCAAACTTGATATTTAACTCATTATTTGCTGGAACTGGATAAACTAATAATTTCACAGGATCAACTACAATTAATGATTTAACATTAGTGTTAGCAATTACTACTTCATGTGTCGATTTACAATTATTATCATCTGTTACAAAAACTGTGTGAGTTCCTGCTGATAAATTAGCAGCTTTATATTCTCTCACATTTTCTATAGCATTCCAATTGCAGTTATATGATCCTATTCCTCCTGTAACACTAACAACAGCATAACCGTCATTTGAGTCTTTATAATTACAGTTGTTAATTATTGAAGGTTTAATCTCTAATTTACTAGGTTGTGATATTGAGAATTGAGTATTTATAAAATCACCTTTACTATCTTTTACTTTTACAAAATAATCTCCATCTGATAAGTTTTTAAATTCATTCGAATTTTGCATCAAGCCATTATTTAATTCGTAAGTATAAGGCTCAATGCCACCCTCAACATGTATAACAGCTTCGCCATCCTTGTATCCAAAACAAGTAACATTATTCGTGTTTATTTTAGTAACAATAAGTTTAGATGACGGTGCTCCTAAGCGAACAGGTGGTATTGACTTAACAACTAATGTTCCTTTTGATCCATTACCACAATTTCCAGATGCCGCTGCTACTGCTGTAATTGTACCCGTAGTAAAACCAGTTGCGTATTTTAAATTGACAGAGCCTGTTCCTTGACCAGAAACTAGTGTTATTCCAGCTGAAACAGTCCAAGAATAAGTATTAATACCTGCAACAAAAGCTGTTGAATAAGCTGTTGTACTTGCTGTTCCAACAATGCTATATACATTAGTTGATCCTGATATTGCACTTGAATTTGCAACAGTAGGCGCTTTTGACACTGGATAATAACGCATAGCACTACTTCCACATCCTGTTACAGACATACAAGTAATATTACCAGTAATAAATGTTGAATTAAATTTAACAGTAATGATATTTGTTCCTTGACCAGAAACAATAACAGCCGTTGTAACAACTCCCCATTGATAAGAAGATACGCCTGGAATAGGACTTACAGAGTAAGTTGCTGTATTACTAGTTCCAACTATAGAACAAACAACTGACGGTCCAAAAATTTGTGCTGGCACTTGTATACTACTAGCTGTTGATACAACTTTTTGAGAAAGAATAGCGGAACCACCACATGAATTTAATGCTGATACATAAACATTACCTCCTACAAAATTCGAAGCATAAGCAATAGTAATATTTGTTGTTCCTTGACCAGAAACAATTGAGGCACCAACTGGCACAGTCCAACTGTAACTTGTAGCTCCAGCAACAGCAGAGATACCATATGAGCCTGAAGTACCAATAGTAATACAACTAGCCCCCCCAATAACCCCTGGATTTGAAGGTAGCGTATTAACTGCTAATGATTTACTAGCAACTGCGCCACAGAAAGATGTTACAGTTACATTTATTGTACCTGAACTAAAGCCTAATGGATATCTAATCTGAACAATATTTGAGCCCTGTCCACTAAAGATTGTAGCGCCAACTGGTGCAGTCCAAGAGTAATTAGCAGCGTTTACAATAGATGCTACAGAATATGTTACATTTCCTCCTCCTAAATAAGCGCATACACTTACTGAACCAGTTATAGCTCCTACGGAAATTGTCGATGGTGCCGGTTGAGTTACCGTAATTGTTTTAGTGTTCGCACAGCCATTTGCATCTGTTACCGTGTATGTGTAATTTCCTGCTGCTACGGTAAATGTTCCTATGCCTGTGTATGGAGTTGTTCCACCTGTGGCTGATACCGTTACTAAGGCAGTTCCACCGTAACATGCAATTGAGCTAGTAATGCTTGCGTTTGCTATAACACTTGCCGGTTGGCTTACGTTGATTGTTTTGGTGTTCGCACAGCCGTTGGCATCTGTTACCGTGTATGTGTAATTGCCTGCTGCTACGGTAAATGTTCCTGTGCCTGTGTATGCGCCTGTACCGCCTGTGGCTGATACGGTCACAACTGCGTTACCGCCATTACAGGCGATTGGTGTCGTGATGTTCACCGCTGCTACTACGGCTGTTGGTTGGCTTACGTTGATTGTTT
>CANCPC010000176.1 GCA_947379965.1 Flavobacteriaceae bacterium | reverse complement strand
CAACCAAAGGGATTTTGTCTACTCACTTGCATTCGGAAGGACAACATGCCGAGGAATTAATCGTTAAAGCTCCCGGAATGGGTGGGCGATGGGTTACTGATATTCTAGCCGATAATGATCCAAACGATGAAAGTTATTTTCCATATATGAACGGACAATTTGTGTTTAAAAATGCAGTAGTTCGTTTTAGTGAAGTCATTAACGAAGGGCTTCAAGCCAATAATTTGGAAGTTTCAGATATTGATATGTTGATTCCACATCAAGCCAATTTACGAATCGCACAATTCATCCAACAGAAGTTCAAATTGACCGATGACCAAGTGTTTAATAACATCCAAAAATATGGTAATACCACAGCGGCCTCTATTCCAATTGCGTTGACAGAAGCATGGGAACAAGGAAAAATCAAATCGGGCGACATTGTGGTTTTGGCTGCTTTTGGTAGTGGATTCACTTGGGGCAGCGTGATTATTAAGTGGTAAACTTGCATCGATTGTCGAAAGTACATTTTCAACAAACAATAAAATCCCTATATTTGCGGGCTTAAAACCATTATATAAATGACACTTTCAGAAATCCTTACTCCTTCGATTGAAAAAGCGGTTCTAACCGTTTTCGGCATTGCTATTGACAAAGTTGAATTTCAAGCCACAAGGAAAGAATTTGAAGGCGATATTACGATGGTAATTTTTCCGCTATTGAAAGTAATTAAAGGAAGTCCAATTGAAATTGGAACAAAAATTGGCGAATATTTAGTTGCTAATGTTTCTGAAGTAGCTCGCTATAATGTGGTTTCTGGTTTTTTGAATATCGTTATTTCAGATGACTATTATTTGAATTTCTTCAACGAAATTAAGGACGATTCTAAGTTTGGTTTTGTTTCTCCAAATTCTAATGACACTGCAGTTATGGTCGAATATTCTTCGCCAAACACCAATAAACCTTTGCATTTAGGTCACGTTCGTAATAATTTATTAGGATATTCTGTTGCCGAAATTATAAAAGCATCAGGTAAAAAAGTCTATAAAACACAAATCATCAACGATCGTGGAATTCATATATGTAAGTCGATGTTGGCGTGGCAAAAATTTGGAAATGGAGCAACTCCAGAATCAACAGGATTGAAAGGCGATAAATTAGTTGGTAATTTTTATGTTGCTTTTGACAAAGCCTATAAAGAAGAAATTGCGCAGTTAATGAGCCAAGGTAAATCAGAAGATGAAGCTAAAAAGCAAGCGTCAATTATTCTTGAAGCCCAAGAAATGCTCCTAAAATGGGAAGCAGGCGATGCTGAAGTTATGGCACTTTGGAAGATGATGAACCAATGGGTTTATGATGGTTTTGAAGCCACTTATAAAAATATGGGTGTTGATTTTGATAAATATTATTATGAAAGCGATACCTATTTGTTAGGAAAAGACGTAGTTCAAATTGGGTTGGAAAAAGGAATTTTCGAAAAAGATCCAGATGGTTCTGTTTGGATTGATTTGACTGAAGATGGTTTGGATCGAAAAATCGTACTTCGTTCTGACGGAACCGCGGTTTATATGACACAAGATATCGGAACGGCAATTCAACGGGTAAAAGATTTTCCAGACGTTGGCGGGATGGTTTACACCGTTGGAAACGAGCAAGATTATCACTTTAAAGTCTTGTTTTTAATCTTGAAAAAATTAGGTTTTGAGTGGTCTAAAAATCTATTTCATCTTTCGTACGGAATGGTTGATTTACCTTCTGGAAAAATGAAAAGTCGTGAAGGAACCGTTGTCGATGCGGATGATTTGATGAATGAAATGACCGATACCGCTCAGAAAATTTCGGAAGAATTAGGAAAATTAGAAGGCTATTCAGATGCTGAAAAAGCCAAATTATACAAAACAATTGGTTTGGGTGCTTTGAAATATTATATTTTGAAAGTAGATCCAAAAAAACGAATCTTGTTCAACCCAGAAGAATCAGTTGATTTTGCAGGAAATACAGGTCCGTTTATTCAATATACCTACGCTAGAATCCAATCTATTATTCGTAAATCAAATTTCGATTTTTCGACGAAAGCCACAATCAATTCACTTCATGAAAAAGAGAAAGAATTGTTGAAGCAAATTGCATTATTTCCAGAAGTGATTCAAAATGCGGCACAAAATCATAGTCCGGCTTTAGTGGCAAATTACACTTTCGATTTGGTAAAAGAATACAATTCATTCTATCAAGCCGTTCCGATTTTAGGCACGAACAATCAAGATGAAAAAACATTCCGAGTACAATTATCTAAAAAAGTGGCAGATACGATTGAAAACGCCTTTAAATTACTAGGAATCGACGTTCCAGAAAGAATGTAATTTTTGTAGATTTTATTTATTAATACGACTAAAATCGAATAGCTATTCCGACATTATTCCCAGATGAAGAGAATGAAAATTCAGGCTTAATATAAGTAGTGCTTTTAGATATACTTGCATTATAGGTATCAACGGATTCTTTAATTTGCTTATTCCCTTTTGCCTCAAGGATTAATCCAAGTATCATTCCTACAGCACCAATTCCACCAACAGTCCAATTTGGTTTTACACGCTCGTTTTTCCCGAATGATTGTCCAATTGTATAGCCAAAAGCAAATGCGCATGGATATGAAACTATTTCGCCAACAGTTCTATTTGTTTGGGCGACACTTAATTTTTTTGTGATATCTGGATTATTTATAATTTTTTTGGCTTCAGAAATACTAATTTTTTTACCATTTTGATGTATAGCAATTCCAGACCAATAATCTTTTTCTAAGCTTAATTTGGATTGTGAAAAACTTGAAAAACTAACAAAAACGAAACTTAAAAATATTAATTGAATTTTCATTTTACTATTATTAAAGGTTTGAATAAGACAAATTAAAGTGATTATTTAGTGATTTCCAAATTTTTATTTAATTGTGCCAAAAAAACTGTTTTTTACTATAAATCTACTACAATTTTGCCTCTTTCACCCTTTGACGCTTTCTAACTTTATTCTATCTTTGCACTTCAATAAATGAAATTACTATGTTCGATAATTTAAGCGATAAACTAGACAAAGCCTTTCATATTCTAAAAGGCCATGGAAAAATCACAGAAGTAAACGTTGCCGAAACTTTGAAAGAAGTGCGACGCGCTCTTTTGGATGCCGATGTGAATTTTAAAATTGCTAAAGATTTTACGACCAAAGTAAAAGAAAAAGCCATTGGACAAAATGTATTAACAACATTACAACCAGGACAATTATTAGTTAAATTGGTTAAAGATGAATTGACCGAATTAATGGGTGGAGAAGTAGCAGGAATTAATCTATCTGGTGCGCCAACTGTAATTTTAATGTCGGGTTTGCAAGGTTCGGGAAAAACAACTTTTTCTGGAAAATTAGCCAATTACCTTAAAACAAAAAAAGGAAAAAACCCGCTATTAGTAGCTTGTGATATTTACCGTCCTGCAGCAATTAATCAGTTGCATGTTGTAGGTGACCAAATAGGAATCGAAGTCTATTCAGAGCCAGAAAATAAAAATCCTGTTGCTATTGCCCAAAATGCTATAAAGCACGCGAAGGCAAATGGTTTCAATGTTGTGATTGTGGATACCGCTGGTCGTTTGGCCGTTGACGAACAAATGATGCAAGAAATTGCCGAAGTTCATAAAGTCATTCAGCCACAAGAAACGCTTTTTGTTGTTGATGCAATGACGGGTCAAGATGCTGTAAACACTGCAAAAGCGTTCAATGATATTCTGAATTTTGATGGAGTAATTCTTACCAAATTAGATGGGGATACTCGTGGTGGAGCTGCGATTTCTATTAAATCAGTAGTAAATAAACCGATAAAGTTTGTTGGAACTGGTGAGAAAATGGAAGCAATTGATGTTTTCTACCCAGAGCGTATGGCCGAAAGAATTCTCGGAATGGGTGATGTGGTGTCTTTGGTAGAAAGAGCACAAGAGCAATTCAATGAAGAGGAAGCTCGAAAATTGCAAAAGAAAATCGCTAAAAACGAATTTGGTTTTGATGATTTCTTAACCCAAATCCAACAAGTAAAAAAAATGGGAAATATGAAAGACTTGGTTGGAATGATACCGGGTGCTTCAAAAGCCATGAAAGATGTTGAGATTGAAGACGATGCATTTAAACATATTGAAGCGATAATTCATTCAATGACACCAATTGAAAGAAAGAAACCTGCTTTGATTGATATG
>CANCPC010000175.1 GCA_947379965.1 Flavobacteriaceae bacterium | reverse complement strand
TAAGTCCTGAAGTTTTGTATATAATTAAAGATTGCAATAATTTTTCTTTGCTTCCAAAATAATACGAAACCATAGCGATGTTAATCTTCGCCTCCTTTGATATATCCCGAATCGATGTTCCGTCAAAACCTTTCTGGGCAAATAGCGTTTCGGCTACTTCAAGAATTTGAATTTGTTTGTCGTTTAAATCGATTTTCAAGATTTCTATATTTTAAATAACAAAATTAAACAACCGTTTAAATTAAACAACTGTTTAATTTTTATTTAACGTTTATTTAATACCTGTTGATACTTATTTTTAAAGCTAAAAAAAGAGGTTGATTGAACCTCTTTTTATATGATTTAAGTATCATCCAATAGCAATTTATAACTTTTGCTTTTGTAATTATCAGGAATTTTAGGTCATTCTCTCTAAGGGTTACTTTTTGAAAATAGTTTTTTCTCCATCTAAAAAGAATGATATATGCATTCGTTATTTAGAGTGAAATTCATCCAGTGTTTCACCAATTTTATATCCATTTATCAACAAAGGTAAAGTATCAGGTGCTTTATCAAAAAATGGCAATTCTCCTGATTCTATTTTTTTATCTAATTCGGCTTTTGCTATATATTCCTTTGCGATATCCAAATAGGTTCCATACATTAAATGTCTGAATTCATGTTGAAAAATTACTGCTGCAAAACCATCTAATCTACCAGATTGAATTTCACCTTTTTCGTTTTGGCATTGGTATTCAATCCATTTATAAGTAGCTACATTTCCTCTCTTTTCGTTCTTTGCACTCAAACATCCATGCCAAAAATTCATCTTCTCCGATGATATTTTAGTAATTATAGGATTAATAAAAAGTTGTTTTTGAACAGCCCCCAAAACTTTATATCTTGGATTATCAGCTTTGGCTTCTATGATGAAAATTTGCAATCTTTTTCCCAATTGATTTGCTGCAATGCCAACCCCTGCATTTTTTAACATTACGCTATACATGCTATCAATTAATATAGTTAGTTCAGGGGAATTAAATTCTTCTTTTTGTAGGGTTCTTGCCGGTAAATACAAAGTGTTTTGATCTCTTCCTTTTTTGGTTGCAGGCACTTGTTGAACTACTTCAAATCCTTTTTTAGGAATTGTAAGGGTAAGTGAATCATCAATTTTGTTGCATTTTTTTAAACTCATTGTCGTTAATAATGTTGAAATAATTAAACAGTATCGCATCATAATTTCGGGCTGTTAATAGTGTATTAGATATTAATTAGTAGGGTTTTATTATTATATTTTTATCCTAATTCAAAAGTTGTGATTCCATATATAGCATTGATATTTGTTTTTGGAGGCTTACCATAGTACATTCTAGCACATTCAAAAATATATTTTCCGTTGTATTTTTTAACTAAATTAACAGCATTTTCATTTGTTGTTGGTATGTCAAGATAAACCGGTTCATTAGGAGCTATACTTAGACACCATTTAAATAATTCTTCGGCTATTTTTTCATTGTTTGCAAAAAGAGGGCCTATTTTATAACCCGTTTCAGCTTTTCGGATTACCGCATAACCAAGAATTTCATTCTCTTCGGTATATTTTACAGCTTTACTTTCGGGCATCCGTAACCAGTTGTTTAAAAAAATTGATCTATCGAAACCAAAATAATTAATATCATAGTCATTTATCTTTTCAAAATCTTCTTTGTTTATAGGAGATACAAGGTCAGAAAAAGGGGTTATGTCACTTTTGAATTCATATCTTTCATCTCTATAAGCAATATTAAAGCCTCCTTTATTATAAAAAGGTTGCATAGCAAGAACGCCGTCCATGCCAATTGAGGCATTAGCATTAAGTCTTTGTAGTAAACGATCTCTTCTTAAATGCCATAATTTATTGCCAATTCCTATGTTTCTAAAATCATTATGTACAATGAATAAGCCCATAAATCCAAATTCTTTGTTATAAGAAATAATAGCTCCTCCTGCTATTAATTTATTCTCATAATAAAACCCATAAAACCCGTTTGGATCTGTATCCCAAAACACATCTGCATCATTTTTTCCAGGATTCCACCCTTCATTTGAAGCCCAACTGATTAGCGTCTTCAAACCGCTTTTATCAAGTTTTTTTAGATCTATGTTTTCTATATTCATTTTTTAAAGTTGTGTTGTCAAAATTACCGCCAACTTATATAAACACGCATAAAGTAGGGACTAAACACTCAAATTCGGGTAGATTGTAGCTATTGAAAAGCGCTTATATCTTTTCAAATGTATAAAATATTCTTATAATTTTATTTATTAACCATAAAAAAAACGGCGTTTAAATGAATTTTAAACGCCGTTTTAGCTTTATTTAAAAAGCTATTTTTCTTATCGAATTGCTTTTATTTTTGTTAATGTTCACGAGCGTGACGCTCGCGCGAGCTTGGGAGTTGTGGGAATTAATTTAGTTACTACAACTTCCTGTTTTTATTGCATCTAATGTTGGATTATATAAATTGTTAATTACATAAAAAACAGATAGACCTGTGATGCTAATTGCTGCGTTTCTAATTGCACAATAATTTTTTAACTTTGGATTATAAATAATTTCTATACTATTATAGCCAATTTTATTTAAATTCTCAAGACCTGATAAACTTAGCAATTCAGGATTTCCACTGATATATAATTTATTTAAATAATTTAATCCATTTAATCCATTCAAATTTGTTAATTTACTTTGAATTATCCGCATTTCACCACCTATTTTTGTCACGTTACTTAGCGCATCAATATTTGTTAAATTACGATTATAATTAATCCATAAGTAGCCACCAATTTCCTTTATAGAGTTTAAACCCTTTAGATTTGTTAGTTCATTATTACTATCAATACTTAAATTTGTACCTATAACTTTTATAGTATTTAATTTATCTAAATTTGTTATACTTTGAGTATTTGGAAGGCCCCCAGTAATTCTCAAACCTCCAGTAATTCCAGTATATTTTTCATTCCCAAAAGCATCTAATTTAATTTGTGTGTCTAAAATTATTGATCCGTCATAAATTTTCTCTGGCAAATTTGTTTCATTTGAACTATTATTTGAACAACTGTTTAATAATATTAAAATTGTTAACAAAAGTGATTTTAATAAATA
>CANCPC010000174.1 GCA_947379965.1 Flavobacteriaceae bacterium | reverse complement strand
CAATAAGTTTTTCTGAACATTTATCAATTAACAAATCAATCGTACACTTCAAATTTGGATTTGAAAGACAATCATCAATAGTTTTATATCTAATTAAAGCATTTAAATTAACAGGCATAAAAAAATTGCAAATAGGTTGCATTTATAGTTAGTACTCTTGCAAATAAAATACAAACATAAATAAAGTATAAATAAAAAAAGACCTATTACGGGAAACCGTAAAGTAATTAAATATAATTAATATAGGTTTGTTGAAAAAATATTAAGAATTTAACTCAATAACAAATAATTCAGAAACATCAATTTTTAAGGCTTTGGAAATAGCATACAAAGTAGTGACCGAGGTGTTTATAACGCCCCTTTCAATTCTGCTAATCTGAGAAATTTCAACACCCAGTTCGTTTGCCAATTGTTCTTGAGTGAATCCTTTTGCTAAACGAAGCTGCCGAAGTTTCCCGCCAAAGCTTATTAAAATGTTTTTTTTATCTTGATTATCCACGAAATAAAATTCGATGAATAAATCAATTTATAGGTAGGCAAATTTGCTTATATTTGAAACAATTAAACAATTAAACAATTAAATTATTATGAAATCAAAAATGAAAAAATTTCTTTATCTATTTATTATTACTTCACTAGTTTTCACATCTTGTTCCAAAAATGAAAATGTAACTCCTGATGCTACTGCTTCAATCTTGATTAAAAAAATCATAAAAAATCGAGGTAGTTCAGTTGAAGTAGAATATTTTAAATATGATGGAAACAAACTTGTTACAATTAGCAATGGTACTAATTTTATAGCCACCTATACCTATACAGGAAATGTAATTACAAGAATTGAAGAATTGGTCGATAACAAATTCCAACAATCAATGGATTATACCTACTTCGATGGAAAACTAGCAACGTCAGTTTTGACTAGAAATTATGGAGGCACTATATCTTACACTTATAATTATAATACCAACGGAACTGTTTCGTATCAGGAATCTAATAGCGGATCAATATCTTCAGGTATATTGACTTTAACAAATGGTAATGTTGTTAAAAATGACGTTTTATCCCCAACTATGGTAACATATACTTATGAGTATGATGCAAAAAACAATCCTTTCAAGAATATTTTAGGTTTTACTTTATTAATTAATGAGGATAAAATGTATTCTCCAAATAATTTGACGGTAGACAATCGCAACTATGGAACAAATTACAAATTCAAATATGATGCAAATGGTTTTCCTACAGAACGTCAGGAATTTGATGCGTCTGGTAATCCACGAGATTCATATCAATATTTTTATTAAAGAAGAGCATATTTAATGTCAATAATAAACAGAGATGCTGAAAACTGAATAGAGTAAGCAAATTAAAAAATAAAATTTATGTTAATACTAGCTTGTATTATTTATGTTGTGATTGCTTTTATATCAGGGCCACTTTGGCCTTTACAACTATTAAGTGGAAAAGCAGGTCCCCTTGGATATTTATTATTGATAGGTTGGATAATACTCTTTATTGCAGGAATTAAGTAATGTCTGAAAACCCATAAACTTAAAACCTATGTATTATATTCATATCTTTTCCAAATGTTATATTATATAAATTAATGGTTATGGTTTCAATAATAAAAGATTATTTAAACAAAATAACGATTCATTGCGAAAGTTTTTTCTAGACTTATATAGGCAATACCATCTAAAATCAATTTAACCATTTAAACCAATAATATAGTGAGCAACATATCAAAAATTTTAGTGACCATTGGAATAATATTTGGATTCCTTTTTTTATTCGGAATATGCATAATGACATCCTGTAACAATATAAAGCCAACTGAATTTGTAGAAACACCATTATCTAATGGTTATTCAATGGAAATACCAAATAAATTTAAAAAAATTGATGAGGATAGCTGGAAACTTGAACCCCATAATACCTTTTTAAATATTAATGTTCTTAAAAATGTAACATCAGAAATTGATAAGGAATTAGAAGCAACGATTAATTATTTTGGTTCTGGTGAATTATATAAAGGGCAAATATTTGTTAAAAGTGAAAAATTTGAAAACAATGGATTTAAAGGTATAATATCTTACTATGAAAAAGATACTAAAGGTAAAGGTCTTGGATTGGTAACTTTAAAGTCGTATCTCGTGTATGCTGTAATTCAAAATTATACAGATAGGATTTTAATAAATTCAATTAGTTTAAGCAAAAATATAAATGATGATTTATCAAAAAGTATAAAGAGCGTAAAAACACAAAACACTACAGCAAAAACAAACATTTCAAAATTTGATGAAGCAAACGCAAAAAAAGATGGTTATCAAATATTCAAAGAAGATAATTTTATAATTAAATGCAGCGGGAAACTGCTACTAGATAAACTGAGAATTGAACAGACAAAGCAAAATGGTCAGATTGACAACTCGAGACCATTTCACGTTTTTGTGAAGGGAGTAGATTATAATATAAATATTAGTGATTTAACTTATTTGTTTAATGGCAAAAACGATGAAGAACTCAATAATTATAACTCACAAGATTTGACATATTATCAAACAAAATTTGATGAAATGGGAATTAGAAATAAAAGAGGAAAATTTAAAAATTTTGATGCCGTCTATTATCAGAATTTTCAAGAAAACAAGTTAACAAAAGCAGTATATTTTCATCATAAAATGAAAAGTTATATGATACAGGTTACCAGTAAAACAAAAACGGATGACTTATTTACAGAGTTTATAAATTCATTTGAAACAATAAATAAATAATACAAATTAACAGCTAAAAAAATGTTTAAATCAATAAAAAAAATTAATGAGTATTCTAAGTTAGGACATTCTATGAATGCAGTCTCATTTATGCTAAAAGAATTTGTTGAAAAATGTCAACTAAGTAATGAAAGAGAAAATTTCAAAGAAGATATATATATAATTGCATATGTTGCAAGAAAAGGAATTCTTGATAGATTAGATGAATATGACTGGAATATGGAAGGTCCTATTTTAGTACCATCAGTCAATCCAAAAAACATTTCTTTGTTTGATGCTTACAGCAAAACAATTTTACAAATTAAATCATTATCTATTGAACTTAATTTATTTGTTGAAGTAGACAGTATACTTGATA
>CANCPC010000173.1 GCA_947379965.1 Flavobacteriaceae bacterium | reverse complement strand
CATTGACCCCTTCAAAAAGCAAATAAAACTTTAATAACTAAATTTGGGATATGTAATAAATTTATATGAATTTTTAATTACAGTGAGTAATCAATCATATTAATAAAAATTATAGTTGAAAAAAAAGAGTGATTTAACAATTCTATTCTAACATTTTAATGCAAAAAAACTTTGTTTATTACATTTGTAATTCGCAGACGATCTTCATCAGTAAGATTAGAACCTGAAGGCAAACACAACCCAATTTCAAATAAGTTTTCGGCTACATGATCTCCATAATAAGGATAATTTTTAAAAACAGGCTGCAAATGCATGGGTTTCCACAAAGGTCTAGATTCTATATTCTCAGTATCAAATGCCATTCTCAAAGTTGTAGGAGTAATGCCTTTGCATTTATTGGGATCAATTAGTATTGTTGTTAACCAATAATTCGAAAAATAATCTTCATTTGGTACTTCAAAAACGGTTACACCATTAATACTTTCAAAAAGATCTTTGTAAAACTGATGCATATTTCTTCTCAAACTTACCCATTGGTCCAAAACTTCTAATTGCCCTCGACCAATGGCAGCACAAATATTGCTCATTCTATAATTATAACCTATTTCTGAGTGTTCATAATGAGGGGCATCATCTCTAGATTGTGTAGCCAAGAAGATGGCTTTATCAATAATTTTTTTGTTATTAGCTACAATAGCACCTCCTCCTGAAGTCGTAATTATCTTATTTCCGTTAAAGGAAAGCACCCCAAAACTTCCAAAAGTACCACATTTTTTACCTTTATAACTACTTCCTAACGCCTCGGCACTATCTTCAAGGATTGGTATTTCATATTTATGAGATATCGCTTTTATTTCATCTACTTTATAAGGAGTACCATAAAGATGAACAGCAATGATTGCTTTAGGTTTTTTTCCCTTGTTAATTCGGTCTATAATAGCTTTTTCAAGCGCAATAGGACATATATTCCAAGTTTCAGACTCACTATCTACAAATATAGGAGTTGCACCCAGATATAATATTGGATTAGCTGATGCCGAAAAAGTAAAACTCTGACAAATTACTTCATCACCAGGCTTAATATCTAATAAAATTAAACCAAGATGAATGGCAGCTGTACCGGAACTAAGTGCCGCTACAAAATCATCATGTCCTAAATATTGTTTTAGTTCTTCTTGAAACTGAACTAGGTTTGGACCTAGCGGTGCAACCCAATTAGAGTCAAAAGCCTCTTGAACATACTTTTGCTCGTTACCCCCCATATGAGGAGAGGAAAGCCAAATTTTGGAATTATTCATTACTGTAGTTTTTTTCTTTTGGGGAAAATAAATCAGTCATTTACTTTGAATTGACTAATTTCAAACACATTAGACAAATATACACACATATATTTTAAAAATACTGAAATTCTCATTTTATGAAAAAAAATATGAATCGTTTAACTATCTAACTTTATATAAAAAATATAAATTTTAAATATCAACCTATTATAGTTTTAGCAATTATAGCAAGGTCAACAAAAAAATTGTGATGATAATAATATTGCAAATTTATCTTTACTTTATCAGGAAAAATAACTTCATCATTATAACGAATAGGATCTAGCTGTTGCGCTAGTATTTCTTCTTCATTTTTATATTTCAAACTTGCAGGCCCTGTAATTCCGGGTTTAAGTTCGAGAATTTTTCTATTCTCTCCTTCTAATAAATCTGCATAACCAGGCACATCAGGTCGAGGCCCCACCAAACTCATGTCCCCAATTAATACATTCCACAATTCAGGTAACTCATCAATTTTATATTTTCTCAATATAGCTCCTAAAGGAGTAATTCTTTCCTCACCTTGGACTGAAATGGAGCAACCTCCATGAGAAATAACCATTGTTCTAAACTTGTACATTTTGAATAATTTACCATTTTTCCCTACCCTCTTTTGAATAAAAAAAATTGAACCACCCGACATTTTTACAAAAATCAGTAGGGCTATTACTAAAAGAAAAGGTAACAATACTAATAAACCAAAAAAAGCAGCAAACTTGTCAAACATGAATTTTATTATCATAATTTAATATTTTGAAATGGTAAAATGAGAATTCCTATTAAAAAAATATGCTCATTAGACCGATGAAGTACTATAAAAGTTTAAAATAAAATTAAATAATTATGAAGTTCTGTGGTTTAATAAAAACCACACCATCAATATTCATATATAAAAAATAAAGAAAATTTGACTATTTAATTAATATAAAAAGTTTTTAGGAAGCTTAAATTGGCTTTCTATGCACAAAAAACAATTGAAATAAATAAGTTCTTTTCATTATAGCAAAAAAAGTATAGCACAAAAAACAATAAAAAGATTTAAATACATTTAAGTTTTCAATTTCTCTATATACTTTCCAAACATCTTTAGCTGCTTCAATTTTTTTTGCTGTATTTGAAGTTGAAACTAATCTATAAGTTGCCAAATTTTCTTGAATACCATAGGCTTTATACCCCCTTTTCATTATTAACAGCCATAATGCCATATCATGACTACTTTTAATTATAGGCATTTCAAAACACCCAACTTTTTCTTTATCAATAACAACTGTGAGACACCCAATAATAGTATTTTTTAGATAACCATTATAATCAATACTCATAGGAACATATATAGCTTTTGGAATTAATTGTCCATTTTCATTCATTATATTGTAGGATGAAAATGTAAAACCATAATTATTTTCAACCATAAATTGTATCTGAATAGACAATTTTTTTGGCAACCAAATATCATCACTATCAAGAAAAGCGATATATCGACCTTTCGATTTTTTTATTGCTATGTTTCTCGCTTCTGCGGCTCCAACATTTATATCAAGAACAATGAGTTGAATTCGACTATCTTTTTCTATAAATTTATTTATAATTTCTACCGAAGTGTCAGAGGAACAATCCTCTACAATTAGCATTTCCCAATTTATATAATCCTGAGCCAAAACACTTTGGATTGTATCTGATATAAATCTTGATGAATTAAAGGATGGAGTAATAATTGAGACTAAGTCTTTATTCATAAATTTATTTTTCAAAAACATAAAAAGTCATAAATACGATATCTAATTATTAGTGAATGATGCAATTTCCTTAATAAAGGATCAAATAAAAAATTACTATTCTATTTAAAATTAAATATTG
>CANCPC010000172.1 GCA_947379965.1 Flavobacteriaceae bacterium | reverse complement strand
AATGTATTTGGTATATAGCTCCTCCCTGCGCTACAAGTGTTATGTTGAATTTTTCAGCCTTTAATACTGAATCAAATTATGATAAAATTTATGTTTTTGATAGTTTAAATTTTACTAATTTAATCGGTACATTCACAGGTAATTCTATTCCAAACAGTATCACATCTTCAACTGGGCAAATGGTAGTTTATTTTAAATCAGATTACGGCACAGTATCTCAAGGATTTACAGCTAATTACACCTCGACAGGTTCTTCGTATTGTTCAGGAGTTACTGTACTAAATAGTTCAGATACAGGTGGAATATCAGATGGCAGTGGAGCAAACAAATATTGTAATAATATGAATTGCTCTTGGTTAATTCAACCCCCTCAAGCTCAAAAAGTAACATTTAACTTTGTATCATTTAATTTACAAAATGCTTCTGCTGATGGTAGAAACATTTATGATGCTGTTGAAATCTATGATGGGACAAATGAAAGTGCTCCGTTATTAGGAAGGTTCACAGGCTCAACTGTACCAAATGCAGTAACGTCAACTGGAGGTAGTTTGTTTGTTAAATTTTATACTGATTATGAACTAAATTTCAATGGCTGGTCGGGATATTATACTTCCACACAAATACCCTATTGTAATGGTGGAACAACTACTTTAACTACTGCAACTGGAACATTTTCAGATGGAAGTGGAACGGATAAGTATGCCAATAATGCTAATTGTGCTTGGTTAATTCAACCCACTAATGCCAAAACGGTTACTTTAAATTTCACAGAGTTTGACACAGAGTTAAATAGTGATTGGGTAATTATATATGATGGAAGTAATAATACAGCCCCTGTTTTAGGTAAATTTTCAGGTAGTACATTACCACCTTCGGTAACTTCCACAACTGGTAATATGTATGTTGTGTTTTTATCTGATGAGGGATTAAGAGCAAATGGTTGGTCAGCCAACTATACCTCAACAAAACCAAGCATTTATAATTTAGTTTCTACTAATTTTAAAATGCAAGTAGAATCCGCCAGTTGTATTGGTAAGAAAACAGGTAAAATATCTGCTACCATCACTAACACTAATTATGCGTATCAAGTGACCGTTACAGGAGTTAATAGTTATACAAATACTCAAACTGTTCCATTAGGCACAGGTACTTGGAACATTACTGGATTGGAGAAAGGGAAATACACTATTTGCTTTGCCATAGTTTCCGAACCAAACCAAAAGCAATGCTTTGATATTGAGGTTACTGAGCCTGACCCTTTAAGTGTTTATGCTAAAGTGGATAATTCAACAGGAATTGTCAACTTGACAATGTTAGGAGCAAAATCCTATATCGTTAGTGTTAATGGGAAAACTACTACTGTAAGCAGTAACAACTTTAGTAAAGTACTTCCTATTGGCCTGAATACGATTAGTGTTACCACTGATAAAGATTGTCAGGGTATTTATCAGCAAGAAATCTTCATCTCTGAGAAAGCATTTATTTATCCAAATCCAACCTTTGGTGTGTTGCATATTTTCGTTGGAGGAACAGAAGAAAATATTGCTATGAACTTAAATAATTTGTCAGGAGCAACCATCAAGAAAAGCAATCTTACTGTTCGAGAAACAAGAGAAGTTGAGGTTGATTTAAGTAGTGTTCCACAAGGTAGCTATATCATCACTATTAATTCTAAAACTGTAAGTCAATCCTTTAAAGTAATCAAGCTATGATACAAAATAAATTAAAATACGGCTATTTGATTTTACTTTCTGTATTAGTACTTAGCTGTGGTGGTTCAGGCAACGAGCCTATTACTCCTGAGATTAAAGCACCTGATGTAGTGAGCTTAAATCTTCCATCAAACAATACAATTTGTGAGGATGGAACAAATATAACAACAACTACAAGCGATGTAGTATTTACATGGGCAGTCGCAAGCAATACTGACAGTTATGAGTTATCAATCACGAATTTAGTTACTAATATAGTAACTACAAAAACGATTGCTCACCCAACATTGACTACTACGGTTAATTTAACAAGAGGACAGCCTTATAAATGGCAAATAACTTCAAAGAGTACTAAGACAGCCAAAACAGGAGTTTCTGCATCTAACAAGTTTTATTTGGCAGGTACAGGCATTACCAGTTACGCTCCGTTTCCTGCAACGATAACAGCCCCAACATTTGGAGCAAGTGTTACACCTGTAAGCAATAAAGTGACTTTATCGTGGACTGGTTCAGACCCTGATAGTTCGATTCTAACCTATGAAGTTTATATTGACACTGATGAGGCGAAAGTGAGAAGTTATACTACTCCAATTAGCTCATCAACAAACAGCTATAATGCAACTGTTGAAAGCAATAAAACCTATTTCTGGTGCATAAAGACCAGTGATGGTAGAAATACAAGCTACTCATTGATTCACAACTTTAAAACTAATTAATCAATGAATTTATTTGAAGGTGAAACTATTGTTTCTCAATCTATACATAGTTTGGTAAATCTAACTTTAACTACCCACAGAATTTCTTATGAGTACTCTGTATGGGGTACTTCTATTTACAAAAGTATTGCATTGGAGCATATTACTTCTTGTGAAAATAAATACACTTCACAAATAGGCTTTATAGTACTATCTTTTATAAGTCTGATTATTGGATTTACGATTGGAACTGATGCAAGTATGAGTATTGGTTTTCTTTCATTTATTGCTTTTGCGATTATTTATGCATTTTCGAGGCAAAATAACATCATTATTGGTTCTTCAAGTAACCGAATAAGGGTAAGTGTAAGTGGTTTGGAAAGAAAAAAAATATTAGATTTTATTGATTTAATTGAAGAAACAAAGTATAAAAGAACTTTAAACTTAAAATAAATAGAATGAGAAAAAATAGATTATTTATTATTGCAATAATAGCAATTGGTGTTCTTTTTTTGGGTTATGTGATAACAAAATGTTTGAATAATGATATTGTGCATTTAAAATATTCAACAATAAAATATCAGAAATTTGATGAGCCACCAGATTTGTCACCTTTAAATGACGATGATAGTATTTTTCATTCTAAAATTTGTTCTGACTATGGAGTTGCTTGGGATTTTTATGATAAAAATAAGAAAAAACACAAGATTGTTCTTTTTGATTCGGGGTTATTTAAAATATTGATTTATTATAGGGACAACACAAATAATTTGTCAAAAATAGGTGTTGCACCTG
>CANCPC010000171.1 GCA_947379965.1 Flavobacteriaceae bacterium | reverse complement strand
AAGATAAATCTATTGTGGATTTAACAGATGATAAGTTTTTAATTAGAAATAGTGTTCTCACCGATTCAAAATTTGGCACAAAGGGTATTTTAAATGGGAGTATCGAACATAAAGTTTTTTCAGATTGGAAGTTAGATTTGGCTATAGATTCAAAAAGGTTATTAGTTCTTGATACTAAAGACCATGAAGATGCGGCCTATTATGGTGTTGCTTATATTAATGGAAATGCAATTATCAAAGGGCCTACTAACGCATTATTAATAAAGGTTGATGCAAAATCAGAAAAAGGATCCGCAATTAAAATACCAATAGATGATTCAGAAAATATAAGTGAGAATGATTTCATTCATTTTTTAAGTAAAAAAGAGAAATATAATATTAAGAAAGGAATTGTCGATAATTCTAAAAAATACAAAGGACTTGAATTAGAGTTTGACCTTGATATTACGCCAAATGCTGAAGTGGAAGTTATTTTAGATAGGAACTCAGGACACGGAATGAAAGGCAAGGGAAATGGTACTTTATTGTTTAAAATTAACACTTTAGGAAAATTTAATATGTGGGGCGATTTTCAAGCCTATGAAGGAACCTATAATTTTAATTATGGTGGTATTATTAAAAAAGAATTTAAAGTAAAAAAAGGAGGATATATATCTTGGGAAGGGGATCCTTTAAAGGCTCGTTTAAATCTAGAAGCTGTTTATAAAACATCGGCAAATCCAGCTGTTTTGTTGGATAATTCATCCTTAAATAAAAAAGTTGATGTTAATTTAGTTATAGGTGTTCGTGGCGATTTGAAAAGTCCAGAGCCTGATTTTAGTTTTGAATTCCCAAATGTAAGTTCGGTTTTAAAATCAGAAATTGATTACAAGTTAAACGATAAAGATATTAGACAAACCCAAGCTATGTATTTATTATCTACAGGTGGCTTTTTGAGTTCTGAGGGAGTGAATCAGTCCGCAATTTCTGGAAATGCATTTGAGACTGCCAAAGGTTTATTGAGTGGAATTATTCGATCTGAAGACAAAAAATTTAAAGTCGATATTGATATTATCTCTGCAGATAAAACAATTGGAAGAGAAACTGATGGAAGATTTGTTGCTTCAATTTCTTCAAAAGTAAATGAAAGAGTTACTATTAATGGGAAAGTTGGGGTTCCCTTTGGAGGGATTAGTCAGACTGCGGTTATAGGAAATTTAGAAATATTATATAGGGTAAATAACGATGGTACTTTAAATTTGCGATTTTTTAACAAAGAAAACGATATTAATTACATAGGAGAGGGAATAGGCTATACGCAAGGTTTTGGGGTTTCTTACGAAGTTGATTTTGATACTTTCCAAGAATTAGCGAACAAGATTTTCAAAAATAAAAAAATAGAAAAAAATGAGAAAATAGCGATTCCAAATTCAACTATTCAAGATTCTAGTTTTTTATTAGAAACTAATAATTCTTCTAAATCAAAGAAACCAAAGCCTAATGATTCAAAACATAATCAAGAAGGTGTTATTCCGGAGGAAGATTAATTTGAATAAAAATAACATCTATTAATATTCCAATATTTATAGTTTACTAAATTAGCCTTTTACATTTGTAACTTAATACCCTTACTAATTAATAAAAAATAAACTTATTAACTAAAACGTTTGAATTTAGTCATCTATTACTAATTTATTAAAAACATAGCTATAATAGTGCTTAATGTTTATTAATTTTACACTTTTAATACTTAAATAATGCCAAAAACAATTAATAAAGTTGCTGTATTAACTTCAGGTGGAGATTCACCAGGTATGAATGCAGCTATACGATCAGTAGTACGTACATGCGCTTATCATAATATCCAATGTGTTGGAATATATCGTGGGTACCAAGGAATGATTGAAGGTGACTTCAAAGAAATGGGAGCTAGAGCTGTACACAATATAATTAATAAAGGAGGAACAATACTTAAATCAGCTCGTTCTAAAGAGTTTATGACTAATGAAGGTCGTAAAAAAGCATATGATCAACTTGTAAAAGCAGGTATTGATGCTTTTGTCGTTATTGGCGGAGACGGAAGTTTTACAGGTGCCGAAATTTTTAATAGCGAATATAAGTTTCCAGTAATGGGAATTCCAGGAACTATTGATAATGATATATTTGGTACAAGCCATACTTTAGGATATGATACTGCTTTGAATACTGTAGTAGAATGTATCGATAAAATACGTGATACTGCAAGTTCACATAACCGACTTTTTTTTGTAGAAGTTATGGGTCGAGATGCAGGTCATATTGCTTTAAATGCAGGTATAGGTGCTGGTGCCGAAGAAATTCTTATTCCTGAAGAAAACTTAGGTCTTGAAAGATTAGTTGAATCGCTTAGAAAAAGCAAAGCATCAGGCAAATCATCAAGTATTGTTGTTATTGCAGAAGGTGATAAAATAGGAAAAAATGTTTTTGAATTAAAAGATTATGTTGAAGCTAATTTACCTGAGTACGAAGTTCGTGTGTCAGTTTTAGGTCATATGCAACGCGGAGGAGCACCTTCTTGTTATGATAGAGTTCTTGCGAGTAGATTAGGAGTTAGAGCTGTTGAATCTTTGTTAGAAGGAAAATCTAATTTTATGGTTGGAATCATAAATGACAAAGTAGCGCTTACTCCATTAGAACAAGCTATTAAAGGACATACTGAGATAGACCGAGATTTATTAAGAGTTTCTGAAATAATGTCAATATAATATATATAATAAAAATAGATTAGTAAATAATAACAAACGATTAAATAAAAAAAGAATGTCAAAAGTAAAATTAGGAATTAACGGTTTTGGAAGAATTGGAAGAATTGTTTTTAGAGAATCTTTCAACAGAGACAATGTAGAAGTAGTAGCAATCAATGATTTATTAGACGTTGATCACTTAGCATATTTATTAAAATATGATTCAGTTCACGGTCGTTTTAATGGTACTGTTGAAGTAAAAGAAGGAAAATTATATGTTAACGGAAAACATATTCGTATCACAGCAGAAAGAAATCCTGCTGACTTGAAATGGAATGAAGTTGATGTAGATGTAGTAGCAGAATGTACAGGTTTTTTTACTACTCTAGAAACCGCAAATGCTCACATTACCGGTGGTGCTAAAAAAGTAATCATATCAGCTCCATCAGCTGATGCTCCTATGTTTGTAATGGGAGTAAATCACACAAAAGCTTTAGCATCTGATACTGTAGTTTCTAATGCATCTTGTACAACAAACTGCTTAGCTCC
>CANCPC010000170.1 GCA_947379965.1 Flavobacteriaceae bacterium | reverse complement strand
ATTAATAGTAGAATTAAAATAACTGCACCAAAACCTCTTGTTGGTATATATACTAATTCTAATCCTATTGAATTATTTACAGAAGATATTATTAATATTAAAAAAGCTGATTTTAATTATTAATTTTGTTAAAAACAAAAAAATATAATATTGTACTTAGATATTTATAAATCAAACATTTCAATATTTGAAAAAATTCCTAAATTAGATTTAGGAGGAGTTTTTTTGAGGAATTTTTTATTGAATAACTTAGAAATTGAATCTAGACTTTATTATATTAATTCAAGTGATTCATTAATAGAAAAATTTTTACCAGGGGCTTACAGCAAAAATGAAGAAGATGCAAACCAGAAAGTTTTAGATTTAATTAAAAATTATTCGCTAAGGCTATGTGTCCCATTTGTAATTGCATCATCCAATGATAATGTACCTATTGGTTATATTGTTTGTAATACACCCTTGTATTATTCTTCTGAAAATTATGATGAAAAAATTGATGATTGGACGATTGATTTTTGGCTAAACGAGAGTATTAGAGGAAAAAAAATTATGTATCATGTTTTATACTGCATATTGGGATATCTGCAATCCAAAGAAGTTGACAGGGTATACATATTTGTTGATAAAGATAATTATCCTAGTATACGAATCATTGAAAAGTGTAATTTAATTTTTATTAATGAGGTTGATGAAGGCAAAAAATTAAAGTATGGTGTTGCTTTAAAACCAAATGTTTCTTTGTAAAAAGGGTATACAATCCTTTTTTTTATTTTTAAATTATATTATACTATTCCAACAACACAAACCCTGCCCAATAATAAGGCGAATATTTAGCTTTCATTTGAGATTGAGCCGATTGAAAAGCTTCATGAATAGTTTTACCAGCAAAGCACTCACTATAAAAAATATCAAAAAGCTCTGCGGTTTGCGTATCGGGTACTTTCCATAAACTCATAATGATATTTTTAACCCCAGCCATTTTAAAAGCCCGTTGTAAACCAAAAACTCCTTCACTTCCTTTTAATTCACCTAATCCAGTTTCACAAGCACTTAATGCAACTAATTGACAGGCACTTAAATCCAAATTAGAAATTTCACTTGCAGTCAGAATTCCATTGTCAAAAGTAGTATCATCATTTGTTTTGTTCCAATAATTATTGGCTCCTGCAAAAACTAATCCGGAACGCAACATAGGATCATCGGAAGCTTTATAAATTTTCGACTTTCCTTCGATAATCTTATTGTCATTTGGCAATTCTTGTAGTGGGTCAGCAAAGAAAAAACCATGAGTTGCTAAATGCAAAACAAAAGGTATTGTTCTTCCGTCTAATTTTAATATACTTTCTTTTGATGCTTCACTTTCCCTAAAAATAGTAGTTATAAATCCATTTTGATTTCCCTTAAGTTGAATTTGATTTACTTCTTTATTAGTACCGTCAATATAATCGAAACCTGAAATTCCACTTCCAGCTCTTAACTCTAAATTGTCATCGGAATTAGCAACAACTTCTTTATTATTATCTAAATTTACTTTAGGTGTACTTTTATTATAATCAATCCCTCCATAAAGCAATAATTCTATATTACTTTTCATATCCAAAGTAGCAACTTTATAATCAACTAATTCAGCTGGAGAATTTAATATATGCAGGGTGCATTTCTCTCCTAAAGTTTGATTGTCAGCAACAGGAAGTGCCGCAAAATCTATTTGATGCAATAATCCTGTTGGCGATAAATAAATAGTTCTAATGCCTTTTAATTCTTGTTGCAAAGGTTTTAAAAACAAATTACTTATCGATTGATCTATATATTGTTTGTTAATACGAGAACTATCTTGTTGTGTTTTATTTCTTCCAATCAAAAATCCCAATTGATTTTCTTCAAAAAGCGGAATAAATTTTGGAAACTTAGATTCTTTTTTTATTATGAAAGCTGCATATTCAATACTATCAGTCCATTTTTTATTCCAATACCTAAAAGCAATTATATCAATAGCAACTTCATCATTTTTTAATTTATTACGTATGTTTTCCCAAGAAATTGTCATTCCTTTTTTGTAATCGGAAAAAGTAGTTGACTCCTTAGATATCTCTTTTTCAATTCGTTCTGTTTCATCTAAAATAAATTTTAAATTAGAGGGTTGATTAACTAAGGGCAGAGCTTGAAGTTTATTAATTTCCTTTTTATTTTCTATGAATTGTTCGTATTTAACTTGGAGAGATTTGTTTTTGCTTTTTAGTATCGATTTTTTAATCCGTTCATAATTTCGTAAAGATAAATTCTTGACTAATAATCCATTATCATAACAACTTTTATTTACTTCTTGACTGTAATTATTGATATCATTAAGAAAAGATAGCCCTTCATATAAATTTTTATTTTTAAAATTCACATAATCAATTAATTCATTCTCTGAAAGAGTAAAGATGTCTTCGGTTATTCTTGTATGATTAGATTTTATAAATTGATTAGCGTAAAATAATGATTTCTCATATTTTCCTTGGTTTTTATAGAATGTTGCCAAATTACTTAACAAAACCATAAAATCAGGATGGTTTTCTCCTAGATTTTCTTTCACAATTTTCATTGCTTCTATATATAAAGGCTCTGCTGATTTATAATTTCTTTGATTATAAAACATTAATCCTAAATTATTTAAAGCAATTGCATAATCACTATTTTTTTCTCCAAAAACTTCTTTTCTTATTTGTAATGATTTTAATAATAATGGTTCAGCCTCCACATATTTTCTAATTTCAACATATGAAACGCCCAAGTTATTTAGTATTGTAGCATAATAAGGATTATTTTCACCTAAGACATCTTTACCTATTTCAATTGATCTTAGGTATATTGGTATTGCCTCTGAATATTTTCCTTGGTCACTATACATTAAAGCCAAGTTATTTAACGAAACAATATAATCAATATTTTTTTCTCCAAGATTTTCTTTTCGAATTTCTAATGCTTCCAAAAATATTGCCTCTGCTTTAGAAAATTTTCCGAAATCTTTGTATAAAAATGCTAGATTATTGATAAAGGTGCCATAGTAATTTGATTTCTTACCTAATGTTTCTTTAATAATTTTAATTGCATTTAAGTATAAAGGTTCAGCATCAATATATTTGCCTTGATCTTCATATACTAGCCCTAAATTATTTAATGAAGCAGCATATTCTGGGTCTTTATCTCCTACTATTACTTTATTTATTTCTATTGCTTTTTTAAATAACAACTCTGCTTCTAAATATCTACCTTGCTCTTTATAAGTCAATCCTAAATGATTAAGTGTAGAAGTAT
>CANCPC010000169.1 GCA_947379965.1 Flavobacteriaceae bacterium | reverse complement strand
GATTTTTACCGATTAAACAGAGAGACTGAAGCGCTTGACATGGGAGCTGACGAATATTTATATTCTGATAATTGGTGTTTTATAGAATGGGCCGAAAAGATTCCCAACCTTATCCCCGATCAACATTCGGTTATTAAAATTTCATTGTTACCCGATGGTAAACGCACTCTTGAATTAATTTAATTACAACTTATCAAACACAATTTATCTTTATATACCTAATAAATAATAATTTTATTCAGTAAATTGTGCTCCTAATTTAAATACACAATGGCGATCACTCCATTTACAAAACAACAGTTGTTACCCCAAGAAGAAAAACTAGAAATTGCTACCTATAAAAGCGAACTATTTATTGGCATCCCCAAAGAAAACAGTCATCAAGAACGTCGCATTTGCTTAACTCCTGATGCTGTAAATTCACTTACCTTCCAGGGACATCGTGTGATGTTAGAATCAGGGGCAGGAGAAAGCTCAAGTTATTCAGATAAGGAATATGCAGATGCGGGTGCTGAAATTACTAAAGACACTAAAAAGGTTTTTGGCTGTCCGATGATTTTAAAAGTCGAACCACCAACTTTGGCAGAAATCGAAATGATTCAACCACAGGCTATTTTATTGTCGACTATACAGATTAAAACTAGAGACAAAGCTTATTTTTCTGCATTGGCTAAAAAGAAAATTACCGCTTTCGCATTCGAATATATTAAAGATGAAGATGGATCGTTTCCTGCGGTAAAATCATTGAGTGAAATAGCAGGAACTGCATCAATATTGATTGCTGCAGAATTGATGATCACTAATGAATTTGGAAAAGGATTATTATTTGGCAATATTACCGGTGTTCCTCCTACCGATGTAGTTATTATTGGCGCAGGAACCGTTGGTGAATTTGCCGCAAGAACTGCAATTGGTTTGGGAGCAAATGTAAAAGTTTTCGATAATTCAATTACTAAATTACGTCGATTACAAAATAATTTAACTCAAAGAATCTTCACATCTACCATTCAACCAAAATCGCTTTTAAAAGCACTTAGACGTTGTGATGTCGCTATTGGCGCTATGCGAGGAAAAGAACGCTGTCCTGTAATTGTTACTGAAACCATGGTCGAACACATGAAAAAGGGCGCTGTTGTTGTTGATGTAAGCATTGATACTGGTGGCTGTTTTGAAACTTCGGAAGTGACAACACACGAAAAACCAACATTTGTCAAAAGCAATGTTTTGCATTATTGCGTACCTAATATTCCTTCTAGATATTCGAAAACTGCTTCACTTTCGATTAGCAATATTATCACACCGTTTCTATTACAAATCGCCGAAGATGGAGGAATTGAAAGCGCTATTCGAAGAAATTTAGGTTTAAAACATGGAATATATCTCTACCACGGTATTTTGACCAACAAAGCGATTGGCGATTGGTTTGATTTACCTAATAACGATATTAATTTAATCGTGTTTTAAATAAACTTTCTTTTACCTTTACCAAAAAAAATAGCATGAAATCGCAACTGAAAAAAGTTTGTATCAAACAAACACAGAAAAAAAAGCGATGTCATATTAAAAATTAACAAATAACTTTTCACATTTATGAAATTTGTACATCGTTTTGCTTATTATTTATTAGGACTCATAATGGGATCATTTGTTGTTGCAGCTATTTTTAGCGGAAAAAATACCCGTTGTAATTATTTTCCGAACGCCAGAGTTTTAAATGATATAAGAAATAAACCATTTAATTATTCCAACAAAGCCTCCCAAGCATTATCGGAAAGATGGGTAGATACAACTGACATAAAAAACTCATTAAAATTTGGAGACGTCGATTTTGACCAAAGTAATATTAAAATTGGCGCTGGAAAAATCTATATAATCGAAGGCAAAACAGAGAAAAATCAAAAAATTATCCTTAAAATAATTAATTATCCTGAGAAAGCGGTTTTGGATGAAATCATCAAAAAATAAAAGAAAAATAATGGTATAAAAAAAACTCCTCAAATTATTGAGGAGTTTTTTTTGTAGACAATAGAAATTGAAAGTCGAATCAAATACTTGATTTTGTGAGGATTATCGGTTCGATTTAGATAAAAAAAATGACCTTAAAATAATTTAAGGTCATTGGTACTACTGTGGGCGATATAGATTTAAAATCGAATCAAGTGCTTGATTTTTTGATAGTTATTGGTTCAATGTAAAGCAAAAAAAAAATGACTTTAAAATAATTTAAGTTTTGATATGTAAGACTTATTTTAAAACCAAGTATTAGGATTCATTGAAAAGGTAATTTTAAAAATGTCATAAAAAAACCTCGGAATTTTACTTTCGAGGTCATATGCCAGAGCAAATTTTATATATATAAATCAGTCAAAAGTATAAAAGAAACCAACTTAAAGTTCCTAAATAAGCTAAATATATTGGATTATTTTTCTTTTGTTTTCTTTATTTTAGTAAAATGTTAGAAACATTATCTTATGATATAAAAACTAATTAAAAAATTGATTTTTTTTATTTAAGAATTAGAATGACCGAATTGCACGTACATTAGCAACTGTTAATTTATCACCTATCAAATTGGCACTTCCACTTGTGAAGTTTGAAAAATATGCGTTCTTAATATCATATTCACTCGAACTCCAATAATTCGCACTTGAAAATCCACCAATAGCATTTTTATTCAAAATCATTTTACTCATTTCATCCTTACTTGGTAAATACCAATCACTGTAGCCGTTTAATACTAAATCATAACAAAGACGAGCTGCATAACTTCCTGTTGATAATACTGAAACAATTGTATTTGTATTTGTATTACCAGTTCTCAAGGCAGTTCCTGTTGCTCCTGTTGTAATCCACGAACCATTACCCCAGGTGATATTAATTACTTGGTCGGTTGTAGCAGAAATAATTCCGTGAAATTCCCCTGCAACATATCCTGAGTCACCAGTTTGCAAGATATACGCAATTACTCCACCTTGATACGTTTGCCCTATAGTTGGCAACGTAGTAAAATTAATTTCATTTCCATAACTTGTACCAACACTATTGGTAGCAAAAGACCTGATGTAATATTGCGTATTTGCTGTTAAACCAGTTACAGTACTTGTAAAAGCACCTGAGCCTGTTCCGTCAGTTGTTTTAGTAGTAAGTGAAATAGTAGGATTAGCTAAAGTACTCCAAACAACTCCTCTTGAGGTAATAGTTCCGCCTCCATCGGACGAAATATTTCCACCTGTTACTACACCTGTAGAAGTTAGTAAAGTGGTACTTGTAGTAGTTAATACAGGAACAGTAATTGGAACA
>CANCPC010000168.1 GCA_947379965.1 Flavobacteriaceae bacterium | reverse complement strand
TTCATTTTTAAACTTTTTAATGCAATTAATTAGGGAAGAAATACCTCCAAATACATGCGATTGAATTATTCTTTAATAAATTTCGAAATTGAATCTTTACCACCAATAGTGGTTTTAACTACATAAATTCCTTTTTCAAGTAGACTAGTTTGTAATATTGAAAGTTTACTCTGCGGACTTTTTACTAAAACTTCTTTACCTAAGAGATCATAAACAGTTATTTTTTGAATCGCTTCATCGGCCTCTATTGACAATTGCTGCAATACAGGATTTGGATATATTTTTACTTTTGAAATTGTAAAAGTGGGAACTGACAAAGCATTTGAAAACGCTATATCGTCAAAATAATAAGTAGAATTTGGACCTCCGTCTCCCTGGGTACCAAAATCAAAGAAGAAAACAATTTTATTATCATTATTGTTTACAGGAGGGAATAAAGTTGATGAATTATAATCAAAAGTTAATTCTTCCCATTCATTGGCTTTGGTAATAATTGCATCAGTTTCAAAAGCACCACCATCAAAATCGGTTGGACTTCCTTCAAACTTCAATAAAAGTTTTTTGCCTGCAACAGGAGCCCAGACTTTTACTTTAATTATTTTATTGGAAGAGAAATCAATAGGCCCAGCCATTTGGATAACACTACCTCCATAAGTTTCACCAGGATTTTTAATCAATCTTACAACTTTTGCACTTGTATTAATGCCAGTTGGGTGCGGATTTGATAGTATTGTAGCTGCTCCACCAGCAAAATCAGCAAAAGGATATGTAACATTAGAAGATTCAAAATTCAAAGGCAAAACCGGCAAATCTAAAATGGGTCCAGTTCCGGCTGATTGAGTTACATCATCAAACAAGTAGGTTGAATTTAGACCTCCGTTTCCTTGGGTGCCAAAATCAAACATAAAAACAATTTGATTATTCAAATTGTTTACGGCATCTGCCGAAAAATCAAAAGTCAATTCCTCCCATACATTTGCAGTTGTTATGGGTAAAGATAGTTTTTGAAAATAAGCACCTGCGCCTTCAAACTTTAATAAAAGCTTTATACCCGCAACAGGCGAAAACACCTTTACTTTAAAAATTCTATCTGAAGAAAAGTCAACCGGAGTTGCCAATGTGATTTTACTACCCGCCCAAACTGCCCCAGTACCTTTAACAAGTTGCATAACGGTCGCGCTTGTATTTATTCCTGAGATTTGTGGATTTGGAATTTTTGTTGCCAAACCACCATCAAAATCAGTAAACGGATAGTTTATTGTTGTTGATTCAAAATCTAAAGGTAAATTTTGTGCGAACCCTAATGAAAAAATCATTAAAAAAGCCAAAGTTGAAAAAAATTTCGTTTTCAATTTTCGTACATTCTGATTCATTTGAGTAATACTATTTAAATTATAAATTGAGTGTAGCTAATAGAATTCTATCCTATTTTTTAATGATTTTTATGGTTTCAGAACCTTGTGAATTTTTTACTTTTAGAAAGTAAATCCCTGATTTATATACACTCATATCTATATTGTAATTTGATTTTACTACAGCTTCAAATAACTTTTGCCCCAATATATCTGTCAAAATGATATTATTTTGTTCATCATTCAATTTTAGAGTCACTATGTTTTCTACAGGATTTGGGTATAAAACATTTTTCAATTGAGAAGATGTTTCAATTCCTAATGCACAATTACTACCTACTACATAAGAAAAATATTTTGTTACCGACATCCCTCCAGCAAAAGCAAATTTTACAGCATAATTAATGGTTGAACCAATGGTTTGTCCCGTTATAGTTGAGGAGAAAATTTTGCCGGAAACATTTGACATAGCGGATTCACCAAAAGGGGATTGCTTCCATAAATAAGCAACTACACCAACTTTATCAGCGTCTAGGAGTTCAAAAGTTATTTTAACACTATTTCCTATAGTTTCAAAGGCATAATTATAACCCGTTAAAAAAACACCTTGCGAGGCTATCGAAGAAGTTCCCGAACATTGTAATACATTAGTTGTTTTAGCATTTAGCACAATTGGATTATTAGCAGCAACATTTCCAGCGGCATCTGTTGCTGTAACCGTAAAAGTATAGTTGGTATTAGGTGACAAATTATTTATTACCAGCGACTTTTGAACTCCGGAGGGACTGAAGGTAGAATTTGCACCGGATCCATAATCTACATTATAAGTTACATTTCCTGAGTTATCTAAACCATTTAACAATAACTCAACCGAAGATCCAGAAATCGTACCAAGGGTAGCGGTGAAATTAGTTGGTGCTTGAGAATCGATACTAGTATTCTGATATACTCTAACATAATCAATTAACATAGAACTTTGGGTAAAATTAGGGTCAATTGTTCCTGCAACACCACCCATGGCAACATTTAATAATACATATTGTTCTTTATCAAATGGCCAAGTAGAAGCATCTTTAACGGAAGGATTATAAGTATAATAAAGTACTCCATCTAGAAGAAATGAAATTTGGTTTGGTGACCAATTCATTGAATATACATGGTAATTATTGGCTAAATCAGACGCAACAATTCCTCCATGGTTTACTGAACTTCCATAGGACGAGGGTGTATGCAAGGTACTTTGAACATAATTGACTTGTGGGCCAAAAATACCATGCTCCATAATATCAATTTCACCACAAGCAGGCCAATTCGTTGTACCGTATAGGGATGAAAAATAACCTCCAGGTTCATTTATATTTTTACCTAACAACCATATTGCTGGCCAAGTCCCTGCTTCTAAAGGCAATTTAGCACGAACATCTATGCGTCCATATTTAAAGGAAAACTTAGAATTTAATCGAGCAGATGTGTAATTTTTTGTAACTCCTTGATCCGTATAAGTCTCTTTTTTGGCAACAATATTCAAAAAACCGGAATTAACGAAGGAGTTCGATGGTAAATTGGTATAGTGTTGCACCTCTCCATTACTCCAGCTAGTCCCAAAGGGTAACTGCGTTTGTTGAAACCAGTTGTTTCCATCTACGGCTCCATTCGTATTAAATTCATCAGACCAAACTAAATCATTATAAACTACATCTATTTGTGCAAAACTAAAATGACTAAAAAGTAAAAAAGCAACTAAAATTTGAAGCGGGGCATTTATTTTCATATAAAAAAAGGTTAATTAATAGTAATACAAATTTATAGATTAGCTAAACCACTATTTCGATTGATATTGATATAAAAACTATACAAAATTGAGTATTAAAATGATTTAAGAGTGATTATCTAATAATAAAACTTTCAATGCAAAATTAAAATTGATTATCAACTAAACTTTAAACTAAAACTACACATTTACATATAAAGTATTTCTTTTGAATCTGAATATCTTACAAATTAAATTTCATCAAGAAACTA
>CANCPC010000167.1 GCA_947379965.1 Flavobacteriaceae bacterium | reverse complement strand
ACTGATAAACAAAATATTAATAATTTACTTTATTTTTATAAATAGTTACTATTATTAGTTAAATTAGAACAAACATAAAATAAAACAATACTGTTTACATTTATAAATAAACAGTAGTTTATATTGTTTACAAATGTAAATATAAAGATGTTTACTTTTGTAAATCAAAATAAATGGTATGAATTTAGAGCAATTATATAATCAATACAAAGAAAATTCTTTAAAGGGTCGTTACATAACTTTGGAGTCAATTGAACCTATATTGAAAAAAAATAATACTAATAATGAACTTAAAATTATTGGAAAATCGGTTTTTGAAAAACCTATATATCAATATCAAATTGGAACCGGTAAAATGAGAATTTTGCTTTGGTCACAAATGCATGGAAATGAAAGTACGACAACAAAAGGGCTTTTTGATTTTATAAACCTATTAAATGGAGGTTCAGAATTAGCGGAGAAATTTCTAAATGCATTTACTTTTTGTTGTATTCCCATGTTAAATCCTGACGGAGCAAAACTTTACACTCGTGCAAATGCTAATAAAATTGATTTAAATAGAGATTCTCAGGATCTTTCTCAGCCAGAAAGTAAGGTTTTGAGATTGGTTTTTGAAAGTTTTAAACCTGATTTTTGTTATAATTTACATGATCAGCGAACTATATTTGGGGTTGCTAATACGGGCAAACCAGCTACAATGTCTTTTCTAGCTCCTTCTTATAATGAAGCTTGTGAAATAAATGATTCTCGTTTAAAGGCGATTAATTTAATTGCAGGCATAAATGATATTTTACAAAATTATATTCCAGGTCAGATAGGACGTTTTGATGATTCATTTAATATAAATTGTATTGGTGATACTTTTCAATTTCTTGGAGTTCCGACAGTTTTATTTGAAGCTGGACATTATCCAAATGATTATAATAGAGAACAAACTCGAAAATATGTGTTTATAAGTTTGGTTTCGAGTTTTAAAATATTAAGCGAAAACGATATAGTTAACAATGAAATTGATAAATATTTAAGTATTCCTCAAAATAATGTTGTTTTTTGTGATTTTATATATAAAAATATCAAAATAAATTATGATGGTATAGAAATAATTACGAATTTTGCTGCACAATATAAAGAGGAGTTAATTGATAATAATGTTTATTTTAATGCATACATAGTTAAAATAGGTGAATTAGAAAATTATTTCGGACATGTTGAATATAATGCGAATGGTGCTTTGTATCAAGATAATCGCAATAATGTTCCTGAATTGGATCAAAAAGCTAATTTTTATTTAGACAACAATTTTATATTCGTTAATGGCTCAAAAGCTGAATAAATTCGATTTTTTTCTGTTTATTTTGATTTATTACAAATTCAATTAATAATGTTAATTTAATAATTATGAGTAAGTTTCGTTTAGATGAAGTAGATCATCAGATACTAGATATGTTAATAGATAATACTAGAATTCCGTTTACGGATATTGCTAAAAAATTATTAATTTCTGCTGGTACAGTGCATGTTAGAGTAAAAAAGATGGAAGATGCCGGAATCATAATGGGTTCGTCTTTAGTTCTTGATTATGATAAATTGGGTTATTCCTTTATTGCCTATGTAGGTGTTTTTCTAAATAATACTTCGCAAACAAAATTTGTATTACAGCGTATTAATGAAATTCCATTTGTAACTGTAGCATCAGTAACTACAGGTAAATTTAATATTTTCTGCAAAATTAGAGCCAAAGATACTAAGCATGCAAAAGATGTAATTTTTATGATTGATGATATCGAAGGGGTTTATAGAACTGAAACTATGATATCGTTAGAAGAAAGTATTAATGACAAAAAACGATTGATGCATACGATTTTTAAGAACATGTAATCACTTGATAACTATATTGATAAGATAGCCTCAAGTGAATTCTTGAGGTTTTTTTTTATATGAACAACTACCAAATAATAACTATTATATATGTATACGCTGCCTAAAATAGAACGATTTAATCAAGATGTACTTTCAAAATATCATATTTACAATAGTGTTTTTATTACCTTACCCTTTGATTCTATAGATAATACTGGTGTTTTACTTCCGTTATTTACAGATGTTTGTGATACTGGTTTTAAAAAACAAGAAACTCCTAAGGAAATTGTGGATTTTTTTGCTAAAAAATACCTTCAAAGCGCTTCTGAAAAGGAAAATATCGATTTGATGTTTCGTTTTATACAATATATAGAGCGTCAAATAGTTCTTTTTGACGCGATTGAAGATGCAGCTTTTCCGGTTGTAAATAACATGGAGGGTAGAGGTTCATTGAGAGATATTAAAGAGAAATCGGATGCTAAAAATGCAATAGGGGAATTAATAGAGTTCTTAGAAAACTTTAATGTTAGGACTGTTTTAACGGCTCATCCAACACAGTTTTATCCAGGTCCAGTACTTGGAATTATAAATGATTTAACCGATGCTATTCGTAAAAATAACTTACTCGAAATAAAACAATTGTTAGCTCAATTAGGCAAGACTCCTTTTATTCAAAACGAGAAACCAAATCCTTTTGATGAAGCGGTAAGTTTGATTTGGTATCTTGAAAATGTGTTTTATGAAACTTCAGGAGAAATGGTTCATTATCTTCAAAAAAATGTATTTAATGGTGAACCTATTCAAAATCAATTAATAAAGTTAGGTTTTTGGCCGGGTGGAGATCGTGATGGAAATCCATTTGTGACTACAGAAATTACATTAAAAGTAGCAGAAAGACTAAGAACATCAATTTTGAAATGCTATTATATCGAAATGAGAAACCTGAAACGTAAGCTTACTTTCTTTGAAGTTGATGTTTTGGTATCTGAACTTGAACAAAAATTATATCGTTCTGTTTTTTATTCAAAAGGGGAGATTTTCATCACATTGGAAGAATTTAAAACGCAATTAAATAAAATAAGAACAATTGTAATTGAGCGTCACCAGTCTTTGTATTTGGAAGAATTGGAAGCTTTACTAATCAAAGTTAATTTGTTTGGTTTTCATTTTGCCTCTTTAGATATTCGTCAAAACAGTAAAATTCATGATGCTGTTTTTTATGATATTGTTGAGTATTACTTAAATTCAGGTTCGAAGGTTTTTCCAAAAAATTATTTTGAATTGTCAGAAGAAGAAAAATTCGAAGTATTGTCAGGCGTGAAAGGAGATCTAGATCCTAATGCTTTTAATAATGAAATAACGAAGTCAACTTTAGAGTCAATTCAAGCCATCAAGAAAATTCAAGAATCAAATGGTGAATCTGGAGCGGATAGATATATCATTAGTAACAACGAAAGTGCGTTAAATGTTATGGAGACTTTTGCGCTTTTCCACTTAAATAATTGGGATAATTTATCGGTTGACATAATTCCTTTATTCGAATCGGTTGATGATTTGCAGAATGCGCATA
>CANCPC010000166.1 GCA_947379965.1 Flavobacteriaceae bacterium | reverse complement strand
AGCTCCTCTTGATGTAAGAAATTCTTCGAATTTGCTCACTGTTTCCTTTACCTGAACTTCAGATAAAACGGGATTTAAAATGAAAACAGTTTCATAATGATTCATAAAAATACATATTTATTAAATTGGCTGCAAAAGTAATATTATTTTTTCAATAAACAAATATTTATTATTTTTTATCGACGTAATGCAAAAAAATCCGTTAAACGCTTGTTTTTATAAAAAATACTTTTTATCTTTACAGTCCCAAATCATTAATACTTAAAATTATGAAACTAAATTGTGTTGTTGTTGATGATAGTTCTATACAAAGAATGATCATTACAAAATTAGTGAATAATCACCCAAACCTACATTTAATTGGTGATTTTTCGAACGCTATTGAAGCAAAAGGTTGTATGACCATACATAATGTGGACTTAATCTTTCTTGACATTGAAATGCCTGTCATCAGTGGTTTTGATTTTTTAGATGGTTTAAAAACTAAACCTCAAATTATCTTTATTACCTCAAAGGCTGAATATGCAATGAAGGCTTTTGATTATGATGCTACCGATTACCTTCAAAAACCTATAGCAGTAGATCGATTTAACGCTTCTGTAAAAAGAGCTATGGATTTACAACTCCTCAAATCGGAGACTAACGAAGAAGACGGAGACTATATTTTTATCAAAAGTAACTTGAAAAAGTTAAAAATCTATACCTCTAAAATAAAATGGATAGAAGCTTTTGGTGATTACGTAAAAGTAGTTACTGAGGAAGATAGTAATTTAGTGCTTTCTACCATGAAATCTTTCGAAAATGATTTGTCAAAAGACAAATTTGTAAGAGTTCACAAGTCCTATATTATAAATATTGATAAAGTAGAGCGATTTAATAGTCGTTTTGCCGAAATTGGAATTACAAAAATTCCTTTAAGCCGTCATAAAAAAGAGGACTTAGTTAGAGCATTAGCTATTAATTAATAAAAATCGACATTTACAGTCACTTTTATTGACCTGTATTGTGCCACAGTTTCAAAACTATTCAGAATTTTCTGGATAGTTTTTTTTGTACCTTGTAAAGATTGACTTTGAGGAATTTTTATCATTATAGTTCTTATATATTCATTCCTAATTCTTGATATTGGCGGTTCCTCGGGTCCAAGAACCGGAATCGTGAAATTTTGCTGCAACACTTGATACAACCAAATTGAACCTTCCTTCAACTTATCGAAATCTCGGTGTCTCAAAGTCAACTTAATAAGCTTAAAATATGGCGGATACTTATAAATTTGACGCTCATACAACTGCTCATTATACATTCCTTCATAATCACTACGAACCACTTGCTGAATGGTATTATGATCCGTATTATAGGTTTGAATAATTACTTTTCCTTGTTTATCTGACCGTCCAGAACGTCCAGAAACTTGCGTCATCATTTGATAACTTCTTTCAAAAGCTCTAAAATCAGGATGAAAAAGCATATTATCAGCATTCATAATTCCGACTAAACTCACATTCTCAAAATCCAAACCTTTGGCGAGCATTTGCGTTCCAACGAGAATTTCCACTTCACGATTTTTGAAACTATCAATTATTTTTTCGAAACCAAATTTCCCTCGAGTAGTATCTTGATCCATTCGTCCGACTTTCGCAGCTGGAAATAATTCGATTAATTCTTGCTGAATTTGTTCTGTTCCAAAGCCTTTTGTCGTTAAATGAACACTTGAACAACTGTGACAACTATAGGGTTTCGCCATCGAATACCCACAATAATGGCAGCGTAACTGATTTTTGTGTTTATGAAAGGTCAAACTCACGTCGCATTGAGTACATTGAGGCACGTAACCACAAGTCATACATTCGATAACAGGAGAAAAGCCTCTGCGATTTTGAAATAAAATCACTTGTTCGCCCAATGACAAAGCCGCCGTGATTTCTTCGATTAAAGTGTCGCTAAAATGACCTGACATTTTCTTGCGGAAATATTTTTCTTTTAAGTCTACCAATTCGATTTCAGGCATTTTGACGTTGCCAAATCTTTCGTAAATTTCGACCAAACCATATTTCCCAGACTGGGCATTAAAGTAGGTTTCAATACTTGGCGTAGCCGAACCTAATAAAACTTTAGCCTTAAAACTGTTGGCCAAAACTATCGAAGCATCGCGCGCATGGTAGCGTGGCGAAGGATCTACTTGCTTAAAGGTTTGCTCATGTTCTTCATCAACAATAACCAATCCCAAATTCGAAAATGGTAAAAACAAAGCCGATCTAGCTCCGATGACAATTTGTGCTTTTTGCGATTGTGCCAAAACTTGCTGCCACACTTCTACCCTTTCGTTGTTACTATATTTAGAATGAAAAACGGCTACTTTATTGCCAAAATAATCGCGTAATCTTCCCACTAATTGGGTTGTAAGCGCAATTTCAGGCAATAAATACAGGATTTGTTTTTCGTCTTTTATGTATTCTTCAATGAGTTTGATGTAGATTTCGGTTTTCCCGCTTGAGGTTACACCATGCAAAAGGCAAACTTCTTTTTGGGCGAAATTATCTTTAATTTTTTCGAAAGCAATTTGCTGCGCTTCGCTTAATTGCATTTGTTCTTCTCGCGTTTTTCCAGAGAAATTTACGCGATCCACCTGGATATAATATTCTTCGAAAATCTCTTTATCAATTAAAGCTTTTACGATTGTCGAAGTAGAATTAGCGGTTTCAGTCAATTTTTTAACCGTGATTGGCTTTTTCTCCGAAGCACTTAATTGGAAAAAACTCAAGACAATTTCCTTCTGCTTATTCGCATTTTTCAAGGTTTCGAGCAATTGCCCTAAACCTTCGTTCGAATCGTATTTAGAATGTAATTTTACGTATCGAATCAGTTTTGGCGTATAGATTTCCTGCATTTCTTCTTGAAGAACTAGAATATTCTTGTCCATCATTTTTTGGATAACCGGAAAAATATTCTTCTTATTTAAAATATTGATTATTTCCTGAACCTTTAAGGAACTTTGCTGTTGAAGCGCTTGATATATTAAAAATTCTTCGTCAGAAAGCAGACTTTCATCCACGAAAACGTCTTGTTTTTGAGAAATAATAGTTTCACTTTCCAGTAAAAGCGCCGATGGCATGGCGCCGCGATACACATCCCCGATGGCACACATATAATAAGTCGCAATCCATTGCCAATGGGCGATTTGAATTTCGGTCACAATAGAACTAATATCGAGAATTTGATGAATTTCCTTGGCATCGTATAAACTGGGTTTGTTTTGGTGAATTTCGATTACCAGCGCCGTGTAGATTTTACTTTTGCCGAAAGGCACTGCCACGCGCATTCCTTTTTTAATATAATTATATTCGGATTCAGAAACGCTGTAGGTAAACGTTTTAGCAAGAGAAAGCGGCAAAATAACTTCGACAAAATACATTTGAGAAACGAATAAATTATAGTTAATTTAGTTTTTATGAATACGCTTTTA
>CANCPC010000165.1 GCA_947379965.1 Flavobacteriaceae bacterium | reverse complement strand
CTATTGAAGAAAAAGTCGAAATTGCACGTCAGCATTTGTTTCCAAGGCAATTAAAAGAACACGGCTTAACTACTAAGGATTTAACCATTGGAAAGAAACAATTAGAAAAAATTGTAGAAGGTTATACACGCGAATCGGGTGTTCGAGGTTTAGAAGCTAAAGTTGCACAAGTGATACGAAATGCTGCCAAATCGATTGCAATGGAGGAGGAATACAATAAAAAAGTAACTGACGAAGATATTGTAAAAGTACTTGGAATTCCGAGATTAGAAAGAGATAAATACGAAAGCAATGATGTTGCAGGAGTAGTTACCGGACTAGCATGGACAAGTGTTGGTGGTGATATTCTCTTTATAGAGTCTTTGATTTCTCCGGGAAAAGGAACGATGACGATTACAGGAAATTTGGGTAATGTTATGAAAGAATCGGCAACGATAGCTTTAGAATATATCAAATCAAATGCAGATTTATTAGGCGTAAATCCTGAAGTTTTAACCAAATACAACATCCATTTACACGTTCCAGAAGGAGCAACTCCAAAAGACGGACCAAGTGCAGGAATAGCGATGTTGACTTCTTTGATTTCGGTGCTTACGCAAAAGAAAATTAAGAAAGGATTAGCCATGACAGGCGAGATTACCTTGCGTGGAAAAGTATTGCCTGTGGGCGGAATAAAAGAAAAGATTTTGGCTGCCAAAAGAGCCAATATCAAAGAAATTATTCTGTGCCACGAAAACAAAAGCGATATCGACGAGATAAAACCGGAATATATCGCAGGACTTACTTTTCATTATGTAAAAGAAATGAGTGAAGTTTTGAAAATTGCCATTATGGATCAAAAGGTGAAAAACGCAAAGACTCTTTAAAAAAAACAGTTTTTTTAAATATAAATTCCATCCTTTTTTTCGGGATGGAATTTTTGTTTTTTGTTTGGAATTTCTTTATAAACTTAAGGAACAAAAAAGGAATTTTAAGCATTATAATTTTATCTTCGCATTTGCGTTTTATTATACAAAACAGCTATTTTTGAGTATGCAAAAGAATTTTTTATTTCTCTTTTTATTTTTGTTTTGCACCGTTTCTTATTGTCAAATAGGAGGGAAGTATGTATATCAGTTTCTCAACTTGATTACTTCGCCAAGGCAAGCTGCATTGGGAGGAAAAACGATTACGATTTATGATGAGGATGTAAACCAAGCTAATTTTAACCCAGCAACTATAAATCCGGATATGGATAATCACTTGGCATTCAATTATGGTAGTTATTATGGTGATGTTGCCTACGGTTCAGCTTCTTATGCATATACTTATGATCGTCATTTGCAAACTTTTCAGGCCGGAATCAATTATGTAAATTACGGTAATTTTCAGGGGTATGACGAAAATGGTCAAGCAACTGCCTCTTTTACTGGGACCGAAACGGCACTCTCTTTGGGTTATTCCTATACTATACCTAACACTAGTTTGCATTTGGGTGTAAATGGTAAACTGATATCATCAACACTTGAAACGTATTATTCATTAGGTGGTGCTTTTGATTTTGGCGCATTATATATTGATGAAAAAAATGATGTAAATTGGGCTTTAGTCATTCGGAACATTGGAACTCAGTTTACGACCTATTCAGGTACTAAAGAAATATTACCTATAGAAATTATGGCAGGTGTTTCGCAACAATTAGAAAATGTTCCTATTCGTTGGCATTTAACGCTTGATAATCTTCAGCAATGGAAAATTTCTTTTTCAAATCCTAATAGAGCAATATATTCTCTTGACGGTTCCACAACACCTGAAAAGATATCAGCAATGAAAAATGCTTTGGAACATTTGATTATTGGAATGGAGCTTTTTCCTCAGAAAAAAGTGAATCTTCGAATAGGGTATAACTTTAGACGATCCGAAGAACTACGGATAATTGATCAACGTAATTTCTCAGGAATGTCTCTTGGTTTTGGATTAAAATTAAACAAATTGAAATTTAATTATTCGTATTCTAGATATACATTAGCTGGGAATACTAGTTTATTAGGTTTAACTATTAACTTTCAAGAATAATCAAATCGTAAATAATACTACTTTAATATATAAATTTTGGAAAAAATAACCATTGCAATAGACGGATTTTCATCAACAGGAAAAAGCACTTTAGCTAAAGAATTAGCCAAACACTTGGGTTATGTTTATGTCGATACAGGTGCCATGTATCGAGCTGTAGCATTATTTGCGATGCAAAACGGATATATTGGAAATCATTTTTTTGACACACAATCACTCATTGCAAGTTTGCCTACTATAAAATTAGTTTTCAAATTTAATCCAGATTTGGGTTTTGCTGAGATGTATTTGAATGATGTAAATGTGGAAAAGCAAATACGAACTATCGAAGTTTCGAATTATGTGAGTAAAGTAGCCGAAATACCTGAGGTGCGATCCAAACTCGTAGAACAACAACAAGAAATGGGGAAAAGTAAAGGAATCGTTATGGATGGTAGAGATATTGGAACCGTAGTATTTCCTGATGCTAAACTCAAAATATTTATGACAGCAAGCGCTAGAACACGTGCCCAAAGGCGTTATGATGAACTTATTCAAAAAGGTGATCGAGTTACTTTTGACGAAGTACTTAAAAATGTAGAAGAAAGGGATTATTTAGATACACATCGCAAAGATTCTCCACTAATTAAAGCAAATGATGCCATAGAAATAGACAATTCTAATGTCTCCAAAAAAGAACAATTTGAAATGGTTTTAAAATTAATCCATATTGATTAGTTTTAAATTTATGATAGTATTTAATAGCCTTGCAATTTGCAGGGCTTTTTTTTTGCCAATTAATATTTTATTTAATAATCTAAATTTATATTTATAAGAATTTTATAGTATAAATTAAAACATTTGTGTATTTAATCGATTATATTTGTATTTTAATCGATTAAGTTTTTATATTTACCAAAGAAATAAAAAAGTTCAAAACATAATCTTAAAGAAGTTTGCCCCACAATCTACTTTAAACTTAATACCTACTATTATGAAAGCAAAACTACTCTGTGTATTGTTGCTTATTGCAATGATACCATCAATGACTTCCTGTTCACCAGAAGCATTGAATTCGGTTTCAACTACAAATGTAAGTGCTACAACAAAGATTGTAGGTTATACTTATTCTGCATCTGAAATGGAAGCGATGGCTTTGATTAATGAATATAGAGTTAGCAAAGGATTAAATGTATTGAAAGACATCAATTATATCTCAGTAAAAGCGGAAGAACATGATGTTAACATGATAGCAGTAAATACAGTTAGCCATGATGGATTTGTAACACGATCTGATGAACTTATGAAAGTTCTAGGAGCTAAAAATGTTGGAGAAAACGTAGCATTTAATTATGCAACTTCAAAAGCAGTTTTTACAGCATGGTTGAATAGTCCTAGTCATAAAGCCAATATAGAAGGTGATTATACTAATTTTGGAATGTCAATACGTACAGATGCAACAGGTA
>CANCPC010000164.1 GCA_947379965.1 Flavobacteriaceae bacterium | reverse complement strand
AGCAGCTTGATTTTTGATTATTATAATTTTATAAATCTCAAAAATGTAGTGATGTATAACATCTATTTTGATTTGATTTTTTTTTCCGTGGATATTATTTTGAATTTCGTTTTTTAAATCTCCTAAATTAGATTCTAAAAAATCAAAATGACTTAATCCTTGTGATTCCCAAATACTTTCGTTTTCTAAAAAGTAGATAAAATTTGTTAATTTGTTTAGTGTTTTAGATTTCATTAATTTTTTGTATAACTTAGCAGGTATAAAGTTATGAAAAAAAAATGGACACAAAATGGTCACAGGAAGAAAATAAAAAATCCCGAAACCTTGTATATCAAGTGTTTCGGGATTGTAGTGGTGACCTTGACTGGATTCAAACCAGTAACCTCTTGAGCCGTAATCAAGTGCGCTATTCAGTTGCGCCACAAGGCCTATTTTGTGGGTGCAAATATAGGTATAATTATGTAATTTACAAATTGGAATTCAAAATTTAATCTAATTTTTTAAAATCAAAAATTAACAATCTAATGCTCTTGCTGTTACATAATACCGATAGCCTATTATTGCTTTTTGCCATTTCTTTGCTTTGGTAATATCTAAGCCGTTTTTAGTAAAACTAGGAAGTAAAATCTTATTTATTTTAGCTAGAATTTTGTACATGATTGTTTTTTTTACAAATATATAAAAAAGAATATCTTAGATTATGCTTGGTTTTTAATAATAAATAGATTTTTGAAAGCGTTTTGATTCTTTTCTTCTTCAAAATATATATCTGCGAATATTAACTTTGCGGCTTTATAAGTTTTAAACTATTTTTGCTTAAAAATTTTATGAGAACAATTCAAACCTTTTTTTTTATTATGCTATTGAATCTTGGTTTTGCCCAAGAAAATTTTGATAGTCGGGCTGTTATAAAATTCCAAAAGGAATTAAATGCAGAATATGCAGATGCTAAAAGGAGTCCTTTAGATCCGGAAGATTTGGCATCTTTCAAAACATTAGATTTTTATCCAATAAATGAAAAATTCTTTGTGAATGCTAAATTTATTAGAACCGAAAATGAAAAGCCTTTTCAAATGAAAACTTCAACAGATAGGAAGCCTATGTATGTAAAATATGGAGAAATATCCTTTTCTATTGATGGAAAATTATTTCAGTTGAATGTTTATCGAAATATAGAATTGACTAAAAGGGAAGAGTTTAAGGACTATTTGTTTTTGCCTTTTTCGGATTTAACCTCAGGAAAAGAAAGTTATATTGGAGGGAAATATATAGATTTGAAAGTTCCAAAAGGCGACACAATTACCATTGATTTCAATACTTCCTACAATCCCTATTGTGCCTATAGTCACCGTTTTTCTTGTCCAAAAGTACCTTTAGAGAATGATTTGAATATTGAAATATTCGCAGGTGTAAAGAAATTCCATGACTAATGCAATACTTTAATTTGCATACACACAAATTCACAGCTCAACCCGATGTATTGGAATTAGTCAATCAATACCCTCACGAATTTGATGCTGATATTCCGTTTTATTCTATAGGAATTCATCCGTTATTTATTAAAGAAACCCGATTAGAGCACGATTTTCAAATTCTTGATCAAAAATCGGCTTTACCAGAATGTTTGGCAATTGGTGAATGTGGATTAGATAAACGAAGCGAAACATCATTTGATATACAATTTTCAGTTTTTGAAAAACATTTACTTTTAGCCGAAAAAAACAGAAAGCCTGTTGTAATTCATTGTGTTTCTGCTTTTCAAGAATTAATTGAAATAAAGAAAAGATTAAAAATTACGATTCCTATTTTAATCCATGGGTTTTCAAAAAAAGAGCAACTTGCCAAACAACTTCTTGATGCAGGATTTTATCTTTCTTTTGGAAAAAATATAATACAAAATCCTGATCTTAAATCCGTTTTTATAAGTATTCCAAATGATAGATTTTTTTTAGAAACCGATACGATCGAGGAAGGAATTCAAGACGTTTATGCATTGGCAGCAAAATATAAAAATATTGATATCGAAGATTTAAAAAAGATAATTGAGTTAAATTATAAAACTGTTTTTAATTTAAGAATCTAGATTAACGATTTTTGATTTCAGCGTCAGCGAAAAGGCGAATCATTTATGATTTTTAGGAACATTAAACATCAAACGAAATAATTATGGCGGAATGGACAGAAAGAGCGGAACTTTTATTTAAAGCCGAAGGATTGCAAAATTTAAAAAATGCAAATGTATTAGTTGTGGGACTGGGTGGAGTAGGATCTTTTGCAGCCGAATTTTTGGTAAGAGCAGGAGTAGGATCAATGACAATTGTTGATGGAGATATTGTAGATATTACAAACATCAATAGGCAATTGCCTGCCATGCATTCGACAGTTGGGCAACCAAAAGTAACGGTTGTTGGAGACCGATTGATGGATATTAACCCTGAATTGAAACTGAATCGGATTAGAGAATTCCTATCACCAGAACGTGCATTTGAACTCGTTTCAGATGAATATGATTATGTTTTGGATTGTATTGATAGCATTACTCCAAAATTGAATTTGATTATTGCTGCCAAACGAAAAAGAGTTAAAATAATTTCTTCGATGGGTGCAGGTGGGAAAATGGAAGCGTCAAAAGTTAAGGTTGCTGATATTACCAATACTGTAAATTGCTTTTTGGCAAAAACAATTCGGAGACGATTGAAAGAAGTGAAAATTGATAAACTGAAAGTTGTTTTCTCATCGGAAATTCAAGATGATTCTAGTTTAAAAATGACTGATGGATCTAATTTTAAGAAATCATTTTATGGAACGAATAGTTATATGCCAGGTTTATTCGGATTGTATGCTGCAGAAACGGTAATTCGTTATTTATTAAAAAAGGAATAAATAGTTTAAGAACACATTAAGCAGATTATATTTTTAAACCAAGAACCCAATACCCCAAATGATACAAACAGTAATTTTCGACATGGATGGTGTAATCGTAGACACGGAACCCGTTCATAGTTATGCTTATTTTCAACATTTCTCTGAATTAAAAATAAATGTAACTCCTGAAATGTTTACCACGTTTATGGGATTTTCGACCCGAAATACTTTTCAAAAATTGAAAGAAATTTTTCCTATTGACCAAGAGGTCGAGGTTTTAATTCAGAGAAAAAGAGATCTTTTCAACGATGCTTTCGATAATAAAGAAGATTTGACTTTGTTGGATGGAGTTGAAAAATTAATAAAAAATCTACATGTCAACGGAATGGAACTTATTTTAGCTTCATCAGCATCAAAAGTAACGATTGATAGGGTATTTAAGCGTTTCGGATTGTATCAATATTTTACTCATATTGTTAGCGGTGAAGATTTTCCAAACTCGAAGCCACATCCTGCAATTTTCGAATTTGCTGCTGAATTATCGATATTCCCAAAAGAAAATTGTATCGTAATCGAAGATAGTACAAATGGCATTAAGGCCGCAAAAGCTGCAGGTATATTTTGTGTAGGTTATACTAG
>CANCPC010000163.1 GCA_947379965.1 Flavobacteriaceae bacterium | reverse complement strand
GAAGAACAATTTAATGCGGTTTATGGTACTGCTCGGATTGTAAAAAGAGGTACGTTTATTATCGACTTAAAAGAGTTTTATTATTTACACATGCTTACACCTTTTGAAAATGGCTTGCAATTATACCACAAACAATTTGCTTACAGTTTTGGTAACAGAGTATTGACAATCGATGCTTGTTCCATTGAAACCTATCTGGATGAAACTACACCTGCCTTTGCCATTATGCTTGACACCTTCAAACTATTAAACCTGAAAAATAAATACTAATAACAGGGTTACCTTTTTTCATTTTGGATATTAACTTATAGTAGCAAGAGAGACTTTCTACTAAACTTCATTTAAAAAATAAAAGCATGAAAACACTATTTGGAATCGGATTTATTATCCTTGGCATTGTATCTTTTTTTCGCTATTTATCAATTTATGGTATTCATAGTTTTCCGGAACTTGTGGGAGCTCTCATAGGGCTTGGTTTATTTCCTTTTTTACCGGGAATTCTATTGATTAGAAGTGCTAACAAAAATAAATCGAACACTGATGAAAAGTAAAACTATTATTCTCGCATTATTACTGTTGGTCTCGGTTTCTTCTTTTTCACAAAAGTTTTTTTTGGGAGATCGATTAACTCCAAAATCAACCCAGTTTAAACTACTTGGTATTTCATCCGCAACTGGTGTCCACACTTATAAATATATTGGTGCTATTACAAACACATACTATTATAATAGAAAAATAGGTGAAATCATTGTTGGATTTAAAAATGGAATTATAGTAACAACTATTTACAATTTAATTCCTGAACCTGGGGATGAAGGTGTGCCTCAATCAACTTTAGATTTAGTACAAAGTGCCATTCCTTTTCCATTAGCTTATCGCAATGGCTTGTATGGAGCTAATATTGATAATACTTCGATAACATTGAGCCGAAGTAATAATGAGTTAACTTTTCATAAAGACCGAATTATGTTTTTTACTTCGGTGAAGAATAGTCTTTTGAGACAGTAAAAAATGACTAACATGAAATTATATAGATCAAATACCCTATTTGAATTTGGTAAACATGAAGGTAAAACCGTTTGGCAAGTTCTGGATTTGCAAATTAATTATATCGATTGGTGTATTATCAATATAGATTCCTTTTACCTTACAGTTTATATGATTGATGCGATTAAGAATAGAAACCCTGATTTTAAACTGTCAGCGGAAGGAAAGCAGAAACTGAAGGAGAAAGATGCGCGCTGGAAGATGGAACAAGAATCTAATCCTGATGATTTGGATGATGATATTATAGAATTCTGGCACTAGTTAAATTGAAGTAGTAAATATTTTTTTTAGTTCATAGGGTTACCTTTTCTAAATTGGAGTATTAATAGGTATAGATTAATAATTTATTAACCCCTTTAAACAATATTATCATGGCTTATATCACGTCTTATAATACCCATAAAATTGTTACTAGAAATAACTTTAAAAATGTCAATCTTTCGGGTCAAGTTTATCGATTCAAAATATATATGTTTAGCAAATATGAAGAGAATTGTTTGCTTGCGATTCAAGAATTAATGAAAAATCCAGATAATTATTTTAAACAGATTTACGACCCTATGGTTGTTTATGATTCAAAAAGATTTGTATTCAAAGAACATCAACCAGCTTATCATACTGATGAAAGTTGTGAGAGATTACATTCTGACTTCACCAATTTTGAATTGCCACAAGAAATCATAGATAGAGGAGATTTAGAAATAGAACGATTCAGAAAATGGTTTTTGGAAAATCAATATTTACTTGAAACCCCTGATATTTTTGTAATGCGACTTGAACTGGCCTTTGGAGTATCCTACAATCCCAAAGCAATTAATTATGAAAATTCGGGTTTTGATGAACTTGAAAACTATTCCGTTCAAGAACTTGAAAACAAAATTGATTTACTCATAAAAGCGGCTGGGAGATACTATTACGCTAAGGAGAAAAACACCACAATTTTGAAATATTTTGGTAAAATTTCTGGATGTGCCTTTACTGACAATCCACTTTACAACAATAATACTGGCTATACTGATGCTGATGTTAAGGCATTTTTAAAAGAGTATCATAGAAAATATAAGTTGCCCATTAGAAAATTATTAATTGAGTATTACAGAATAAAATTTAATCCGGATTTAAAATTTGCAGATAATTATATGGAAGTACTCGGCTTCAAAAAATGTGAATGTTGCAAGCGAGTTGAAGAGAACAGGTATTTTTCAAATTTATCTGACAATGATAAATGGGGATTTTTACTTAATAGAACTCAGGAGCAAAAAAAAGAGGTTAATAAGAATGTTTATCAATACGAAGAAGTTGATGATTTACCATTTTAGTATTATGCTATGAGAAATAAAAATCGAGACGAGTTAGGTTCCTTTGAAGGAAATAAAGAAGCATTTTTAGTTAAAAATCCAAATGATTCAGGAGATATAGTATTAAAAACACAGGCTGATACTGTTTTATATTTTTTGCAGTGTTTGGACATTGCTAAGGTTTCAAATGTTTTGGATGATAATAAGACCTATCAGAATTTTGAAAAGCCTTTATTTATAAAGAAACTTGGTTCAGCACTTGACGAATTTATAGAAGCTGGTAACACTTATTTGAATCGATATGAAGGAGTTTGTAATTCCAAAACGTGTAATTTTAATTGTAAAGGGTTCTCTTTTGTTGGTAATAAATCGGAAGACTATTTGGATTTGATAATTGATATTCAAGATGGAGTTGTACTCGATATTTATGAGTGTTTCAGTTTTAAATGTGAATATCAAGAAATCCAAAAAAACGAAAATATAGGATTAGACAAATCGGATTATCCTTTTTAAAAATATTAGTAATGATAATCATCAAAATAATAGTCCTCATCTTTTTATGGACAATATACCCAGAAATAATAAGTAATATTATGAAAACAATGCGATTTATTTTTAGCAAAATAAAATACTTCTTTCAAAGAATTTATAGAACCCTAAATGTGAAAAAGTCTTCCCATTATGTATGGAAGGAACTCCTTAAATTTCATAAAAGCTCTGGCTGGAATTTTGGACAATTTGACAATGATAAGCATATTGAATGTGGTTTTAAATTGGATGATACCACTTGTGTAGACTTTAACTACTTAGTGAGCTCTGGTAGACTAATATTTAGATCAACCATCCTTCAACGATTTGATGAAGAAATCACTAATGATGTTTTAGTATTGGCTTCTCACTTTAATGGATTGTTAAATTTCGGCACCGTTAAAGTAAGTGTAAAATATAATTATGTTGAATTTGTTTATTCTAGGGATTTATTAACTTATTCCTTATTTCCAGGAGAAATCAATTCAGATACTGATACCCATTTTGATTTAACACAAGATTGTTTTTGGTCCTTTAGAAATATGATTGAGACAGGTGACGATCCAGTGTTTGTTTTTTCGGAACTTTTGAGAAAGAAAGAAGATGAGAAAAATGCTTCCAACTAGATTAT
>CANCPC010000162.1 GCA_947379965.1 Flavobacteriaceae bacterium | reverse complement strand
ATACTACTATTCCAACTAAAAAATCGCAAATTTTCTCTACAGCTGCAGATTCTCAACCAACAGTTGAACTTCACGTTCTTCAAGGTGCAAGAGCAATGGCTGCTGATAACAAAACTATTGGTCGTTTCAACTTAGATGGTATTCCACCCGCGCCAAGAGGTGTTCCTCAAATTGAAGTTACTTTTGATATTGATGCTAATGGTATCATCAAAGTTTCTGCAACAGATAAAGGAACTGGAAAATCTCACGATATTCGTATCGAAGCTTCTTCTGGATTAACTGCTGAAGAAATCGAAAGAATGAAAAAAGATGCTGAAGCAAATGCTGGAGCAGATAAAATCGCTAGAGAAAGAGCTGAAAAATTAAACGAAGCGGATGCAATGATTTTCCAAACGGAATCTCAATTGAAAGAACTTGGTGAAAAATTGACAGATGACAACAAAGTGGCTATAGAGTATGCTTTAACTGAATTGAGAATGGCACACCAATCTCAAGACATTGATGCTATTCAAGTAGCTCTTGACAAAATCAATGCAGCTTGGAAAACAGCTACTGAAGCAATGTATGCTCAAGGAGAACAAGCTCAAGGTGGTGCTCAACAACCACAAGGAGAACAAGCTCAAGGTGACAATGTTGAAGACGTTGAATTCGAAGAAGTAAAATAATTTTCTTTTAGAGACGCACTGCAGTGTGTCTTTACTATAGGATATATATTAGATTTAAACCGAACTAGAAATAGTTCGGTTTTTTTTGTTATTTTTTTGAAATCAATTATTTTTTTTTAAACATTTTTGTTATAACGAAAGCATGAGGAAAAGTTATTGCTGCTAAAAAAGAGAAAAAGATAGCATTAAATATTTGTTGGTCCTTAAAAATAAAATAGAGAATTGAAATTCCAAATATCGAAATTAACCAATATAGGGAAGCTGATTTGCAGTAGATTTTAAAGTTTTGCATTGACAAATCAGTATAAAGAAATTTCATTTGTTCTAAAATAGAAGGTATACTATGCCACAAAATAAAATAAATCGAAAAACCCCAAATTAGACTTGAGCTTTTGAAAATAATAGTAAATACGATTAAATAAAATAGCTCATTTAAAATTTTTCCTCTCAGATCAAAGTATTTATAAAAAGAATAAACACAAGTTACTAAAAAGACATATCCTGTTAATCTAAATAATAGAGGAATATATAATGGAGAAATTCGAATTTTAGTAATCTCAAATATTATATTTTCAACTTCATTAGTATGAAAAATAAATAACAATAATAAAATGAAAAGTCCATAAGTAAAGGCAATTGTATTACAAATCCAATTTGGATAGTTGCTTATTAATTCTTTCCACTGTTGTTCGCCAAAATGAAAGGCACTAACTAAAATAAATAATAATAGGGCAAACCATGGTATGAAGTAAAACAGAAACGCACTTATCATTACAATTAATAGGTAGATTATGAGCGTTTTAAAAAATGAAAATGGATTTTTTGTATTATTATTTTTTTCAACAATTATCAAATCATTAGCTCCATGCAATATTCCAAAAGAAAAAATTAGTAAAAATCCTAAGTTTATTTGAAATTGTTTTGAAAAAAAAGAATCAAGCCATAATCCGAAAAAGCTTGCCACTATTGATATATTTGAATATTTAGTCATAATTATTTGTATTTAATATAAAAATAAGCATAAAAAATTATATAAAATGTTTTTTATTGTTTAATTATTTTTACATTTGGTTAAACAATAACAATTTAAATTTATTAATTATGATAAAATTTATGATTATTCCAGGATTAATTGCAAAGTTATTACCTACTGATTATGTTGGTTTTACCTTTTTTGTTGGCTGTATGGCTATGATGGCTGCTTCAGCATTTTTCTTTTTATCATTAAATCAATTTGATAAAAAGTGGAGAACTTCTGTTCTGGTTTCAGGATTGATAACCTTTATTGCAGCGGTTCATTATTTTTACATGAGAGATTATTGGACTTCTTTCCAAGAATCTCCAACATTTTTTCGTTATGTAGATTGGACATTGACTGTACCTTTGATGTGTGTCGAGTTTTTCTTGATATTGAAGGTTGCAGGAGCAAAACAATCCTTAATGTGGAAAATGATTATTCTTTCTGTTATCATGTTGATCACAGGTTATTTCGGAGAAACTGTTGACCGTCCTAACGCTTGGCTTTGGGGACTAGTTTCTGGAATTGCCTATTTTGTAATTGTTTATGAAATTTGGTTAGGTAAAGCATCAAAAATTGCACAAGACGCTGGAGGTAATGTTCTTGCAGCTCACAAAATTTTGTGTTGGTTTGTTCTAGTGGGCTGGGCGATTTATCCATTGGGATATATGTTAGGTACAGACGGATGGTATACTGGAATTGTAGGTAAAGGAAGTGTTGATGTAGCTTATAATATTGCAGATGCTATAAATAAAATAGGATTTGGTTTGGTTATATATAATTTAGCATTGAAATCTCAAACCAACTAATAGTATCCCTTTAAAATATAATCAAGCCGGACTAGAAATAGTTCGGTTTTTTTTTTGGAATTATTTCAACAAATGATAAATATCACAATTCGATAATATAGATTTCCGTAATTTCGCTTTATAAATAATTTAGATGAGAAAAATTAAATATAAGAAAGGCAGAAAACTTCAGCCTTATAATCTTGAATATACCGGAATACATAAAAATACGGATTCAGAAATGCAGCTATTTGTTTTTGATGATACTGATTTTTCTGAATATAATGATTTTAAAGTCTCAGATTTAAACAAAAGCATTGATATAAATAAAACAAATTGGCTTAATATTCATGGTCTAAATGACCTTAATTTATTAAAAGTTATTGGGGATTATTTTGATATCGATAATTTTATGCTTGCCGACATTTTAAATACCACTCGTAGAACAAAAATAGAGGAACAACACGATGTTTTATTTTTTAATATTAAATCATTGTTGCCCACACAAAACTCCGATAATATTAGTGTCGAGCAAATTAGCTTTTTGATAAAAGATGGAATCTTGATCTCTTTCCAAGAAAAAAGAAGTGATTTTTTTACTCATATTCGGGAACGAATTCGTACCCATTCCGGAATTGTACGAACAAAAAAAGCTGATTATTTGCTGTATATTCTTCTAGATTCTATTATGGAAAATTTTTATATTACCATAGAAAACGAAGAAGATAAAATAGAAGAATTAATTAATCTTACCAAAACAAGTTCAAACCCTCTAATTCTTGAAAGAATTGAAAAACATCGAGATAATTTTAATTTTTTAAAACGTTCTATCACACCACTTCGTGATTCTTTGTATGACATTAAGAGTATGAAAGAGGATGATGTTTTTAATGTAATAGAAAATGAAAATTTTAGCTTTTTTTCTAGATTACATCAAAAAAGTTTAGAGCTATTAGAGCAAATAGAATATGATATGGGATCTCTTCATAGTGCCTCCGATTTCTATTTTTCGGCACAAAGTCATAAGATGAACGAGATTATGAAAACATTGACCATTGTTTCGTCAATATTTATTCCGCTTACATTTATTGCTGGTATTTATGGAATGAATTTTAAATACATGCCCGAATTAGAATATGAACATGGCTA
>CANCPC010000161.1 GCA_947379965.1 Flavobacteriaceae bacterium | reverse complement strand
CATACCCTTCGATTAGGGTTGTAGCTTTTCCTTTTCGCTTTTCGAATTTGCAAATCATAGGTTCTTTTTGAATAAAAAGCACGTGATCTTGCTCTTGAATTTCTTCAGGTTCTAATTCTTGGTGGTCCGGAAATAAATTTTTTAATTGGTCTTGTAAGTCCATGTTGTTACTATTTTTAAGCTGATAAAACGGATTTTAATTTTTATAGGTTAAATGTTTAAATATAACTCGTTATTTTTTTTACCACAGATTACTCCGATTTTTACCGATTATCTGTTGGAGTAAATTTGTGGAATCTGTGTTTATTTTTATCTAAAACTTGTGAGTGCTGCCTACAGAGAAATTATTCAATTTAAAAATCCGTTTTTATTCGCGCTTTTACGAAGTAAATCCGTTTCATCCATGTCCCATTTTATTTTTTAATTAATCCCAAATCTACCAATCTTTCATGTAAATAGTCGCCAGCAGTGATATTCTCGAATTGCTTTGGATTTTCAGCATCGATACAATTTTCTAAACAATCCAATTTCATTTCACTCACAGGATGCATAAAAAAAGGAATAGAATAGCGTGAAGTTCCCCATAATTCCCTTGGCGGATTTACCACTTGATGAATGGTCGATTTTAATTTATTATTTGTATGTCGCGACAACATATCGCCCACATTAATTACTAATTCGTCCGGTTGAGCAATGGCATCAATCCAAAGGCCATCATGATTTTGTACTTGCAAACCGCGACCTTGTGCCCCCATCAAGAGCGTAATCAAATTGATATCGCCATGAGCTGCAGCACGTATAGCATTTTCGGGTTCTGAAGTAATAGGAGGATAGTGAATGGGTCTTAAAATCGAATTCCCTTCTTTGGCATATTCATCAAAATAAAACTCGTTTAAACCTAAGTACAAAGCCAATGCTCTCAATACGTAAACACCTGTTTTTTCGAGCATTTGATAGGCTTCTTTTCCAACACTATTAAAGCGAGGTAATTCCTTTACTTCTGCATTATCCGGATATTTTTGAGCGTATTTAGAATCATTATCTAGGTATTGACCAAAATGCCAAAACTCTTTCAAATCGCCTTCTTTTCGACCTTTGGCATGTTCTTTACCGAAAGAAACATACCCTCTTTGACCTCCAATTCCCGGTATCTCATACGTTTTTTTTGTGTCTAAAGGCAAAGCAAAAAAGTTTCTTATTTCGCCATATAATTCGTCTACTAATTGTTCGTCTAAAAAATGCCCTTTTAAGGCTACGAATCCAATTTCTTCAAAAGTATTACCAATTTCATTTACAAATTTTTGTTTACGTATCAGATCGTCCGAGAGAAAATCACGTAAGTCAACACTAGGAATATTATGCATAGTATAATTTAATTGAATCATAAAAAAGGATTTTAATCCTCCTATTCACAAATATAAAATTTATTTTTCATTCGAAATTCTAAAAGTTAATAACAAATACTAAAATTTGAAATTAGTATGAAAAATAGTAATTTCAATTCAGATACTATTTTTTTTTAAATTAATTCAAAAACTGTTTTTAAATAGCAAAATATGTGTAAATTAGAATTTAAATTAAACCTACTCCAATGAAAAATCAAGGTGTCCTATTTTTGCTTTTAGCTTGCATCGGAATCGCAAGTTGCAATAGAAATCAGAAACAAAAAGTTGTTGAAGAAAAGCCAGTTAGCTCTCAGTGTTATCAATCTATTTATGAAAAAGATACTGTTGATTTAAAAGTTAATACTTTAAAAAATGGAAAAATATCAGGAGATATGGTTATGAAAATTGATAATATGCCCAAAAAAGAAGGTAAAATATCAGGCGAATTTAAGGGAGATACTTTATTTGTAGCTTATACTTTTATTCAAGGTGCTTATGATAAAGTAACTTTCAAAAATCCATTGGCCTTTTTGAAGCGGGGGAATGAACTTATTTTAGGCAATGGAAAAATTCAAACCACAATGGGAGCTTCTTATTTTGTTAAAGGGGAACCTATAGATTTTGATAATGTAAAATACAAATTTACAGTTGTGGATTGTACTGATAAGTGATCATTATAAATCCTGATAGCATAATTTTGTTGACAAAAACCCAAAATTTTATTTAAAGAAAATCCTAATTACCTATTATTCAACTTCGCCTTTTCCTTGATGATATTGCTGATTTTCCGATTTTCAATTTTGCTTTCGAGCCATGAAATGATGTCGAGATAAAGAAAAGCTCTTTTCTCGTAGGTGTTTTTTTCTAATTCAATAAAGCGCTCTTTTATATTTATAAATTCTTTTTTGATATCAGAAGGATAAATGGTGCTTAACTTTTTCAAAAAACGAATCATTTCTTTTTGTACCTCATGCAAATCATTCATTTTAATAAGGAATTTATAGGTGCTTTTTAGCTGATTTTCCATATTAAAATCTTTGCCCGATTCATAATGAGCAATCAAACACAAAATGCGAGCAAAACAGGCTAAATCTTCTCGTACATATAGATTTTTATTATTGATGATTTTTTCTAAATAAAAGATACATTCTGTATATTTTTCGTTCCCAAAATAGATACAAGCAATTTTATAATAAAACAACATTTCGTGATGCTCATCGAGATGCTCACTATGTAAATTTATTTTGTCTATTACTACTGGAATCAAGTGTTCGCTTTCTTCAAAGGTACCCTCTAAAATATGATAATTGAGTTTGTTATTATATACATATAAAAATGATAAAGAGGAAATATTATCATTTACTGGAAATTGTGGGTCGGAAATGGTATCTTCTAATAATTCTAGATATTTCTCGAAATTTGACATGTATTTCAACATAAATAAAGACTCCAATAAATAATGATTTCCCTTCAAGAAAAATACTGGATTAAGGTAAATCATGTTTTTGTTATCATAGAAAAGAGTCACCCATTTATGGGCATATTTATAGCATGACAAAAAATCTTGTACTAAAAAACTACGCCATAAATTGGCATTATAGTACCAATATTTCTCTCGAAAACCAAATTTATTTTCGTCTAATCTTGAAATATGTTTATTGAAATAATCGTCGATATACTGGTATTCGGAATCACTTTTTACATAACCCGTTTTTAGCATAATACCATACAATTGAAGGGATAGATTTGATAATTTGCTTGAAATGGTATTTTTATAATTTAGTTCTTTTGCCTGAACAACTAATTCATCGGCACGACCTTGAATACTTCGCGTAATGTATTGCGATTCGATCAGTTTTTCGAATTCAACAATTTCATAAGCCATGTATTTTTCATCATTTTCTAGAGCTTGTTGTTTGGTTTTATCTAAAATTTTCAAACTTTGCTTATACAAACCTTTATTGTACAAAATGGTTGCAAAATCAATTTGTTCGCGTAATTGATAACGGATATTTTGACTTGGAATATTTAACCGAATACTAACTAATATTTGCTTATATAAATAGGATTTAAGGTTCGATAATTGTACTTTTTTGATGATATTACTTTTTAAAATAAGTTTCTCATCATAAGATTCGGATTTATCCAAAATATTGAATAATTCAATAAACTTTGTATTCGAACTTGTTTCCAATCGACTTGCAAAAATCTTGAATTGTCTTTTTTCAGACTTCGAAAGCGATTTAATT
>CANCPC010000160.1 GCA_947379965.1 Flavobacteriaceae bacterium | reverse complement strand
GGAGGTAACTTGGTTCTAGAGGAAGATATCATTGAGACCACAAAACGCAAGGGAACAAAAGTTATATTTATACCGGATGAAACAATTTTTAAAAATTATAAATTCCGTTTTGAATACATTATAAAAATGCTCAAAAACTATTGTTATCTAAACAATGGTTTGACGATTTTGTTTAATGGAGAAAAATATTTTTCGGAAAATGGACTAAAAGATTTATTGGAAGAAACTATCAATCAAGAGGATTTAGAATATCCAATTATTCATTTGAAAGAAGGTGATATCGAAATCGCCTTGACCCACAGTAAAACTCAATATTCAGAGGAGTATCATTCTTTTGTTAATGGTCAAAACACAACACAAGGAGGAACGCATTTAGCTGCTTATAGAGAAGCGATTGTAAAAACGATTCGAGAATTTTACAACAAACCCTTCGAAGCTTCTGATGTTCGGAAATCGATTGTGACGGCTATTAGTATCAAAGTAATGGAGCCGGTTTTTGAGTCACAAACAAAAACTAAACTAGGTTCAACCGACATGGGATCAGAACCGGGAATGCCATCGGTGCGAACTTTTGTAAATGATTTTGTAAAAAATAAATTAGATAGTTTTTTACATAAAAACCCGGCTACTTCGGAAGCTTTATTACGCAAAATTTTGCAGGCAGAACGAGAAAGAAAAGAACTTTCAGGTATTCGAAAATTAGCTACCGATAGAGCAAAGAAAGCAAATCTACATAACAAGAAATTAAGAGATTGTAGGGCGCATCTTCCCGACACTAAAAATCCAAAAAATTTAGACAGTACTCTTTTTATCACTGAGGGAGATTCAGCTTCAGGATCCATAACTAAATCGCGCGATGTAAATACGCAAGCGGTTTTTAGTCTTCGAGGAAAACCGTTGAATTGTTACGGAATGACCAAAAAAATTGTTTATGAAAATGAAGAATTCAATTTGTTGCAAGCAGCTTTGGATATTGAAGATGGTTTAGAAAAATTACGTTATAACAATATTGTAATCGCCACTGATGCCGATGTCGATGGAATGCACATTCGATTATTATTAATTACTTTTTTCTTACAATTCTTTCCTGAATTAATCAAAGAAGGACATTTGTACATTTTGCAAACACCACTTTTTAGAGTTCGAAATAAGAAAGAAACTATTTATTGTTATTCGGAAGAGGAACGAAAAGAGGCTATTGAAAAGTTAAAACCAAAACCTGAAATCACTCGATTTAAGGGACTTGGAGAAATATCGCCAGATGAATTTAAAAATTTTATTGGTGAAACCATTCGACTAGATCCTATTATGATGGATAAAAATACATCGGTAGAGCAATTATTGTCTTTTTATATGGGTAAAAATACACCCGATAGACAAGATTTTATCATCAAGAATTTGAAAGTAGAATTAGATACGATTGAAGCAAGTTAATAAAAATGGACGAATACGAAGATAACATAATCCCAAACGAAGACGAAAATAACGAAGCGTTAAACGAGTCAAAGAGCGAAGAAGGATTCGAAGATATAATAACTTCCGGAGGGCAACATTTTTACGAAAATAGTGACGAAGGAGGCGATACCATTACCAAGGTTACAGGTATGTACAAAGATTGGTTTTTGGACTATGCTTCGTATGTAATTTTGGAGCGCGCTGTTCCCGCCATCGAGGACGGTTTTAAACCCGTTCAGCGACGTATTATGCATTCTCTTAAGGAATTAGATGATGGACGTTATAATAAAGTGGCGAATGTTGTTGGTCATACGATGCAATACCATCCTCACGGAGACCAGAGTATTGGTGATGCGATGGTGCAAATTGGCCAAAAAGAATTATTGATTGATTGTCAGGGAAACTGGGGAAATATTCTAACTGGCGATAGCGCTGCGGCTTCAAGATATATTGAAGCACGATTGTCGAAATTTGCATTGGAAGTTTTGTATTCACCAAAAATCACCGATTGGGGCGTTTCCTATGATGGTCGTCGGGCGGAACCCAATAATTTACCTGTAAAATTCCCATTGTTGCTTGCTTCAGGCGCCGAAGGAATTGCAGTAGGACTTTCGACGAAAGTCTTGCCTCATAATTTCAATGAATTAATAGACGCTTCGATAAAAATTCTGAAAGGAAAACCATTCCAGATTTTCCCCGATTTTATGACTGCCGGAATTGCTGATGTATCCAATTATAATGATGGAATGCGTGGAGGACGTGTTCGTGTTCGTGCCAAAATTGCCCAATTGGACAAAAATACTTTAGTGATTACCCAAATTCCGTTTTCGACAAATACGACTACTTTGATTGACAGTATTTTGAAAGCTAATGAAAAAGGGAAAATCAAAATCAAGAAGATCGAGGACAATACTGCTGCCGATGTAGAGATTTTAATTCATCTTTTCCCAGGTGTTTCTCCCGATAAAACAATTGATGCGTTATTCGCTTTTACCGCTTGCGAAACTTCGGTGGCGCCGCTAGGTTGCGTGATCGAGAATAATAAACCGTTGTTTATCGGTGTTTCGGATATGTTGAAAATTTCGACAGACAGAACCGTTCAATTATTGAAAAGCGAGCTAGAAATCCAGTTGGCTGAACTCGAGGAACAATGGCATTTTCTTTCTTTAGAACGCATCTTTATAGAGAACAAAATCTACCGAGATATTGAAGATAAAACTACCAAAGAAGATGTAATCAAAGCGGTTGATGATGGTTTGAAACCGCATATCCAAAACTTAAAACGAGAGATTACAGAAGATGATATTCTTCGGTTGTTAGATATTCGAATTATGCGTATTTCGAAATTTGATAGTAACAAAGCGCAAGATAAAATTGAAGCACTAGAAGGCGATATCGAACAAGTAAAATACGATTTGGAACACCTAATCGATTTTGCAATTACCTTTTTTACTAAATTAAAAGAGAAATACGGAAAAGGGCGTGAGCGACTTACTGAATTGCGCAGTTTTGATAATATTGAAGCGACTAAAGTGGCCTTGCGTAACACAAAACTTTATGTAAATAGAGAAGAAGGCTTCGTTGGAACCGGTTTAAAGAAAGATGAATATGTGACGGATTGTTCTGACATTGATGATGTAATTGTTTTTCTACGTGATGGGAATATGATGATTTGTAAGGTCGATGACAAAAAGTTTGTTGGAAAAGATATTATTCATATTGCTATTTTCGACAAAAGCGATAAGCGAACGATTTACAACATGATTTACCGTGACGGAAAATCAGGTCCATCATATATAAAACGTTTTAATGTTTCGGGAGTTACGCGAGATAAATTATACGATTTGTCCAATGAAACCAAAGGTTCACAAGTTTTATATTTCACTCATAATCCAAATGGTGAAGCGGAAGTAATTACAATTATTTTGCGCCAAATAGGAAGTATCAAGAAACTGAAATGGGATGTAGATTTTGCTAATATTGCCATAAAAGGAAGAGCTTCCAAAGGGAATTTAGTTTCCAAATATCCAATCAAGAAAATCGAAATTAAGGAAAAAGGAATTTCGACTTTATTGCCAAGAAAAATTTGGTTTGACGATACTGTTCAACGATTAAATGTTGATGCAAGAGGCGAATTGTTGGGTGAGTTTAGACCCAATGACAAGATTTTGATTATTTCACAAACAGGAAAATTAAAAGTTATTATCCCAGAATTATCTACTCATTTTGATGAAGACATGGTAATTCTTGAGAAATGGAAACCTAAAAAGCCTATTTCTGCCATATA
>CANCPC010000159.1 GCA_947379965.1 Flavobacteriaceae bacterium | reverse complement strand
CGCCAATGAATGGTATGAGATTGCTCGGTATAATGGAAAAATAAAAGAAGTCGTAAAAATAGCTATTAAAGGGGGTAAATATAGAGGTTATTTCGCCTCATTCATTATATTTTGTCTATTTGGAGCTATTGTGGCGGTGGTTTGGTTTGGTGTAAGATTAAGCATTAGCGGTGAGTTAAGCGTGGGTCAATTAATCTCGTTTGTATTGTATTCGACTTTTGTTGGAGCCTCTTTTGGAGGGATTGCCGAACTTTACGCCCAAATTCAGAAAGCTATCGGCGCCACAGAACGTGTCTTTGAATTATTGGAAGAAACTCCTGAAAAAATAAATTCACAACAAGATTCTGATATCTTGCAGAAAATTCGAGGTAACGTAACTTTCAATAATGTAGCTTTTAGTTATCCTTCTAGAAAAGAAATTAAGGTATTAAAAGATGTTAATTTCACCGCAAATTTTGGTCAAAAAATAGCTATAGTAGGGCCAAGTGGCGTTGGAAAATCCACTATCGCTTCTTTATTATTACGCTTTTACGACATTGAAGGTGGAGAAATATTAATTGACGGAAAAAACATCTATGATTATGATCTAGAAAATTTACGTGGCAATATGAGTATTGTTCCACAAGACGTGATTTTATTTGGTGGAACCATCAAGGAAAATATTGCTTACGGAAAACCAAATGCTACCGAAGAAGAAATTTTAATTGCAGCTAAACAAGCAAATGCATTGAATTTTATTGAAAGCTTCCCAGAAAAATTTGAAACTATCGTTGGCGAAAGAGGAATAAAACTTTCTGGAGGACAACGGCAACGTATCGCTATTGCTAGAGCCTTACTCAAAAATCCAAGTATTTTGATTCTTGATGAAGCCACTTCATCATTAGACAGTGAAAGCGAAAAATTGGTTCAGGAAGCTTTAGAAATTTTAATGGAAGGAAGAACGAGCATTATCATTGCACATCGACTTTCGACTATCAGAAGCGCCGATCAAATTTTAGTGTTGGATAAAGGCGTAATTGCCGAACAAGGAACACATCAGGAATTGATCGTTTTAGAAAATGGTATTTATAAAAACTTAAGTAATTTACAATTTAGCCATTCTTAATTTAGGACGCTGATGACACGGATTCGCAAAAACAAAAACGCGGATAAAAACTAATTTTTAAAGTGTTATGACCAACACGAAAATCCGTTTTTATCCACGCTTTCCGAAGTAAATTCGTTTTATCCTCGTACTTCATAGAATCTATTTCTCTTTCCTCCTATTTCGTTCTGCTTTTATCATCGATAATTCACGACTCGTTTGTCCTGCCACCGAAGTGTTTTCCTCAGCACGACGAATCAAGTACGGCATTACATCTTTTACTGGACCGAAAGGCAAATACTTAGCAATATTATATCCTTTCGCAGCTAAATTAAAACTAATAGTATCACTCATTCCGTATAATTGACCGAACCAAATTCTGTAATCATTTGATTTAATCCCTTTTTTTTCCATTAAATTCATTAAGTAATAAGTACTTAATTCGTTGTGAGTTCCAGCAAAAACTGACATACTATCAATATTATCAACCATATATTTTAAGGCGGCATTATAGTTTTTATCGGTAGCTTCTTTTGAATTACATATTGGAGATAAATATCCCAATTCAATAGCTCGTTCGTTTTCTTTTTCCATGTAGGCACCTCGAACCAATTTTATTCCAATAAAAAAGTTATCTTTTTTTGCTTTTTCGTGTAATCCTTTTAAATAATCCAATCGATCCCATCGATACATTTGTAACGTATTGAAAACAATTGGCTTGATTTTATTGTATTTTCGCATCATATCCTCAATCAAATTATCAACTGCTTCCTGCATCCAACTCTCCTCACTATCAATCAATAAAGCTACATCATTATCGAATGAAGTTTTACAAACTTTGTCAAAACGAGTCACAACACTATTCCATTCATCCATTTCTTTAGCATTTAATTTTTGCCCATCACCAACAGCTTGAAATAAAGAAATGCGTCCAAAACCAGATGGTTTGAAAACAGCAAAAGGAATTGCTTCTTTTTCTTTGGCAAAATCAATCAACTTTAATGTTTTTTCCAAAACAGTATCAAACTGTTCTTCCTCCTCTTTGCCTTCAACTGAATAATCTAAAACAGATGAAACTCTTTTTTTATACATTTTATCAACAACATGAATACAATCATCTTCATTTACACCACCACAAAAATGATCAAAAACAGTGGCTCGAATTAAGCCTTCAACAGGTAAATTGGCCTTTAATGCAAAATTCGTTACTGCTGTCCCTATTTTGACCAGGGGCTGATTATCTATTAATTTAAATAAAAAATAGGCTCTGTCAAGTTCAGTATCACTTTTTAAAGAGAAGGCAATTTGTGTGTTATTGAATATATTTTTCATTATTTGTTATATTTTTACACAAATATAGGTAGAGTTTTAAATACTATTCGGCAAAAATTACCTTATTTTGCGCTTTTAATTAATCAAATATTATGCAATCAATTCAAGCTAATAATTATTTAGTTCATTTCAATGAAAAAGGATACGAGAAGTTAAATTCATTCCTAAACGAAAGTAAGTATTCAAACTTGTTTATTATCGTTGATAGTAATACAAATGAGTTTTGTTTAAATAAATTTCTTCCTTATTTATCGACCGATCTTACTATAGAAATTATCGAATTTGAAGCTGGAGAACCCAATAAAAACATTGAAACTTGTGTTGAATTATGGAATGTTCTAACCGAACTTGGAGGAGATAGAAAAAGTTTAGTAATTAATCTTGGCGGCGGCGTAGTTACTGATTTAGGTGGTTTTGTAGCCTCCACATTCAAACGTGGTGTAGATTTTATTAATATTCCAACTACATTACTTTCTATGGTCGATGCTTCTGTTGGCGGAAAAACTGGAGTAGATTTAGGGAATTTAAAAAATCAAATTGGCGTTATTAATGTACCAAAAATGGTACTTATAGATACTCAATATTTAGATACATTATCAAAAAAAGAAATGCGATCGGGTCTTGCCGAAATGCTCAAACATGGATTAATTTTTGATAAGAAATATTGGGAGAAATTTTTGGATTTAAAAGCATTTGATTTTGCCGATTTTGATGAATTAATATATCGTTCGGTTGAAATAAAAAATGAAATTGTCCTACAAGATCCTACAGAAAAAAATATTAGAAAAGCATTGAACTTTGGTCATACTTTAGGACATGCTATCGAAAGTTATTTTCTAGAGAATGACACTAAAACAAGTTTGTTACATGGTGAAGCGATTGCAATAGGAATGATATTGGAAAGTTATATTTCTTTAAAAAAAGATTTGATAAACATGGCAGAGTATAATCAAATCAAACAGGCTATAAAGACCATTTATGATGATGTAGTTTTTGATAAAAAAGATATAGAACTTATAGTAGAATTACTAATTCACGACAAAAAAAATGAATACGGAAACATACAATTTGCATTGATTGACGGTATTGGAAAAATATTAATTAACCAATCTGTTGAAAATGAATTTATTCTAAAAGCTTTCGAAGATTATAAATCTTAATTTTTTTATTAAAAAAGGATTGTTTTGCTTATATAATATTTTTTACATTTGCTTCAATGAAAAAAAATCAAAATAAAAGAATTTTTAGTTCCATAAAAAACGAAATCAATACGTCTTATACAAGATTATTGAAACGTTTTTTTGAAGTTAAAAACAATTTCAATTTTGATATTTATCATTATTTGAAAGCCGAAAATGAAAAGCTT
>CANCPC010000158.1 GCA_947379965.1 Flavobacteriaceae bacterium | reverse complement strand
TCGATACTATACAGGAAGCAATCCTAATTATTAATTTAATTTTTTATCCCACTTCAAGTAACAGAATTAATGAATAAATTGTTTCCAGAGATTCAAAAGAAAAGCCTTCTGAAAATACTTTTTCAGAAGGCTTTTATAAACGCTATTTTGATTTGATTTTTATTTCAAATTTAGCTTAATATGAAGTTCGTTTAATTGTGTTTCATCTATAATTGAAGGCGCATCAATCATTACATCTCTTCCTGAATTGTTTTTTGGGAAGGCAATAAAATCACGAATCGTTTCCTGACCACCTAAAATGGAAACCAATCGGTCTAATCCGAAAGCCAAACCACCATGTGGCGGCGCACCATATTGAAAAGCATTCATTAGGAAACCAAATTGATCCTCCGCTTGTTCCGGTGTAAATCCTAAATATTTGAACATTAATTGTTGCGTGGTTTTATCGTGAATACGGATAGAACCTCCGCCAATTTCGTTTCCGTTCAAAACCATATCATACGCATTGGCACGAACTGCTTTGGGATTTGTTTCTAGTAAGGGAATGTCTTCTGGTTTTGGCGAAGTAAATGGGTGGTGCATCGCATGATAACGACCTGTTTCTTCTTCAAATTCTAATAATGGAAAATCCACCACCCAAAGCGGCGCAAATTCAGCTGGATTTCTTAATCCTAAACGATTCGCTAACTCCATTCTCAAGGCAGAAAGTTGTGTTCTTGTTTTATCGGCTGGACCGGAAAGTACAAAAATCATGTCGCCCGATTTTGCGCCGGTAACTTTCGCCCAATTTGCTAAATCTTCTTGATCATAAAATTTATCAACTGATGATTTGAAAGTTCCATCTTCGTTGCATTTTACATAAATCATCCCGCTTGCGCCAATTTGTGGACGTTTCATCCAATCAATCAAAGCGTCAATTTCTTTACGTGTGTATTCACTTGTTCCTGGAGCTGCAATTCCCACAACCAATTCAGCGTCATTGAAAACCGTGAATTCTTTGTGTTGTGTAAATTCGTTTAACTCCCCAAATTCCATTCCGAAACGAATATCCGGTTTGTCATTTCCATAGGTTTTCATGGCGTAATCGTAAGTGATTCTTGGAAATTTATCTACTTCGATTCCTTTTATTTCTTTTAGTAAATGACGGGTCAATCCTTCGAAAACATTTAAGATATCTTCTTGTTCGACAAATGCCATTTCGCAATCGATTTGTGTAAATTCCGGTTGACGATCCGCACGCAAATCCTCGTCACGGAAACATTTCACGATTTGGAAATATTTATCCATTCCGCCCACCATCAACAATTGTTTGAAGGTTTGTGGCGATTGTGGCAAAGCATAAAATTGTCCTTCGTTCATTCTCGACGGAACCACAAAATCTCTTGCGCCTTCTGGAGTTGACTTAATTAAATAAGGCGTTTCTACTTCGCAAAAATCTAAATCCGAAAGGTATTTACGCACTTCCATCGCCACTTTATGACGAAAAAGCAAGTTGTTTTTTACCGGATTACGACGAATGTCAAGGTAACGGTATTTCATTCTGATGTCTTCACCACCGTCCGTTTCGTCTTCGATTGTGAAAGGTGGAGTTAGTGCAGCATTCAATATCTTCATTTCGGTAACCATGATTTCGATATCACCAGTAACCATATTTTGGTTCTTGGCTTCACGCTCTATTACGGTTCCTTTTACCTGAATCACGAATTCGCGACCAAGAGTTTTAGCCAACTCAAAAACTTCTTTATTAGAACGACTTTCGTCGAAAATTAATTGGGTAACTCCATACCGATCGCGTAAATCGACCCAATTCATAAAACCTTTATCGCGCGATTTTTGAACCCAGCCCGCAAGCGTAACTTCGGTATTGATATGTGAGGCGTTTAATTCGCCACAGTTATGACTTCTATACATTGACTTATTTTTTAGACTGCAAATTTAGGACTAATTATGAATATATGAATTATGAATTTTGAAAGATTGAAAAAACGGGCATTATAGACTTTCTGTCCGGTAAGGATACTAAATTTTATGAACACAATCATTTTAAAAATTTTGCCAAGACACATTAATTTTTAAAAAATTAAAAAAATAGGCTAATTTGAGGCTACAAGAATAGTTAATTTTAACCGCTTATTTTAGATGTTATAAAAGCTAGTTTTGGTTATAATCAAAAATTCCATCCCATATTTCATCTATTCTAATCAGCGCTTTGTCTAAAGGTAAAACATTCCATTTTCCGTTTGTTTCAAAGCCAAGCCCAGTATTTTTTAATTTAGATAAAGCCTCTTTTACGTCAAAATCTAGATCAGTTTTTAATTCATTAAGAAACCAAGATTCAATTTGGTTGTCGAGTTCCTCGGCGGTTAATGGATTTTGGCTTCTATTTAAAAAGGAATAAGCCAAAAGCGTTTCTTTAAACACTTCTTCTTCAGATGAGTTTAATAACGAATAAAAGGCACCGCTATTATTCCCTAAATTTTTAAAATATAGACTGTCCGAAAGCATTTTCGAATATTTTATTTTTTTGTTTACAAAGTTATTGTACTGGCGAAATAAGTAAGCCGCCAAAATTCCTAACGCTATTAAACCTTGGGTTAACGAGGTTTTGCTATTCAATAAATCTAATGCTTCACCCGATTGGTAGGCGGCATCCATTTTTAGCAATGCCGGAATTACTTTGGTACTTAATAACGAAAAGGTTCCTACAATACCTGGAATCCAAAACAATAGTTTATCTGTGGTTGACATTCTAGGAATCGCATTTGGGAATACGGTTTCGAGATCATTTTTTGGTACACGTTTAAAGACTTTCAGCACAATAGATCCCGGATCAATTAGTAGTTTATCTACATTAACTTTATTGTCTTTAAAATAGTTTGCGTCCTTATAATTTAAGTAAACTACGACACGATCATAGTATTCGACATGAATTTCTTTCTTCCAAAAAAAATAATTACGCACTATTTCTTTTGCCGTATGACTGCCTTGAACATATAATTCAAACTCTTTAAAAAACTTAAAATCAATGTCTAGATTTAAACCAATTAAATCTGAATCTTTCAAAGCATTGTCTAAAGTTTCTTTATCAACACGCTTGTAATTGGCGCGGTTAAAAACGTCTTGTAGTGTTTTTTTAAAAATTAATGAATCGCTTTTGCCAATAAAATCTTGGCGTTCTTTTATACTTAAATCAGGATTGAAAGCAGCGTAATTTTGTTTTAAATCACGAATATGGTTAAAGGCTTCATAATGAAAATAATGCTCAATGATATCGAATAACTTCTTGAAAACCTCTATTTTTTTTGGGTCTTCGGAGAAAGTTGTTAGTTGTTTTTTGAGTATGTATTCCTTGTCAAATGGAATATAATGTTCTCGTTTCATAATTTATTCTTGGTCTTTATTTTAGTCTGATTTGCTATTTAAATTTCGGATTGCAAGGTACAAAAAACCACCCAAAATAAATCTTGGGTGGTTTTAAAATGAGGTTTGTTTCTTGCTTTCGTTTATGGGCACAGAATGCAATTCTGCGCTATCCGTTAGCGAGAAATTTATTGCATATCAGCGCGATCGGGTTTGCCAAAACCAAAAAACTAGTCATAAGTTTTAGCAAGTGTTGGCGGTTGTTATTTTTAATCCACGTAAGTTTCACGTAAAACACTTTTTACTTTTGAAGTTTCTTTTTCTGTCAAACTTCCTAAAATTTTTATTATTCTTTGTCGGTCAACGGTTCTGATTTGGTCTAACACAATCCAGCCTTTTTTATTATCATGATTAATATCAACTCTAGTTGGATAAGTTTTTGAACTGCTTGTCATTGGTGCG
>CANCPC010000157.1 GCA_947379965.1 Flavobacteriaceae bacterium | reverse complement strand
TGAAGAAGTAAGAAAAAATTTAGTTGAATCTATTTTTAAAATATACTTAACGTCTTCATTGTTAAAATTAGAGTACATAATTTCATTATTCAAATCAACAATAAAAAGACCTTTGTCGGAGGTGCCAACATATAATTGATTAAATTTTTTATCGAAGTAAAAACACCAAATTTGTTTAGAATTGATATTGAAAATACTATTGTAATTTTTAAGTTCGTTTTTTAGTATTTTAAAAACCCCTCCAGTAGAATTGGCAAAATCTTGCTCTGCAATAAAACAACCGTTATTAGTCATTGCATAATCCCAAGTTGCACCTTTATGAATTGAATTATACTTAGTATTCTTTAAAAAATTATGGAGAGAATAACATTTTAATTTGTAATCACTATGTAATATTATTGAATCATTTATTTTTTTTAATGACACAATCCAGGGTTCAGAGTTTATTTGGATTAACTTTTTATCTTTACTTAACTTCCAAACACCCGCTTTTTCATTATACGTTCCAATGTAACATTCTTTATTATATTCTATTAAACCTGTTACTTTTATATTTTTATAACTCTTAAAATCAGTATATGATTGTATTTCTTTAGTATTTATATTTATTTCAGAAATACCATTGTCGGTTCCAGCAAAGAGTTTATTATCAATACAAATTAGTTTCCGAACATAATTATTGCAAAGTCCTTTCTTTTCGTCTATCACTGTGAATTTTTTTCCGTCATAAAATGTAATACCTCCACCGTAACTTCCAAACCACATATTGTTATTTTGGTCTTCAGAAATAGCCCAACATCCATTGGGTGCAATCCCAATATCGGGAGTAAGGTTTTGAATTTTATTGTTGATGATTTTGGATAATCCACTAGCAGTTCCGACCCAAAGAATCCCTCTAGAGTCTTTATAAACAGATTGTACTGAGTTGTTACTTAATCCTTCTTGAGTAGAAATATTTTCAACAGTATACTGCTGACAAAATAGTATATTGGAAAAGAATATATTACAAATTATTAGGTAAAAACGCATTTGTCAATTCTTCTTTTTTTCTTGTGGATACTGGTAAAAAAATGTTGTTTACTAATTCAACATTTAATTCGTTTACTTTATTAAATTCGACAACAAAGTTGAAATTCACCAAATACGATTTATGAATTCTTTTGAAAAGTATTTTTGGAAGTAATTCTTCTACATATTTCAAAGTTTTAGACAAAAGTATAACACTACCATCAATACAAAATACTTTACTGTAATTACCATCGGCTTGACAGTATAATATTGTACTTGTTTTTACTAATTTAAATCCTGTTTCAACAGGAAGCGCAATTTTATTGAAAATATTCCCTTGAAAATCAATATTTTCTAATAATAACATTAAATTTTTTTGATGATTAATCTTATTGATTTTTTCTTCTAGTTTTTTAATTGTTGAAATCAATTCTAAATGACTAATTGGTTTCATTAAAAAATCAAATGCGTTACATTTAAAAGCATCAATAGCGAATTCTGAAAATGCTGTGGTGAAAATTACCTCAAAATCAATAATTTTTAATTCTTTAAAAAGTTCAAAACCATTTTTATAAGGCATTGTTACATCTAAAAAAATAAGGGCAGGATTATATTCTGAAATAGCTTCTAAGGCGGAATCTACACTATCACATTTTGCAACAATATCAAATTTATTAGGGAAAAACTTATCTAGTAAACTTTCTAGAAGCTCTCTTGCATTTAACTCATCGTCAATAATAATACATTTTATCATGCTTCAAAATTATAAAAATAATAGATAATATAGATAACGGATTAGTTACCGCTTTGTTTTACGTTTAATAGTATTTAATTAACGTTCTAAAGCACAATACTAAAGATATAAATTTTTATTTGAATTGAGTTTTAAATTGAAATTTGAAATGATTTTATAGCTATTTTCTAAGATTTGAAAAAATTAATATTACAATAGTTTTGTTATCAATAAAACATTGGTTGATAAATTAAATTAAGTTTTATTTCACAATATTACCATTTTGAAATCAAACTCTTTCGTTTCATATCTTTCAAACAAATTAATGTATACTTATCTGCAGTCTTCCGGGCATTAATTTCAAAAGGGTTGTCATGGTATCCTTTTTGTTTCAGATGTCTATTATATTCCTTTTGGTCTTGTTGGGACGGTAAATCTAAATAATGCTTATATTCGTGAATAACTGTGTTTATGAGTTCCTCAACTGAATTATGATTATTGATGAAGATTCTAATAAGACGAGTGTTTGAAGTGTAATCTCCAAATAGATTTCTTTTAGTTTTATAGTAACATATTTTCACTTGAGGATAATACTTGTGACCTGTTGGGTAATTCATATTATTCATACACCATCTTAACACTTCATTTACAAACTTTGATTTAGTAACATTTATATTATAATCTTTCTTCTTGATTTTTGTATCATTACTTTTTTCAAAGTATGACCCGATGATATAAAGTATCAATAAAACAGACATATAAAGTGACCACCAAAACCAAAAACCACTGAACATAATTACATTATTAAAATTTCAACATCTGATACTTCAATATATCCTTTGGAATCAACACACAACAATGCGGAATTAATATTGAATAGTATAAATTCTTTAATTGACATTATTCATTCATTGAAACTGGCTTGACAGATTTTAAGGTAATTCTCTCCGAACAAGTATGATGGTGATTTACGTTGGTTCTGTTTGAAAAAAATCTTAAAGAATTTAAACGAATCGAAAATTGTTTACCGAATTTTTTCCGAACAAGTGTATACAAAACTTTGTTCAAAAGGACATAAACTTTAGATATAGATAATGGATATTCAATCATATCATTTGGAGTTTAGTTGCTGATGATTTTACTTTCATTACTGTTTTTGTAGATGCATCAACTTGTTTAGCAATTTCACGAAGTGTCCAACCTTTATACAAATACTCTAAAATCTTTTTAGATTTTGGTTTTTCTATGAAATCTCTATCTGACAAAGTACTCCCCACTTTTCTTCCCAATATCCCTCCCTTTTGAACATATATCTGACGACCTACAGAAGTTCTTTCTTTTATACTGTCCAATTCTAAAGCATATAAACTTGAAATAACCGATGTAATAACATTCCAAATTGGGTTTTTCTTTCCATTGGGTCTTGATTGAACTCCCAAGTTTCTCACAAATACATTCACACCCTTTTCATCCATCCATTCCAAAGTTATAATACAATCCCCAGTGTGGCGACCGAGTCTCGACAATTCTTCTACAATAACTTCTTTAACTAATCCCAATTCAATTTGATTAATTAAAATTTTTGCTTGTGGTCTATCTTTGAAGGGAACGGTTCCAGATGTTTTATCTAATAAGGTTAAGTCGTATTTTTCAGTATCTGCTTCAAATCTGTTTCCGGATTGAATTTGGGTAGAAACCCTGTTGTATTTTACTCTCATCTTGATTTCCTTTAAGTGTGAGAGCTAAAATAACGCAGAAGTGCCGGTTTGCCTATTATTAAGTGCTAATTAAGTGCTAAAATATTGTGGTTATTTATATCAAGATATTTTGGAATGCAACTTAATACTATTTGTGATGAGGTTGAATAATTTATTTATTCAGAATATAAATCATAATTTTAAAATTTTAAAATAAATCCATAATTCTAAAATAATATTTTTATGAGTATACAAAAAAGAATTAAACTAATTTTCGATAAAATGATTCTTGAAGATATTGATGCAATAAAAAATTATAAATATTTTGAAAACGAGAAATTACTAGTATTGTATATTGATGTTTCTGATATTGATAACGAGAAATATTTTGAATTTG
>CANCPC010000156.1 GCA_947379965.1 Flavobacteriaceae bacterium | reverse complement strand
AGGTTCAACAATTATTGATTTATCTGGAGATGAACCAGTAGTTGTTAGAGTAGGTAAGGGGAGTTTGGACATTCTTTAATTACGAAATTGTAGATTTCAGTTGAAACACTATAAACAAAAAAACGTCTTGAAAAATCAAGACGTTTTTTTATTTATTCAAACAGTAATCTGTTTTCTGTAAACAGATTACTGTTTTTGTTTCTTCATTTCTTTTTCGATCATATCATAAAATTGATCAATTTTTGGTAAAACCACAATACGAGTTCTTCTATTTTTTGCTTTGTTTTCAGCAGAGTCATTAGAAACTAAAGGTACAAAAGAGCTTCTTCCTGCAGCAATTAACTGAGCTGGATTTACTTTTAAATCATTTGTCAAAACACGGATAATAGAAGTAGAACGTTTAACACTTAAATCCCAGTTATCAAGTAAAACACCGTTTCCTATGAAAGGAACATTGTCTGTATTACCTTCAACCATACATTCAAAATCAGGTTTGTCATTCACTACTTTTGCTACTTTCGCTAAAACTGCTTTTGCTTTATCAGTAACTACATAACTACCACTTTTAAATAATAATTTATCTGCTATTTGGATAAATACAACACCTTTTTCAACATTAATGTCAATATCTGGATCCGACATTCCTACAGCGCTTTTTAAACTAGTAACAATTGCAAGTGTAACGCTGTCTTTTTTTGTTAAAGCATCTTGCATTCTGCTGATTTTTAAATCTTTCTCTTTAATATTTTCTAAAGCTTTTTCTACATTTTGAGCCCCTTTTGCAGATAAAATAGTCATCTCTTTTGAAGTCGTTATTAAATCCTGATTGTTTTGTTTCAAGTGGTCGTTTTGTTCTCTTAAAGCTGCTAATGAAGCACTAAGACCTGATTTGTCTTCTATACAAGAATTTAATTTTACAGTGCACGTATTCAATAAATCTTGGGTTTCTTTATTTTTAGCCTCAAGTTCTGTGTATTTCTTTTTTGAAACACATGAAGTCAAAAGTACTAGTACAGATAATGCAACGACAATTTTTTTCATAGAAATTTAAATTTAATTAGATTTGAATTACAAATTTAGGTTTTTAGTATTAGAATTTAGATATAAAATTATGTTAAAATTATTTTACAAATACCTTGCCACCTTTTATGTAATATTGAAAAACGATGCTTTTGGTTCCAAAATATTTACTAGATTGGAATTCACCTCTTTTCTTAAAATGAACCGTAAAAAGGGAGTAAAATGCAAAATGAGCTCTTAAAATAGCTGAAAAATGATTGAATTTTCCTTGAAAAAGAAATTGTATTCCAGCGATTCCATCTAAAATTAATCGGCTTAAGAGGATCCAATATATATTTTTTCGAGGTAAATTTTTGGTCAACATTAATAACGAATTTCTGAAATTCAGAAAGGTTTTCTTAGGGTTTCCTTGTTGTAATGTTGCTCCACCCACGTGATAAACCACCGATTGCGAATTGTATTTTAATGTATGTCCGTTATTAATGGCACGCCAACACAAATCTATTTCTTCCTGATGGGCAAAAAAATCACCATCAAAACCTTTTAATTCCTTGTAAACCGAACTTCGGATAAAAAAACAGGCACCCGATGCCCAGAATATTTCGCAATTGTCATTGTATTGTCCGTTATCTTTTTCCAAAGTATCAAAAATGCGACCGCGACAATAAGGGTAACCAAATTTATCAATAAATCCGCCTGCTGCACCAGCATATTCAAAGTATTCTTTGCGTTTGTAATCTAAAATTTTAGGCTGAATTATAGCTGTATTTGGTTCCTTTTCGAAAGTTTCGATAATAGGCTTTAGCCAATTTTCTGTCACTTCAATATCCGAATTTACCAAGGCAAAAATCTCGGCATCAACACTTTTTAAAGCTTCGTTATAACCTCCTGCAAAACCTAAATTGGATTCGTTTTTGATGATTTTTACCGAAGGAAAAAAAACTTTTATGTACGAAATAGAATCATCTGTCGAAGCATTATCGGCAAGATAAATATCGGCTTCCGGAGAATTTTTTACAATAGAAGGTAAAAACTGTTCTAATAATTTTTTACCGTTCCAATTGAGAATTACGACTGCTATTTTCATTTAGACTATTTTAGTTTTTAGACTTTGCTATAAGATTAGATTTTTTAGAATATTAGATTTTTTTTAGAATATAAAAATCTAATATTCTAAAATGTCTAACATTCTATACATTATAATTTGGCAACTCTTTCAAAAATTCATATTTCTCGTTCTCAAAATCCATGACACAAAAATAGTGATTGTAACCATTGGTTACCATCAAATATTCGGCTTTTAAAGTCATATTATAACGGGCAATTTGGTCAAAAGTGGCTTGTGCCGTTTTAATTTCGGGAGCTTTGCATTCGACCAAAACAAAGATGGAACCATCAGGATTGAAAACTACTATATCATATCTTTTTCGTAATCCGTTGACATTTAGAACTTTTTCGACGTTTATTAATGATTTTGGATATTTTTTCTCTTCCAATAAAAACCGAACGACATGCTGACGAACCCATTCTTCGGGTGTGAGAATGATAAATTTTTTCCTGATTTCATCAAAAATAGACACTTTATTTTCGCTATTTTTGAATCGGAAAGAATAAGAAGGGAAATTCAGCTTTTGCATAAGGCAAATATAATTTGAAAATTCTTTATTTCGAATAAACGATTAACCAAATAACCAAATTAACTTTTTTGTGGAGGAAGTAATAAAAATAGTTAACAATATCAAGAGCGGGAACATCAAACCGATCTATTTTTTGATGGGGGAGGAGTCCTATTATATTGATAAATTATCCGATTATATTGAAGAAAACGTTTTATCGGAAGACGAGAAAGGCTTCAATCAAACGGTTTTGTACGGACGCGATGTTTCGATAGAAGACATTGTTTCGACCGCAAAACGCTATCCGATGATGGCCGAACGACAAGTTGTGATTGTAAAGGAAGCGCAAGATTTGTCCCGAACAATTGACAAACTCGAAAGTTATGTCGAAAATCCAATGTTATCTACGGTTTTGGTTTTTTGTTATAAATACAAAACTTTGGATAAACGCAAGAAAATGACCAAAATGATGGACAAAGTAGGCGTGGTTTTCGAAAGCAAAAAATTATACGAAAACCAAGTTGGCGATTGGATTAAGCGTGTTTTAGCAGGAAAAAATTATACGATTGAACCCAAAGCCAATGCTATGTTGGTCGAATTTTTGGGAACAGATTTGAGTAAAATCAATAATGAATTAGAGAAATTGCAAATTATTTTGCCGAAAGGCAGCCAAATTACATCGAAGCATATTGAGGATAACATAGGCTTTAGCAAAGATTTTAATGTATTCGAATTACGAAAAGCAATTGGCGAACGTAACCAACTCAAAGCGTACACCATTGCTGATAATTTTGCCCAAAACCCAAAAGATAATCCTATTGTGGTTACTACGAGTTTGGTTTTTAGTTTTTTCGTTCAATTATTAAAATACCACGGTTTGAAAGACCGGAACCCCAAAAATGTTGCGGCAGTATTAGGTGTAAATCCTTTTTTCTTAAAGGATTATGATGTTGCTTTACGCAATTATCCCATGCGGAAAGTGAGTCAAATTGTGGCTGCCCTAAGAGATGTAGACGTGAAAAGCAAAGGTGTTGGCGCAAATGCCTTACCACAATCCGACTTGTTACGAGAAATGCTTTATAAAATTTTTAATTAGAGTTAGAAATTCACGATATTTACGGCTTCAAAAAATACAATTACAAATATGGCAACGAATAAAAATTCCATTTTAGGATGGGCAACATTATTAATGTTGATTATGGGAATGCTACTAATAGGTCTGGGCGCTTTTCGCTACAGAGATGTTTCGGGCTGGGGATTTGCCGCCGTTGGCGTTGGTTTCTTAGCAAATGCTTGGGTATTTAGTTCATTAAAAGGAAGATTATAATAATTAATTAAATTACAAATTAATAAAATGGCTGACGATAAAAAAGTGATTTTCTCAATG
>CANCPC010000155.1 GCA_947379965.1 Flavobacteriaceae bacterium | reverse complement strand
TGATATACTTTTTGAAATAAAAATCAAGCGAAATTTAAAAAAGTGGATAAATATGGAATCTGATTCCATATTTATCCACTTTTTTTATTAAATTTGTTTTATGATTAATAGAGAAGCACAATTAAAATTACTTCAATTAAGCAATACTTTCAAAGCTATTGCTGTAATAGGGCCACGCCAAGCAGGAAAAACTACACTGGTAAAAACTACATTTCCTGACAAACCCTATTTTTCATTAGAAAATCCAGACATTAGAAACTTTGCCATAGAGGATCCTCGTGGTTTTTTAAGCTCAATACCCAAAGGTGCAATTCTTGACGAAGTTCAGCGAGTGCCACAATTATTTTCGTATCTTCAAGAAATTCTGGACAATAGTTCCCAAAAAGGGCTTTTTATATTCACTGGTTCGAACAATTTTTTATTACAAGAAAATATTTCACAAACATTGGCGGGTAGAGTTGCTTATTTAAACTTATTACCTTTTACAGCAAATGAATTAAAATCAAAAAAATTATTACCCAAAACCGATGAAGAAGTACTATTCAAAGGGTTTTATCCACCAATTTATGATCAAAAAATCGAACCAATTGATTGGATGCCCAATTACATCAAAACCTATATTGAAAGAGACGTCAGACAAATAAAAAATGTAACCGATTTATTAGTTTTTGAAAAATTTATGAGGGTTTTGGCAGGTAGAACGGGACAGGAATTAAATTTAAGTGCTATTTGTAATGAAGTAGATGTAAATTTAAAAACCATTCAATCATGGATTGGAATTTTAGAAAGTAGTTTTATCATCTATTTATTAAAACCATACTATCAAAATTATAATAAAACAATTGTAAAACGACCAAAAGTTTACTTTTATGATACGGGTTTAGTTTGTTCTTTTTTACGAATTTCAAACGCTTCACAACTGGAAAACTACCCCTTGAAAGGAGCTATTTTTGAAACTATGATTGTAATTGAATTAGTAAAAAAATTCACCAACAACGGGATTACCCCACCACTTTTTTATTGGAGAGACAAAACAGGACATGAAATAGATGTCATTGTTGATAATGCTGGAAAAATAACACCAATCGAAATAAAATCAGGAAAAACAATCAATACAGACTTTTTTAAACACCTAAAATACTGGAATAATCTAAGTAAAAACCAAAGTGCTATACTCATTTATTCGGGAGATCAGGAACAAAAAAGAAGCGATGGCACGATAGTTACAAACTGGCATACTATAAATGATATGAATTTATAAAATACATCCAAAAAAAAAGGAGGGTCTTTTAAATCTTTACATAAAGAAAAAGAATATTTTAATATTCGGAATACTAGCAATAATTTAGGCAAGAGCAGCAAATAAAATAATTCAAAATAAATCCCGACAAAACGGGATGGTTTTTTTTATATATTTGCGCCATGGAAAAAGAACATTTAATATTCGGAATACGTGCCATTATTGAGGCGATACAAGCTGGAAAAGAAGTAGATAAAGTCTTTATACAAAAGGAAATATCTGGCGAATTGATGAAAGACTTAATGAAAGTCATGAAACGTGCCAACATTAATTTTTCTTATGTTCCTGTCGAAAAACTAAATCGATTAACATCCAACAACCATCAAGGGGCTGTTGCTTCAATTTCTCCAATTGGATTCATTGATCTCGAACATTTAGTTGAGGCTACTATTGAATCTGGAAAAGTGCCATTGTTCTTAATTTTAGACCAAATATCGGATGCTCGTAATTTTGGTGCTATCATCAGAACTGCTGAATGTACAGGAGTAAACGGAATTATTGTTCAAAAAGCAGGTTCTGCACCCGTAAATGGAGATACTGTAAAAACATCAGCTGGCGCCGTATTTAATGTACCTATTTGCAAAGTAGAACATATCAAAGATGCCATTTTCTATCTTCAAGGTTCTGGTATAAAAACGGTAGCCGCCACTGAAAAAACAGACCAAAATATTTATGATATCGATTTGAAAGATGGCGTAGCAATAATAATGGGTTCTGAAGACAGAGGAATAAATCCTTCGGTTCTTAAAATTGTAGATGAAAAAGCAAAACTACCTATGTTTGGCACAATAGGTTCACTGAATGTTTCTGTAGCTTGTGGTGCCTTTTTATATGAAGCGGTTAGACAGAGAAATTAATACCATTTTAAATCAGGCTAGAAATTCTAAGAAACAAATTTCTAATCTATTTTACTCCAAAAACGAATCTTGGTGGCTCATTGGATTTTCTATGCTAATGGCTAGTGGAATAATGATAGAACCACAATTAATTTGCTCTTCACTAATAAAAGGGCAACTTTCGGATATGTGGTTGTATTGGAGCGCCGCAATTGGATCGGCTTTTAGTGTTTCATTTTTTGCCCATTTATGGAGGAAAGTACCCGTAAAAACCGAAAATGAATTTTTATTTTTTAGGTACTCGGGAAAAGGAGCCAAAATACTTCATAATTTCAGAAGCTTGTATTTAGGCTTATTGGTTGTTCCATTTCTTATCAGCTTTAGTCTTTTGGCTTTTAGTAAAATTTTCTGCTTTATTGTTGGAATTGAAATCAATTTAGCCATAGGAATATTGACATTGCTAATAATTATTTTAACTTTCTTCAATAGTTTAAAAGAACGACTCCATCTTGATTTTTTTTTATTTATAGTATTTATAGTACTGTTTCTATTCATCTTTGTTAGTTTACTTCTAAATACAGGCGGTTTATCCAATTTAGCAACAACAGTATCTTCCTCAAAAAGCAATTTGAATATTATACCATCCATAGGCACTAAAACTTTTAATGCTTTTATTGTTTTTGTATTGGTGCAATGGTGGTCGGCGGCCATACTTGATTACCCTGACATGAATGGACAAAAATTGATGGCAACCAATACTAGTAAAGATTTAGTCAAAAGTATTTTTATTCCTTCATCATCCATACTGCTGTTTAGGGTATTGTTATTTACATTGCCTTTTATGGCGGTAGGCTACGGATCTGCTAGTGGTTCAGCAGATAGCGAATTGGCATTTACCTCTCTATTCGTCAACGCATTACCGCAATGGATGCTGATTTTTGTAGTTGTATTATTTATGATTCCTTTTCTTTCTTTTGTTCAAAATACACAAAATTGGGGTGGCTCCTTTTTAATTGAGAATTTTTATAAACATACTATCAATCCCAATTTAAGTGATGCTAAAGCAAAGAAGTTTGGAATAGTAGCTATGATTTATATCATTATAGTAGCTGCAGGTATTGCCATCTATGCTGATTCTTTGTTAGGAATTACAAAATATATATTTGCAATTACAGCAGGAGTAGGTCCTGTTTTTATGTTGCGATGGTATTGGTGGCGTATCAATGCTTGGTCGCAGTTATCGGCAATGCTAGCTGCTTTAATTTATCCACCAGTTTTAGATTGGTTTTATGTTTACAACAAAACATTTCATCAATTACTCATTCGATTAGAAGACAACTTAAACATCGAATATTACCCCATTAAAATCATCATTTTGACGATTTTAGTTTGTATTACTTGGCTATTCATTACTTTTTTAACCGCTCCAACTGATGCTAATACTTTACAAAACTTTGCCAAAACTATAAAACCGGGTGGCTTTTGGAAACCATTTAACAATAGTGGAAAAACTTTTTCTAAACTAAGACTTTTGGCTTGGTTACTTCAAACCGGAAATGGGTTTCTATTGTATTTTATCTTTTGGAATTTCTTAATCGGAAGTTATGCCCTATTTATTGAATTGTTGCTTTTGTTTGTTTTTGGATTCTTTGTGTCTTACAAGCTTATTCAGAAAGCGAATGCAAACTATGATTTGGAATTGGAAAAGCAAATAGGTGGGACAAAATAATTCTAGATTAAAACAAAATATTACAAACTAAATTCAATCTAGCAGTTTGTAATTTTTTCGTTATACAATTTTTCTAAAAACAAAACTTCCTTTTTGCCGTGAGCCCATGCAAAACCTCTACATCTAAACAAATTTAAACTTTGGTCAATTTCAATTATTTCTGAATTCAC
>CANCPC010000154.1 GCA_947379965.1 Flavobacteriaceae bacterium | reverse complement strand
GCAATTCCACCACCATCATAAGCTTCTGGTGTAATATGTCCCACTACAAAACCGTGAGATCCACCTGAAAAACGACCATCTGTAATCAAAGCTACACTACTTCCCAAACCAGCCCCCATAATTGCCGATGTTGGTTTCAACATTTCAGGCATACCTGGTCCTCCTTTTGGTCCGCAGTATCTAATGACGACGACATCTCCTGGTTTTACCATTCCACTTTGAATTCCTGGTATTACCGTAAATTCACTTTCGAAAACAACAGCTGTTCCTTCAAAATATTCCCCTTCATTTCCACTAATTTTAGCAACACAACCTTCTGAAGCTAAGTTTCCGTATAGAATCTGAATGTTTCCAGTAGCTTTCAACGCTTTTTGAATTTCATGCACAACTTGTTGACCATCATTTAAATCAGGAACATTGGCCAAATTTTCAGCAATTGTTTTTCCAGTTACGGTTAAACAATCTCCGTGAAGCAAACCTTCTTTTAATAAATATTTCATTACAGCAGGAACACCTCCAACAGCATGTAAATCTTCCATCATATATTTACCACTTGGTTTTAAGTCAGCAAGCATAGGAGTTTTATCACTTATTGCTTGGAAATCAGCCAATGTAATTTCGATATCAACTGAATGCGCCATAGCTATCAAATGCATTACTGCATTAGTAGAACCTCCTAGAACAGCTACAATTGTAATCGCATTTTCGAAAGCTTTACGAGTCATAATGTCCCGTGGCTTAATATCTTTTTCTAATAATATTCGTATTGCTTTTCCAGCATCATCACATTCTCTTTTTTTATCTTCACTTAATGCTGGATTTGAAGAACTATAGGGTAAACTCATTCCTAAAGCCTCAATTGCTGAAGACATTGTATTGGCGGTATACATTCCGCCACATGCACCTGGGCCTGGGCATGAATTCTGAATTACACCTTTAAAATCGTCGTCAGAAATCGTTTTGTTTAATTTTTTTCCCAAAGCTTCAAAAGCAGAAACGATATTAAGATGTTCTCCTTTCCAACGTCCAGAATTAATTGTACCTCCATACACCATAATCGAAGGACGATTTACTCTCCCCATTGCAATCAACGCCCCTGGCATATTTTTATCACAACCTGGAATGGCAATTAAACCATCATACCATTGCGCTCCCATAACGGTTTCGATAGAATCAGCAATTACATCACGAGAAACCAATGAAAAACGCATTCCTTCTGTTCCGTTCGAAATCCCGTCGCTTACACCAATTGTATTGAAAATAAGACCAACTAAATCGGCATCCCAAACTCCTTTTTTTACATCTTTAGCCAAATCATTCAAGTGCATGTTACAAGTATTTCCTTCATAACCCATGCTCACAATACCAACTTGCGCTTTGTTCAAATCATCTTCAGTCAAACCTATTCCGTAAAGCATAGCTTGTGCTGCAGGTTGAGTAACGTCTTGAGTTATGGTTTTGCTGTATTTATTTAATTCCATTATGATTTATTTTTGTATTTTTTATTTTTAAACAATTGTCGATTGACCTATTTGTACAAAATCGCCTTTAAAATAAGTGTCACCTTCATTAAGTATATAATTTACTATAAAATTGCCAACTTCGTTAGTTCCAAAAATAGAATCAACATTCAAATCAACTGTAACCACTTTGTCAATAATTGCTTTTTCGACAGCTGCGATTACTTTTTTTGATTCTGTTGTTAATCCAAAATGTTCTAACATCAAAGCTGCAGATAAAATAGAGGCGACTGGATTGGCTATGTTTTTTCCTTTTGCTTCATAATAACAACCGTGTGTTGGTTCAAAAAGCGAATATTTTTCACCAATAGATGCGGATGGCATTAATCCTTTAGAACCTGAAATGACACTAGCTTCATCTGATAAAATATCACCAAATAAGTTATCCGTTAGCAAAATGTCAAATTGTTTTGGGTTCAATATAATTTGAGTCGCAGCATTAACGACATACATGCAATTAAGCGTAACATCAGGATATTCTTTTGCGATTTTAGTAACTACTTTTCTCCATAATCGTGAGGTTGCTAAAACATTAGAACTATCAACTAAGGTTACTTTTTTTAGTCTTAATTGTGCAGCTTGGAAAGCCAAATGAGTAATTTTTGAAATTTCGTCAGATGAATATTCACATAAATCTGAAGCATAAGTTCCCTCTTCATTTGTTGTTTTTTCGCCAAAATACATTCCGCCATTTAACTCTCTGTATACTATAAAATCGGTCCCTTGAATAATCTCTTTTTTTATAGGAGATTTATTCATCAATTTGGGATAAGCTTTTATAGGTCTAATATTTGCAAACAAACCTAATTCTTTTCTTAGAGAAAGCAAACCTTGTTCTGGTCTCACATTTGCTGTTGGATCATTATCATATTTAGGAGAACCAATGGCACCAAAAAGTATTGAATCGGTATTTCTACACAAATTCAGCGTTCCATCCGGTAATGGTTTTCCTGTTTTTTCAATAGCAATTGAACCAATATAAGCCTCTTCAAAAACAAATTCGTGATTATATACCACGCCAATAGCATTCAACGCCTTTTTAGCTTGAGAGGTAACTTCTGGACCTATTCCGTCTCCTGAAAGTACTGCTATTTTAAAATTCATTTTTCTTGTTTTTTCCTCTCCCCGAACCTCTCCTTTGGATAGTGCTGGGTTGAGAATTCTAGTTTCTAATTAAATCGTCATCAATTTTGCAAGCTTCTATAATTTGATGAATATCATCATCCATAACTTCTTTCTTAATATCTGCAAATTTCAAGAATTCTAAATATACTATATCCAATTGAACTTTTGTCAATTCGTAACCTACTTTTTTGGCTCTGTAAGCCAATGCTGCTCTACCACTTCGGGCGGTAAGAATTATTGATGATTCAGTTACTCCAACTTCTAGAGGATCAATAATTTCATACGTTTCTCTATTTTTTATTACACCATCTTGGTGAATTCCTGAACTATGCGAAAAAGCATTTGCTCCAACAATAGCTTTGTTAGGTTGCACCAACATTCCCATACTATCCGAAACTAGTCGGCTCATTTCATTCAATTGACGGGTATTTACATTCGTGTCTAAATTCAAATATGGATGTTGTTTAAAAATCATCACTACTTCTTCAAGCGCTGTGTTTCCTGCTCTTTCTCCTATTCCGTTTATGGTACATTCTATTTGTCTTGCTCCATTAATTGCACCTGCAATCGAATTGGCAGTAGCCATTCCTAGATCATTATGACAATGACAAGAAATAGTTACATTTTCGATTCCTTTTACATTTTCTTTTAGGTATTTTATTTTTTCACCATATTCGCTTGGCAAACAATAACCTGTTGTATCTGGAATATTAAGAACTGTTGCCCCTGATTTAATTACTTCTTCGCAAACTCTAGCCAAAAATTCATTATCGGTTCTACCAGCATCTTCCGCATAAAACTCTACATCTTCAACATAGGATTTAGCATAAGAAACAGCATATTTTGCTCTTTCAATAATATCTTCTCTGGTTGTATTTAGTTTGTAAACAATATGTGAATTAGAAGTTCCAATCCCGGTATGAATACGAGGTTTTTTAGCATATTTTAAAGCTGCTGCAGCTACATCAATATCATTTTTTATGGCTCTTGTAAGACCACAAACTGTAGCATTTTTTACAATTTTAGCTATTTCAGATACAGACAAGAAATCACCTGGACTCGAAACAGGGAAACCAGCTTCGATAACATCAACTCCCATTTCGTCAAGTCGAGCTGCAATAACGAGTTTTTGGTTGGTATCTAATTTACATCCCGGGACCTGTTCTCCGTCTCTTAAAGTAGTATCAAAAATTTGGACTTTCTCTCTATTCATTTTAAAATAATTAATGTAATTTCACATCTTCAAACAAAAATAGATTTCATAACTCGAATATAAAATTCGTTTTTAATAATAATACTATTTATAAGGCATATAAAAAATACTTAATTAATTTAAAATCAATACGTTATATTACTTTAATTTACAATGGCTAACCATCAAAAAGATTCTTTATTTGTATTAATTA
>CANCPC010000153.1 GCA_947379965.1 Flavobacteriaceae bacterium | reverse complement strand
AAAGAAAGTCTTAACAGTACTAATTCTCTTTTTAAATATTTACAGATTTTTGTAATCTCAAACGGAACAGACAGCCGCTATTTTGCAAACACCGTTGAGCGGAACAAAAACAGCTTTGACTTTACCATGAACTGGGCAAAAGCAGATAATACATTAATTAAAGACCTTAAAGATTTTACGACAACCTTTTTTCAAAAACACACCTTGTTAAATGTATTGCTAACTTATTCGGTTTTTGACACAAGTGATACGCTGCTTATTATGAGACCCTATCAAATAGCAGCTACAGAAAGAATGTTATGGAAAATTTCAAGTTCATTTCAAGCTAAAAATTGGTCTAAAGTAGAAAGCGGTGGTTATATTTGGCATACTACAGGTTCTGGTAAAACATTAACCAGTTTTAAAGCGGCTCGATTAGCGACACAATTAGAATTCATTGACAAAGTTTTCTTTGTGGTAGATCGTAAAGATTTGGACTTTCAAACCATGAAAGAATACCAACGATTTTCTCCAGATAGTGTAAACGGTTCCGATAGTACGGCAGGTTTAAAGAGAAACATTGAAAAAGAAGACAATAAGATTATTGTCACAACCATTCAGAAGCTGAACAACCTAATGAAAACAGAGAGTGATTTAGCAATTTATCAAAAACAAGTAGTTTTTATTTTTGATGAAGCACATCGCTCTCAATTTGGAGAAGCACAAAAGAACCTAAATAAAAAGTTTAAAAAATTCTATCAATTTGGTTTTACTGGTACTCCAATCTTTCCTGAAAATGCTTTAGGTGCAGAAACAACTGCAAGTGTTTTTGGTCGTGAATTACACTCTTATGTAATTACGGATGCAATTAGAGATGAAAAAGTATTAAAATTCAAAGTAGATTACAATGATGTTCGTCCTCATTTTAAGAGCATAGAAGCAGAACAAGATGAGAAAAAATTAAGTGCCGCTGAAAACAAAAAGGCATTTTTACATCCTGGTCGTATCAAAGAAATTGCGCAATATATTCTAAAGAATTACAGAATAAAGACCCACAGAAATCAGGGAGGCTACAAAGGTTTTAACGCCATGTTTGCCGTGAGTAGTGTTGATGCAGCTAAATGTTACTACGAAGAATTAAACCGCCTTCAAAAAGACAGTGAAAAGCCATTAAAAATTGCAACCATATTCTCATATGCTGCTAATGAAGAACAAAGTGCCATTGGTGAAATAGTAGATGAAAACTTTGAGCCATCCGCTATGGATAGCAGTGCCAAAGAATTTTTATCTGCAGCAATAAATGACTATAATGCAATGTTTAAAACTAGTTTTGGAGTTGAAAGCAATGAGTTTCAAAACTATTATCGTGACCTTGCCAAACGTGTAAAGAGTAAAGAAGTTGACCTAATCATTGTAGTAGGTATGTTCCTAACTGGTTTTGATGCACCAACATTGAATACATTATTTGTCGATAAGAACCTGCGTTATCATGGATTAATGCAAGCTTTTTCACGTACCAACCGTATTTATGATGCCACAAAAACCTTTGGAAACATTATCACTTTCAGAGATTTAGAAACAGCAACTATTGATGCTATAACGTTATTTGGAGACAAAAACACTAAAAACGTAGTACTTGAAAAGAGCTATAAAGAATATTTGGAAGGCTTTACCGATATTGCATCAGGGCAAGCACGCAGAGGTTTCAAGGATGTTGTAAAAGACTTAAATGAAAAGTTTCCGAACCCAGATGAAATAGTAACGGAAAAAGACAAAAAGGAGTTCTCAAAACTATTTGGAGAATATTTACGAGTAGAAAACATTCTTCAAAATTACGATGAGTTTACCAATCTAAAAGCACTTAAAACAATAGATGTAAATGATACTGAAGCTCTCGAAGTATTCAAAGAAACGTACTTTGTAACAGACAAAGACATAGCAATAATGCAAGAGATAAACTTACTACCAGAACGAACGATTCAAGATTATCGCTCAACTTATAATGATATACGAGATTGGTTAAGACGTGAAAAAAATGGCAAAGAATCAGAAGAATCTACAATCGACTGGGACGATGTAGTATTTGAAATAGATTTACTAAAATCACAAGAAATTAACCTTGATTATATTCTTGAATTGATTTTTAATCATAATAAAAAGAATAAAGATAAAGCCACCTTGATAGAAGAAATCCGAAGAGTGATTCGTGCAAGTATAGGCAACAGAGCAAAAGAAAGTTTAGTAGTAGATTTTATAAATGAAACAGACCTTGAAAAAATCCAAGATAAAGCTAATGTTATAGATTCATTCTTCAAATATGCCCAAGATAAACAGAAAAAAGAAGCTTCAGAATTAATTACAGAGGAGAACTTAAATGAAGAAGAAGCAAAACGATACATTTCGGCATCATTAAAACGTGAATTTGCTAATGAAAACGGTACAGAACTCAATGCCATTTTACCTAAAATGAGTCCTTTAAATCCTCAGTATTTAACAAAGAAACAAAGTGTTTTCCAAAAAATTGCCTCATTTGTAGAGAAGTTTAAAGGTGTTGGAGGTCAATTATAAATGACTTTATTATAAAATTAGAAAAAATGTTTAAGCTGCACAAAAATCGCTCCTAGTTCAAGTATTCTTAGCATAGCTTCATAACCTGTCCTGAGCTTAGTCGAAGGGCTAATTTCATTTTTTATCTTTATTGAGATATACTTTTTTATGTATCTTTACAATATGAATTTAGAAAGTATCATAGCTACAATAGCTTCTTTAGTAGCAATCTATACGTTTGCTAAAAATGATATTTCGTTATTTTCCATTTTAAAAAAAACCTTTTTTTGACACAAATTAAACACGCAAACTTCCCAGTCAAAAAAAATAATACTGATAATCAACTAAATAAATTGTAGGTTTGAATCCAGTCAGGATTCAAACTTATAACCATTATTTCATTTTTTGTGCAATAAACTAGAAAGAAACAAATGACAAGAATATATTTAGATAGTAATATTTTTAGATATTTAAAGAGCAAAGAAACTTCAAAATATGCTTCATTGTTTGAAAAATTAGTCAACTCAAAAAGCCACCTCATTTTTTATTATTCCTATGCTCATTTGTCTGATTTATCCAGAGACAAAACAGATAAAAAGTTTGATGATTTATTATTTATGGAGCAATTAGTGGATAAAAATTTCCTAAATCTACAATCAGATGAGCAAATTGTAAATGTTCAAATAGCCTCTCCTAATGATGCTTTCAACAGTATGAATCATACACCTCTTTCAGAAGCAATAAACTTTGAGGAGTTATTCGCAGAAATGGAAATAAAAGAGGACGACACTTTCGAAATCAAAGAAGCAAAAGAAAAGATAAAATTGCTTTTTAACATGCCTTTAGATGACCTAGGAATCAAAAATTTAACAGATCCATTCGAAGATAACAATCCAATAAATAGAATGCTACCATCATTAGAACACAATAGCACTTTATTGGATTTAATGAAAGGAATGCTACAAACATTTACCAATTTAAATGAAGACCCTACCATTTGGAGAGATTTTAGAAAACATTCCATTCAAGCCTTAAACACGCAAAAATTTGACATTGATATCAATGATGATAGCTTTAATGATTTACTAAAAGATACTCCATTACAAAAAAGTTTTTTAGAATTTGTAGAAGAAACGTTTAAACATAATAAAAGCCTTGAAAAGCAGAGGCAATACTACTTTTTCCTCAGTGCTTATAATTGTTTAAACCTATTAGGCTTAGATAAAGAAAATAACAAAAAAGTAGTCTTTGCAAGTGCTCAAAATGATGCCCAACATGCTTATTATGCCTCGCATTGTGAATACCTTGTTTCAGATGATGAACAATTACTTTTAAAGGCCAAAGTATTATATAAACTATTTGGTATTGAAACAAAAGTTTTAAACCTTAATGAATTTGAATCGGAAATTAATAAAGAAGAAAAAAATGAATTAAATTTTGAATCTTTTATAAAGGACTTAATTGACTTATTTGAAAATGCCAATTTACTAGACGACTTTGAATTAGAATATCAAAATAAGCGAGTATTATCATACGCTTTAAACAAGAAACAATTTGATTATTTCAATTACTTTAATCTTATAATCGAAAATAAAGAAACCTTATTGTAC
>CANCPC010000152.1 GCA_947379965.1 Flavobacteriaceae bacterium | reverse complement strand
TTTTATCCTTTTTGACTATCATTAAAGAAATACCCATAATCAAATATAATATAAATTAGTATATGAGGTAGGAAATACCTACCAAAAATAGGTGTAAAGTAGGGTGTTGGTATATCTAACTAATTGATAATCAAGCACATTCATATCCTGTCTTCCCGACCAAAAAAGAAAACAAAGCCTCAACGAAAGTTGGGGCTTTGTTATTTAACGAATGAGCAAATCAAGTTTACTTGAATTTGTGAATGAGTTAAATAACATAAAGGCCGCGAAGTGGTCTTTTGTTGAGGCTATTGTTTTTATGCTTTTGCACTGAGGGTTTGCAGGATGCCGGAGCGAAGCGACGGCTATCCTCTATCTTTTTAAAAAGATAGAGATACAAGAACGAAGTGAGGTGATCCGATATGCTTTTAAAAAAAGTATATGATTGTTGAGCGAAGCGACGGCTATCCTCTATCTATTAAAAAAAATAGACATATAATTTTTGTTTAATCTCCAACGCATTCATCTCTAAATTTCTTTAAACAAGCATCTTTTATCTATATATAGAAGTATCTCTAAGTACCTAAAAACCTAACATAAAATTTAATAAAATTATAAAAAATATTATTTCATAATTGATTGTATATCAATGGTTCAGTATTATAAACGACAATAACTGATTTTAATCATGTTTTAATTTTTTCTGAGACTATAGGATAAGATATTTGGCTTAGATAATCCTCCTAATGCAAATTTTAACTCGATTTACTGATTTCATAAATACGTTGTTTCCCTCCAAATTAGGGTTTCAAAATATATTTGAACATTACTTTTTTGAACAAAAGTATTATCTACATACTTCCGCTTCTCTTGAAAATTTCGCCAAATTATTGAATACTAACGCTGATAAGTTAAATCATATTTCAAATAAATATAATTCGTCTTCTTTTGAAGAACTTATTCAACAATCTCGTTATGAACATCTTATGAAAGAGTTTCAAAATCCTTTCAATGCCTCCCTTCCAATAGAGTCTGTGATCATATTAAGTGGGTTTGATAACAACGAATCCTTTGTGAATTATGCCAAAGAAATACAACAAAATAATCTTAAAAGTATAAACCTATAATCATGTCAACGCCCGTAAAGACAAAAAAATTAGACATTTTTAACCTTTTTTACAGCGGTGCTGCCGTTGTAATCCTTATTGGGGTAATTGCCAAATTACTAGAGTGGCCAGCTCAGGATTTATTGATCACTGGTGGTTTGGCCATTGAAGCAATCGTTTTTGGCGTATCTGCTGTTAAGTTTGTTGATGTTGAAGTGAAGCAAGATGTAGCCACTGAAGCTACCTTATCCAAAGTGGCGGAAGGATTAGGTACTATCGCAGCCAATGCTAAAGCATCTGCTGGCGAAACTTATATCAATATCCAAACTGGTGATAATACAGAAAATGCTTCAAGTTTAAGTACTTCAAGTAGTATGAACGCGGTTGTTGATACTTCCAATAGATTAGTTTCTGAAAAAAATGTTTCCATTGAAATTAAAAATCCAGAAACAGCTGCAGCTACAGTTGCTCCAGTAACGGTTCAAGTGCAAGCGCCTCCAATGCAAATGCCAAGCAATGCACATACTTTATGGCAGTTGGAACAATTAGATATTTTGAGTTTGGCCAAGGACTTATTTTTTCAACCTAAATGGGACAGTTTGAGTTCAGAAGAGTATACCATTTTGAGTCAAATATTCAAACGTGTCTTTGACAAGAAACTTCCTAATAAAGAAGCTTTACAATTTTTACTACAATTCCCAGTTAAATTACCTATACCTGAGATAAATAAATTGACCATTGAAACAGCACACAATTTAGATGCGTCTGAAATCGAATTGCTATGCAAGGCGCTTACCATGATTGGGTTTAATAGTTTCTTTGAGAATTTTATTTTAGAAGCAAGTGGTGAAACTTATTTAATTAGACCTAAAAAATCAGGAGATGTACAAATTTATGGCGGAGAAGATGATGTCGTTCTAGCGCATGCGAATAACTTCTTTGCTAAGGAACTAATTGTAGGTCCACAGATTGAATGTTTACAAAGCTCCATAAAATTAAAAGGGCAGTCATTATTAGAATTCTTTATCCAAAAGGTAGACATCAAAAAAGAAGATCAATTGGGCTCATTAATCAACTTGTTGCAATCGCAATCTGATGATTTGAAAAAGAAATTGTGGTCTAGGTTTAAAAAGATCAAGTACAACCATTCAACTAATGATGGCTATGCTTATTTAAAACTATTGGCACAATCTGCTATTTCATTTAGCAATACCAGCATTGGCGCGCAATTGTTTAATAGGATCATTGAAATTCAAATCAATGATAAGAAAACTATCACTTTAAATGACGTAGTCAATTTTAGTGCTGAAACAATATATTTTGGTGCTAAAAATGAGTATAGTGTAAACCTGAAAGAGTTGTTTGTGAATGGCGAATTAGAAAACTTAGGGTACACGCAATCATTAATTGAAAAACTCATTGCAGAAAATGTTGCCTCTAAACCAAAATTGATGGAACTATTTAGTTTAGATGGGCAAGATTCTAAAAAAGAAGTATTTGATAAATTAAACTATCATTTAGCTAAAAACAATACAAGCCCAAGTGGAGCGCAATTGGCCTTTGTATTATTATATAAACAATATCATAATTCTTAATAAGTAGTATATGGCGGAAGGGCATGTAGACGTCAAAAGATACCAGATTATAAGTCTTTTGTACATTGTTTTTATTTGTTTCTCAGTAATCAATATCAAGATATCGGTATTGGATTCTAATATCTATACCATAAGGTCATTCCAGTCCTTGGACAAAGAAGAATTGAAAAAAGTAGACATTAGTAATAAGATTATTCAGGATAATATTGACTTATTAAACAAAAGCGAAAAGGCTCAATCTTATTTAAAAATCCGAACTAGACTTTTAACCAGTAAAACAGTTGCTGAAAAAGTTTTAAGGCATGTGGATGAGGAATTCGCAAAAAATAAAACTACGCTATCAAAGCAATTCAATGGGAGAAATTTAATTGAGGAAATATTAAAGGGCGATCAAGGTATTTCTTTGTTGGAAAAGGATTTATTTGATTTATCTGAATATATAAAGAAGGCGCCTTTTAAAATTCAAACTTCTTTAGATTCGTTAATCCCTATTAAAAGAGATGTAACTACCAATAAAGGAAAAGTAGAAAAATGGGATTATTACTTGTTTTTACACAAACCTTCTGCCATTAGCTATATGCAATTGGAACGTATCCGATTCTTGATTACAAAAACACAGTTGTTGTACCAAGAAGCTGCTTTGGCCGAAATTGGTTACCAGCCAACTTATTTCTCTCAGTTCAATCCTAAATTATATGTTTTAAAGGCAAGTGTGAAAGAATATAAAGAAGAAGAAATTATCAAGCCAGGTCAAAAAGTAATTAGTGTCAATGATCAAGTGTTTGATGTATTGTTCCAAAAACTTTTAGCTTCCTTACATACAGAAAACATATTTGTTGGCTTGAATAATACATTGCTAGCTGATTTTGATTTTATGATGGGCAAAGAATTTGATGTAGAAATCACACCCAAAGTGAATATTGTTAAAAACAACAATAATTACAGTGTCAATTTTAATAAAGTAGGAGATTATATGCTTCGTTTCTATGATATGAGAAAAGAAAGGAAAGTATTGTTTGAGAAAAAAATAGTAGTGAATTCAATACCAGACCCTATTGTTAAAGTAAAGGGCGATAACTTAAACAATTATCTAATTAGTGTTAAAAATTTATTGAGCGCAGAGCGTTTAGAAGCGAAATTAGAAATCAACAATTTGAATTTCTTCCCTGGCCGTATCAATAGCTTCAAGGTAATACGCATACACAATGGTAAAGAAGAAGAATCCGTGAATAACTATGGAGAACTTTTTCAGTCCCCTACACAAAAAGTACTGGCGGCACTTAAGAAAAATGATTTAGTGATTTTTGATAATTTGAATATGTCTTTGGTAGATGGTTCCACAAGAACCTCTGCGCCAATTATTTATAAAATATCAGATTAAAAAGATTGAATAATAGTATGATGAATAGATTGAAAAATATTAGAATTCTTAAAGTGACGATGGCCTTGGTTATCTTCAATGCATTATCTATAGATGGTATTGCTCAAGATACCATTGCGGGCAACT
>CANCPC010000151.1 GCA_947379965.1 Flavobacteriaceae bacterium | reverse complement strand
ATTTAAACCGTTTTAAAAAATATTTTTCAAACTCTACAGTCTAATACAATCCTGGTGTAATAACACCTATTCTTATGTCTTTATTATTCATTTTTTAGTTAATAAATGTTTAACTGTAGTATGATACTTTCGTATTTTTCTTTTTCCTTTTTATGAAAGGACCAAATTGGGCCAATTTTATGTCCTAATGTTCCTCCCATTCTTCTTGCAAATTGAAGATAAAAATAGGACTCAATAATTATTTCTTCCCATTTCAATATTAGTGTTTTGGTAATTAAGCTATTATCAGAAATGAATTGTTGACAATCAATGGCATTCCATATCTTTCTTTCATAAAATGTTTCCCATTTTTCTTTTTTTAGGAGTTGCGTTTCTTTTAGCTCTCTTATGATTTCTTTATGTTCTGTTATGGTTTCTAGATATTCTATCAGAAAAATTAATTCATCCCATGCCTTAAATATTGCTTCCTTGGTATTGTATTTATTCATAATAATTATGCTTTAAAGTCATATCTGATTTCACTTAGCACAAATAATGTATTGAAATCAAATGATAATAATTCGTTTTGATTGTCTAATTTGAAATACAAAGTTGTATCGGTTATCTTTACAATGGTGGGATTTAGTTTCATTTTATCAAAATTAAATCTCCTCATGTATTGATAAAAAAGGTTTGGTATTATTTTATTTTTTGAATCCTGTGAAGAGTCGAGGTAGCAAATCCAATTTCCATTTTCTAATATTACACTGCCCAACCAATCGATGTTTTTGATGTCTGGATGTTCTTTATGGATAATTTCATGGGAAGAAAATCCATGACCAACAGTTAATTGTTCAGATAGGAAACAATAATCTTTATCTTGAATCAAACCCAATGGTTCTAAAACCGTTTCTACTAATTCTGCTAGGTAATAAGGAGGACTACACATTTCACTCAAGCAATAAATCTTTTCATTAAAAACACCATAAAGATTGTATTCACTAATAAAATCAATTAAGTCACCATATACTTCATTCAATCTCTCTATTCGGATTACCAATGTTGTAAAATTTACATTAATCATGTCAGAATAGACTACCTCTACACGAATATTTTTTGAGTATATTTTACTTAAGATCTTTTTGACTTCTACTATCCTAGAGCATAACTCAAAATTTTCTTTGGATTCTGATTCTTTTAATAAGGAATTCAATTCCTCAATTCTGTTGTTATCTCGTCCAATCCAAATGTTGAGACCCGTATAATAGCGAATCGGATTACTCGCCAATTTTTCAACTTTTTCTTCGATAGATGCCTCGTAATCTTTGTTATCTGTTGCCATAGTTATGATAAATAATGTTTAACATTCATAGCCAATATCTTGTTGTCTTGGGTTAATAGCGTTCCTCCACGAGGAATATTTGTGCTAAAATTTATGTCATCTTTATAAAAGTAGTAGGCTGTTTCCGGTCCTTCTACTAAGCAAACATTACAGTGTTTGTTGTAATCAGTTTCAATTTTATCTTTTATCCTTTGGCAATGTTCCATTAGTCTGTTGTGAAGTTCCCCTGTTTTGTCTCTTTGATACACGGCAAGTTCAGCTTCACTAATTTCATCAATATGAGTACCCGGATAATTATCAAAATCATCATTGATATTAAAATGAATTGGTATTTGCATGAACATAGCATATCCCACTTTTAAAATGATATAAGGAAATTTTCCATATCCATTATAAAACATTCGTTTTTCATACCATTTTTCGTCTAAGTTTTTTATATTGAAATCCATTGTTTTCCTATTTTAAAATTTCATATTCCAATAAGATTTCGCCCAAATTTTCATCTGTTTCAAGTCTTATTAACTTTTCAGTTATAGTGTCTGTAAATTCTTTTGATATTTTTTTTCCTAAAAAGGTTTTTGAAGGTATAAATTCAATAATATCACCCTCATAAGTCAAACCCATTTTGTAAAAAAGGATGAGTAGGATTTTCTCAATATAGGTAGGGTTTTTAGACAAACTTTGGTCATAACCTTCAACCTTCGACCTAATGAAAACCTGCAAAACATAATCATACCCTTCTTTGTAATCGTCTATAAACAAATCCAAACTTCCTTTATGGGTTTTAATAATTATGGCAAACACATTATTCCATTGGTGATTAGTAATATAAATATCGGTTTTAACACTTATGTTGTGTTGTAAAAATATCTCGTTAAAACGATGTTCTAGGGTCCCTAATTTTATTGCTTTTGTGCCTTTAAGTTTCTCTATACCTCCCATCCAATCAGGAAGTGCATCATAAGATGAGATATAAAAATGATTAGGAATGATTTCGGTGGCATAATTATCTAACATATTATCCAAAGACTGGTCTTCCGGTAACTTATCATTACTGGATTTTCCTTTACCTATTACTATAGTGTGACCACCATATCTTGACATTAAATATTGCATGTTATTTTTCTTTAGAGTTATTACTATATTGCCAATTCTCACCAATTAATTCAATCTTACCAGTCAAACTGATGATGGAGTTATCTACTATTTTAATGGGTGATTTTTCAAATGCAGCTCTAAAAGCTTGGTGTAGCCCCACTATCATTTGGGCTTGAGCATGAACACCAACAATACCAACTTCGACAGTTCTATTATAACGGGATACTAATTCTTCTTTAGAACATTGTTTAAATTCGATTAGTAACTCCATAATTTTTTCTCTGTCACCTGTGCGTTGAATAAATAGATACTCCATAGCTACTAGATAAATGTTAATTTTACTACTTCTTCCAATACAAAGTCAGTTGGGTAGTGTAACAATAGAATTTTTTTGGCTTGGGTGCTGATGCCAAAAGGACTTTGTAAACCATTTAAACTGAAGGCAGCTCCAATAAATAGTAGTTCTTCATCAAAATACAATAACACAAAAGGAGAGACCTTGCTCAACTCTAGGAGTGTATTAATTTGTTGATGTTCAATTTCAAGATACAATGGTGAAATAACATCTTGAAGTTCATGCACTTTTAAGAAAGTGTCAGTTGTTTTTTTGACCGTGGCCTGCAGTTGAATTTTGGCTTGGTCTTTCAGGGTAATTTGCAATGATTTTTTCATACAAATAATGATTTAGTTAAACAATCGTTATTTGTATTTCGATAAATAAGGTGTCTGGGTAAACTTGCGTTTATTTTGACCTGACTGGCCCGTATTGTTTTACCACCGTGGTGTCTTCACTCGGTTGGTACCCTTAATGGGTTCGAAATACTTCGCAAAGTTATAAAATAATAATTAATAAATTTATTTAATTTATATTTTGACCCTATTTGACAAAACTATATTCGAATATTGTAATGACATTATTTATTATGCAAATAAAGCACGAATTATCAAAATGTTAAAGAGAGGTGTTTGACTAGATTATAAATTTATTATATGGTGTATTCAATTATTTTCTGAAAACAATTAAATTAATCGTAATGTATTTATTTTCAATATTTTAATTAAATAATATTTATTAATAAATTTTAGCAAATGGATGAATTCATCCATAGTAAATTTATTAACTTGCGTCATTAAATTTTTTATATGAATGATTTTAAATTTTCAGGGCATGATACTTTTCACTGTAGACAACAGTGGTTGTCAAAAGGCATCAAATTAATTGATAATGAAGGATATACGGTTTTAAACAGACCTGAAATAGCAATTTCGAAATTAGGTGTTGGAAAAAATATGGTACAATCAATTCAACATTGGCTGAAATCCTTTGGATTGATTAATGACAAACATGAAATTTTAGAAATAGCAAATAAATTATTTTTAGATAATTTTAAGTTTGATCCATATTTAGAGGATGAAGGAACTTTGTGGTTATTACAATATCAAATTTGTAAAACAAATTATGCAAGTATTTTCAATTTAATATTTACTGAATATTTTAATGATAAAGTTAGTTTAGAATTTTCCGAAAGTCAGATTATTCAATTCATTGAAAAAAAATTACGTGATAATAATGTTAGAGAAGTAAGCATTAACACATTATCTTCAGACTATAAAGTTTTTGTAAAATCGTATGCTACTCCAACTAAATCATTAAAAACTATTGAAGATGATTTTAATTCACCTTTACTTGAGTTAAATTTAATTTCACAACTAAATAGCAAAAACAGCAACGGAGAAACTATTTATAGGATTAATAAAGAAGTACGAAATAATATACCT
>CANCPC010000150.1 GCA_947379965.1 Flavobacteriaceae bacterium | reverse complement strand
ATTATTAATAGCATTAATTGTCTTATATATATCATCATTTGTATGAAATACTGAAATTGGTAGGCTTAGGGTTGTATTGTGAATTTCTTCAGCTATTGGAAATTTTTCATTTTTACTTAATTCTTTTAGTGCATTTTGTTTATGTGGTGGTATTGGATAATGAATTTCTGTTTTAATTTTATTATCTAGTAAATATTCTTTTAATTGATTTCGTCTCTCCGTTCGAATATTATAAATATGAAAGACATCGAAATACCCTTCTTGTGATACTGGTTTTATGATATTATTAGTTAAATTTTCATTGTATATCTTTGCAATTTCTCGTTTTCGAAGATTGATTTTATCTAATAATTCTAATTTAATACGCAAAAAGCCCGCTTGAATTTCATCAAGTCTTGAATTTATGCCAGGTACATCATTATGATATTTTATTGAACTTCCATAATTTCTTAACTTTTGTAAATCTTGAGCAAAATCAAAATTATTGGTGGTTATTCCACCTGCATCTCCTAGTGCACCAAGATTTTTAGTTGGATAAAAGCTAAAAGCTGCAAGATCTCCAAAATTTCCCGCTTTAACTCCGTTTATTGAAGCACCATGTGCTTGAGCTGCATCTTCAATAATATACAACGAATGATTATTTGCAATTTGAATTATACTATCCATTTCAGCGCATTTGCCATATAAATGTACCACTAAAATAGCTTTTGTTTTTTTTGAAATTCTAGACTCTATTAATTCAGGATCCAAATTATAGGTTGTAATTCTTGGTTCAATTAGAATGGGTACTAGTCCGGCTTCAATTATTGCCAATATTGTTGCTATATAAGTATTGGAAGGTACAATTACCTCACTGCCTTTGGGTAAATTAAGCACACGCAATGAAAGTATAAGTGCATCTAAACCATTTGCAACTCCAATACAATATTTAACTCCACAATATTTTGAAAAATCTTCTTCAAATTTTTTTACCTCCGCCCCTAATATAAACCAACCAATTTGCAAAATGGCTGAAAATTTTTCTTCATATTTATTTATCAAATTTTTATTTGACAAGTAAAGATTTTCATATTCAATCATGATTAAATAATTTATCTATTTATAATTTTAGAGAAAGGACTTTGAGAATTTTTTACAAAAAGATTAAAAATTTCTAATAACTTTTTTTTAATAAATACAAGATGATAATGTATTGGCTCAATCCAATTATAATTTTTTAACTGTTGTAAGTTTATGTAACTTGTTATTTCTTTAATATATGGCTTATAAATATAATTTATAAAATTATTAGAAATAATGTATGAATATTCAGTAAGACGCACTTTATTTTTAAATATCTTAAACCCATGAAAATGATAAAAAATAAGTTTGTATTTTTGTCTTGTTATTTTATCGATTACAATTGGTTCATTTTCCTCAACTAAATCGAATAACTCTAAATTCCATGGCGCTAAACCAGCACCTTTATTTTCTACAACATGAATTCCATTAAATCTAGTTAACCAATCATCCAAGTATTTTTGATCACCGAACCTATTATTGTCTAAATATGAATAACACCAATCTAGACATGATTGCTTCCACCAATTGAGGGCAATTAATCCATTTTTATCATTTTTAAACCCTAAGTATTGAACACAATAAAGTCCATTTGAAAATCTATTATCATAAATTGGATGATAATTATGATTAGTTAATAAGACAGATGATTCAATTGGCATTTCATTCCAAACAATTAAGGGATCATTAAAAAAATACAAATCTGCATCTAAATAAATACAATAGTCTAATGAATATATTTTTAAACAATATGAAATTAGAGATGGGGTGCAAGTCCAACAGTATTCTCCAAATGTTCTAGTGGGTTTTACATTTAGCAAATCTTTATCTTCAAAGTCACTTAAGTTAATACAAGTCAAATGAGGAAATGACTCATTTTGAAAATATTCAAAAGTATATGAGTCCATTGCCAAGACATATAAATTAAAATGATTCTTTGAATTTTTAATCATAGAATTATAAAGTACTAAGCCATTTGATATATAGTTCCTATTAAAAAGAGTACAATAATTCATTTAATTAATATTTTTCTTAAAAAAGTCTATTATTTTATCACACGCTTTCCCATCTCCATAGACATAATTTGGACGTGCTATTGATTCGTAATAATCACTATCATTTAATAATTCAGTTACTTTATTAATTATTTTATTTGTATCAGCACCAAGCAAAAAAGATATGCCTTCATTGACTGCTTCGGGCCTTTCTGTTGAATCCCTTGTGATTATTACTGGTTTTCCTAAAATTGGAGCTTCCTCTTGTATACCGCCGCTATCAGTTATTATTAAATATGATCTATTCATAAAAAAAATAAATTCAATATAATTGAAGGGTTCAAAAAGAAAAACATTTTTTAAAGACGTTAGTATTGAATTTACTTGGTTACTAATTCTTGGATTTAAATGAACAGGAAAAACGAATTGGACTTCTGGATACAATTCTGCTAAAGATTTTATTGAATAACAAACATTCTTTATCCCAAATTCGAGGTTTTCTCTTCTATGACTTGTAATTAAAATAATTTTTTTTGAGAAGTCAATATTGTTGAATTTTTTTTGAATTGATGGACCATATTTACTTTCAAGTGAGTTTGATACCATTAATAATGCGTCAATTACTGTATTACCAGTTATAAGAATTGAATTGGAATTTATTCCTTCGGAAACAAGATTAGATTTAGCAAGTTTTGATGGGGCAAAATGAAAATCAGCTAGTCTAGCAGTTAAGCTGCGATTTGCTTCTTCTGGAAATGGAGAAAATAGTTGATGAGTTCTTAATCCAGCCTCAACATGACAAATTTTTGATTTATTGTAAAAACTACATAGAGAAGCTATAAATGAAGTTGTAGTATCTCCATGAACAAAAACATAATTGGGATTAAAGTCAATAAGAACATCCCTAATTGAAGAGATTAATTTTGAAGACAATGAAAATAAATCTTGTGCTTTTGTCATAACATCTAAACTATAATCAGCTTTTAAATCAAATACTTCCATCACTTGCCATAACATTTCATTATGTTGTCCAGTCAAACATAATTTAATATCATAATTTGGAAATTCCTTTTTATACTTAATATATAATGGTGCGATTTTTATTGCTTCTGGTCTAGTTCCTATAAAAAAAAGTATTTTCATATCTTAGTATTGTTCATTTATATAGTCATTAATATCAAACTTTTCGGAAGCTAATACTAATAAAATTGTATTTGGTTGAAAATTATTCATATAATGCCAGTCTTCCGGATTCAAATAAAGAGACTGCTCTGGAGAATTTAATAAATAAGTGTTTTGATCAAGGCCATTATTTACGAATACACTACAAGAACCTGATAAACATATCAATATTTGTTTAGTGATTTTATGCCTATGTCCTCCTCTTTTTAAATTAGTGGTATTGTAAATATAATATACACGTTGAACAGCAAAAGGAAGTTCTGAATCTAAAACAGTAAGATTTCCTCTAGAATCTTGAAATGTTTTTAAGTTTATTATATAAGCCATTTATTATTTTTTAAATACAGTAATTACACTATGGCCAATTATTTGATCTGAATTTATTTTCTTATTTCTATAAATTATTGGTGAGATTTTATTAATGATTCTATAAATTAGAGAAAAATCGACACTCTTAAATTTATGAAGAAAATATTTTCTTAATGTATTAATTGTAACATTCTTTAAATACCATTCTCGATGCTCTTCTTGAAGTAATTCATATGAAACGTTTTCTACTGTAAAATTGGTGAACTCAGCTAATTTTCTCAAACTAGATTCTTTCCAATGTATTGTATGATGTGGGGGCAAATTTAAAGGGCTATTTATGGCATATTTAATAAAACCGTCATTATTTGGAACAGCTATTATGAACAGGCCGCCAGGTTTTAAACAATTTTTTATTGCATTCACAAATTTTAAAGGTTCAGTTAGGTGTTCTAAAACTTGAAATAGACAAATTAAATCATATTTTTCTATATTATTTTCAGCATGTTTGTACAAGTCTTCATTTATAACATTTATTCCTGCATCTTTAGCTAATTCTACAGCTTTGGAACTTAGCTCTATTCCTGTATAATCTACTTTTTTAGAAAAGCGATTAAATAATTCTCCTCTTCCTGAACCTATATCTAATACTTTAATA
>CANCPC010000149.1 GCA_947379965.1 Flavobacteriaceae bacterium | reverse complement strand
AGCGATTCAGATTTGAATCGCTTTTTTGCCCTAAAAGCATTTAAGATTGTTGTGTTGTTTTCGTCACGTCGCAAGACGGGGCAGGTTTAGTAGTTAGACCAATGAAAAGCTTTCCATTTATTTGGATAGCTTTTTTGATTTTAAGGGGGGGTCTCAATGGTTATATTTTACATAGTTTAATAAGGAAAATGAATTAAATCGGTGTTATGTTTATCATTTATTTAGATTATTATAATATAAAAAAAGCCTTTACATAATTGTAAAGGCTATGATTTTATGGTTTTTATTTTATTAGAACCTAAATTGAAGTAAAATTTCGTTAGTATTTCTAGCACTAGCTAAAGTAGATCTAGTGCTTATTTCATAGGAATAGCCAAATATAAATCTTCTCGATAGCTTAATCGCGCTCATTACTGCATAGGCTCTGTCTGTTCTATACATTGCACCAATTTCGAAATTTTTCTCTATTTGTAGCATCGAATTAAAATCAATAGATACTGGAGCTCCACTAACATAACGAATCAATACAGATGGTTTTAGGACAAGAGACGCATCTAAATCGAAGTTGTACCCTCCGCTTAGATAAACATGAGGTCTATCTAAATCAGTTATCGCAAAACCGGCTTGATTTTTAACTTTTGTAGAATTCAATAATTTTGGAATAGACAAAGAAGCATACCATTTATCTTTTTTCAATAAAGCACCAACCCCAATGTTCGGGTTGAATGTACTTATCGAAGCTAAAGAAGGATCACTATACACATTGTAAGTTTGAAGTCCTGCCGAGTTTACATCATAGAAATTTCCTCCTGCCTTAAGTCCTAAATATAAATTGGTAGTTTCATTCATTTTCAATTTATAAGAAAAATCGATTCCTATGAACGTTTGCGTTTCAATAAATGTTTTGTCAGTTATTACAGAAGCACCTATTCCAATATTCTTGCCAATTGGCGTTCCAAATGAAACAGTTTCGGTTTCTGGAGACCCCAAAATACCTGTCCATTGTTTACGCAAAGCACTAGTTACTATTGTTTGATTATCAACACCAGCATAAGCTGGATTAATTATATTCATGTTAGAACTATAGAAAGAGAAAGCACTTTCTTGTTGTGCGAAAATTGCACCGCTCCCTATAAGCAAGGCAATTAATAGTATATATTGATTTTTTTTCATTTTAATTTTTTTTTGAATCCGAATTATTTAGTAATGTATAACCACCCTTGGCTATCTATTGAGCCGTCTCCCTCTAAATCGATTTGGAAGAAGTAGGAAGCAGAGGATGGTAAGCTGTCACTAAAATCTTTATAATGACCATCCCAATCATTTTTGTAATTGTTAGAGAAAAACACCTCTGTACCCCAACGGTTAAATACACGTACTATAGAGCCTGGGTGATTTTCTATATTGTAAATAACCCATGTGTCATTAATGCCATCTCCATTTGGAGTAATTGCTTGTGAAATGTTAAGTTCTAGCAAATCACAAACGTTTCCCTGCCCATCATGATCTCTATCCTCCTGACCAGGATTATATGTAATAGGGCAATTATCAATTGAATCTAATATTCCATCATTGTCGTCATCATTATCACACGTATCACCTAGGCCATCATGATCATTATCCGCTTGATTTGTATTAGCATTTAATGGACAATTATCTTGATTATCATTTACTCCATCCCCGTCAGTATCTGCTTTTAAAGGATCAGTTCCGTCGATTTTTTCTTGACTATTAGTTACTCCATCCCTATCACAATCAGCAGTATTCCAAGCAGAACTTGGTGCTATAGATTGGCTAGCTACTACAAATTTACAAGAGTCCAAAGGGCTTGTTCCATCTGTTTTTTCATTTCCATCTGTTACTCCGTCCCCGTCAGTATCTGCTTTTAAAGGATCGGTTCCGTCGATTTTTTCTTGACTATTAGTTACGCCATCCCCATCACAATCAGCAGTATTCCAAGCAGAACTTGGTGTTATAGATTGGCTAGCTAATACAAATTCACATGAATTAGTTGGCGATGTTCCATCTAAAAGTTCTTTTGAGTCTAGTACACCATCACCATCAGTGTCTAAACTTGCAAGAGTAGTTGTAATTGAACCTGATACATTACTTGTAACTGCAGGAGCGCAAGATCCTGAAACAATTACATAATAATATAATGTGCCTCCGTTTGCTGTTGATGGTGTATATATAGCTCCCGTTGCACCGCTAATTAAAGTCCCTCCTGTATTTGAATTAGTAGTATTACTAAACCATTGATAAGTAAGTGCAGTTCCTGTTGCAACAACGCTTAAATTTATTGGCGTTACATTTTGTGCTAAATTTTGAGTAGATATTGTAGGTTGGGTTGTTATAGTTGGACTACTATAAATTGTAGCAGTGCCGGTGGCAACATTTATAGCGGTTGAATTTGTTGAACTCAAAATTATATTACCTGATGCACCATTTATTGCAGTAGAAGTTGAACGAACAAATATTGTTTTAGTTGCGACTAATCCATTAATAGGAGTTAATGATATTGTGTTTGTAAATCCACTTCCTGAAGTTGTTGAAATTTCATAAGCAACTGGAGCGTTAATTATTAAATTGTCAATTAGATTTGTTGCATTAACCGTGAAGCTTTTTTCGGAGGATATTATTCCTGAACAAGATGTAAAACCTAATAAATTATTTGATGATGTATTTATGGTTGCTGTTGGTAAAGCATTAGAACATTGAAATCCAAAATCAGTTGCTAAGTTGTCAACTTTAAAGAAAAAAAGTTCATTAATGTTTTCTGTACAGTATGGCGCTCCACCATTTAGAGGGTCATTTCCGGCAGCCCCCATAGAGGCAGTTTTAAAATGTCCTAAATACCAATAGGCATCATTTATGCTATCAAATGCAGCGCTAAAGTGACCTGCAATAGTAAAATCATTAATAGGAATTAGTGTTGTAGTAGCTGCAGTAAGAGTTGCATTAGGTAAAAAATTAACTTGTTGAGGAATTAAGTAGGAAGCTCCTGAGCCACCTATCATATTACCATTATTATCCCCCCAAGTATATAGATTTCCATTTTTATCCATGGCTCCAATAGAGGAATAGGAAGTACTCGATTCTGTACTTGCATCAATTTTTAATATTGGATTTGTAGTTGTATTAACTCCCGCTGGGAAAGTTACTGCAGAAAAATTCGATTGTGTCGCTGATGTAGCAGAATTGTTTCCAAGTTCTCCGCTTGAATTGGCACCATTTACATATACATTACCTAACGAAGTAAGGAAAACAAGATTTGTAGTTGCAGCTCCGCCATTTCCAATTGCAATAACATCAATTGGATTTTCTCCGGTTGCTAAAGTTGGCATATAGGATGCAGTAACTGTGGGGTCATTAATTAACGTTGCTTTTGTAACTGTAGCTTTTGCAACATTTACACCACTAGGAAGGTAGGCGTTTATTCCCCAAAAATACATTTTGTTTCCAGATAAAGCTATTGCACCTCCCGCGCTTAGTGATAATTTAGAAACTCCGGATAATGCTGTGCCATTTGTATCTATAACTTTATGCCAGTTATTACCATTTGAGGCGGCTGATGTTCCATCTCCATACAAACTTGAAGTTGCTGTGCTACCAGTGATATATATGTTTCCAGATTTAGTTACGATTGCTAGAGTTACTGGAGAAACTTGAACGAAATCAATATCGCTCATGTTAATTCCGGCAGGTAATTTTGCAGAAAATTCAGCAGTAGAAGAGGTTAATGTAGCTCCGCCAAATGCTGTAGCCGGCAATGTGCCATTTCCATAAAGATAAATTTTATCGTTTGAAGGTGTTGTTGTATCCTCTGTTCGTAAAACAAAAATATTGTTATTGCTTGAAGCAGTTGAAGAAGCTCCTCTTACCTCAATTGGCACACCTGAATAATAGGTAGAGGGCACAATTGTTGGTACACAATATACAGTACCTGTATTTGTTGTTAATACTTGTGAGTCTTCACCCCAAGCCACTAATACATTAGTGGCACTAGTCTTTGATGCTCCAATATATAAATTTGAATGATACGTTCCTGCATGTCTGTTTACTGTTCCGGGATAACACTGAGCTGAAATGTAATTTTGAATAAGGATTGTAAAGATCCCTAGAAAAAAAACCTTTAGTCTTGAATCAGCTAAGCAGGTTTTATTAATGGATAAAAATAAATAGAGTTTTTTCATTGAACTTATTTTAGTAATAATTAATAATTGGGGTTTTTATAAAATAGGGGAGTTATATTTCTTTTATTATTCTTAATTCAGGATTTGTAGAAAATA
>CANCPC010000148.1 GCA_947379965.1 Flavobacteriaceae bacterium | reverse complement strand
TTGGCTTTTTATTAATTATTCCCAAACGGGTTAATTTCTTTAATAAGTAGAAAAAAAAATGTTTTAAATTATTTTAAAAGAGTAAAATTTAGTTTAGTTTTTTAACTAAATTGGAAAATAAACAACTTTAAAGTATTTTTTATTAGGTTTAGTAAGTAAACCTAATAAAAGCTATGAATTGGGGTTTCTATTCGTTGTAAGTGTAAATTTTAGTATTTTGTAATATCTAAATAATTTAGACAGGTTTTACTTTCCGATACAGAAATTGGCAAATATATTTCCTAGTAGTTCGTCGTTAGTTACTTGACCGGTAATCATGCCAAAATGGTATAAAGCTTCTCGAATATCAATTGCCATTAAATCACTTGATAAATTGGTTTCTAGTCCGTATTTTACTTTTTGAATTTCGTCTAAAGCCTTCAGTAACGAATCATAATGGCGAGTGTTGGTCACAATGGTTTCGTTATTGCGTAAAGCTCCAGTATTTACAAATGAAAGTAACTGATTTTTGAGTTCGTCAACACCGATATTCTCTTTGGCAGAAATAAAAATAGTTGTAAGTTGTTGGCTGTTGGTTGTTAGTTTTTTGTCAATAATCGATAGGTTTTCGGGTAAAATCAAATCTTTTTTATTGATGATAACTAAAATTGGTTTCAGGGGAAATTGGTTTCTTGTTTTTCCAACTTCTAGGAGTAAAGTTTCTAATTTTCCATCCACTGACAACCGAGAACCATCAACCAAATATAAAACGACCTGTGCTTGTTCTATTTTTTCGAACGTTTTTCTAATTCCAATACTTTCAACAACATCCTCGGTTTCACGGATTCCGGCAGTATCTATGAATCGAAAACCAATGCCGCCAATGACTAATTCGTCTTCTATGGTATCGCGCGTTGTTCCTGCAATTTCCGATACGATGGCACGTTCTTCATTCAACAAAGCATTTAATAAAGTCGATTTCCCCACGTTAGGTTCGCCAACTATTGCCACAGGAATCCCATTTTTGATGACATTTCCAACGGCAAAAGAATCAATTAATCGTTTCAATACCAATTCAATTCGGTTCAATAATTCATAAAATTGGGTTCTATCGGCGAAAGCCACATCTTCTTCGGCAAAGTCTAATTCGAGTTCTATTAGCGAAGCAAAATTCAATAATTCTTCGCGCAATTTGGCAATTTCATTCGAAAATCCGCCACGCATTTGCTGCATTGCAATTTGGTGGGAAGCTTCATTATCGGAGGAAATTAAATCGGCTACGGCTTCGGCTTGCGACAAATCGAGTTTTCCGTTTAGGAACGCTCTTAAGGTAAATTCACCAGGATTCGCCATTCGACATCCTTTTCGGAGCAATAACTGAATAATTTGTTGCTGGATATAGGTAGAACCGTGACAGGAAATTTCAACGGTATTTTCGCCGGTATATGAATTTGGCCCTTTGAAAATAGATACTAATACTTCGTCAAGCGTTTTTTGACCATCGATCACATGACCTAAATGCAACGTATGGGATTTTTGATGGGTAAGATCTTTTCCTTTGATGGATAGAAAGACAGAGTTTCCAATAGCAATTGCTTCTTCACCAGAGATTCGGATTATTGCGATTGCTCCAGCTCCAGAAGGAGTTGCAAGTGCTACTATGGAATCGTTGTATAACATATTTTAGTTCTTGGGTGCAAAGTTAATAAATCTAAATTAGTATTAATTTTAAATAAATGAAGTTGACTTCATTTATTTAAAATTTAGTAGGATAAAAACCCGTTAATTATTTAATTATGTTTTGGTTTTAAAAAATAAAAGTAAAAATCCGCCTTGTTTAGAAAACGAGGCGGATTTTAAATATAGAAATTGGTTTGGTTAATTTACGTTTTTAAATATTGAATTAATTATTCAACATAACAGGCATAACAAGCATTGTTACCGTTTCGCCATCTTCTAATCCGTCAACAGGAGTAAGGATTCCGGCTCTATTTGGTAATGACATTTCAAGCATAATCATATCCGATTGCAAGTTGGTCAACATTTCAGTCAAGAAACGAGAATTGTATCCTATTTGCATATCGTCACCTTGATAATCACACGTCAATCTTTCCTCCGCTTTGTTAGAGTAATCAATATCTTCAGCAGAAATGTTTAATTCTGCACCCGCGATTTTCAAACGGATTTGGTGGGTTGTTTTGTTAGAAAAAATCGCAACACGACGAACAGAACTCAAAAACTGAGAACGGTCAATCATCAATTTATTTGGATTTTCTTTTGGAATTACGGCTTCATAATTTGGATATTTTCCGTCAATCAATCGGCACATTAAAACATAATTATCGAAAGAAAAAGTAGCATTTGAATCGTTATATTCAATTTTTACTTCAGAGTCTGAAGCACCTAAAATGTTTTTTAGAATAGTCAAAGGTTTCTTTGGCATAATAAAATCAGCCACTTCCGAAGCAGTTACATCGGTACGAGCATATTTTACTAATTTGTGAGCGTCAGTAGCTACAAATATTAATCCTTGAGGAGAAAATTGGAAGAAAACCCCAGACATTACCGGTCGTAAATCATCGTTTCCAGCTGCAAAAATGGTTTTGCTGATGGCTGTTGCCAAAACATCGGCAGGAACTAAAGTCACCGAAGGCTCATCAAGATTTACGGCTTTTGGAAACTCATCACCAGGGGCATATGCCAAAGCATATTTACCCGAATTAGAACTAATTTCTATGGTGCTATTTTCTTCAACCGTAAAAGTCAAGGGTTGTTCTGGAAAAGTTTTTAATATTTCTAAAAGCAATTTTGCTGGTACTGCAACGCTACCTTTGCTAGTAGAGTCTATGTCTAAAGTTGCCGACATTGTCGTTTCTAAGTCAGAAGCTGAAACTGTTAAAGCTTTGTTGTCTAATTCGAAAAGGAAATTGTCTAAAATAGGTAATGTATTGCTACTGTTGATGACGCTCCCTAAAACTTGCAATTGTTTTAATAAATAAGAACTCGATACTATAAATTTCATATGAAGATTATATTTGTTTTTTTTGGTATTTTTTTTAGTCTAATTCCAAAATTATACTAGCTACAAATATATCTTAAAGGAATCTATTTTCTGAATTTTTTTATTAACATTACTTGGCGTATTTTCTTTTTCTTAAGAACGTAAATAATGCACTAAATAGTAATAAAATTATGATTGGAAGCCCGATAGTTAGGATTTGTATGAAGCTATAATTGCCATAAACTTTCTCTTTATCTAATAAAGGTATATCGAGATCCTTGCTTCGAATGTTAATAAGTCCAGTATCGTCTAATAAATAATTGACACAATTTAAAAGAAAATCTTTGTTGTCATATAAGTTTCCGGATCTTTGATCATAACCTAATTCTACGGGTTGCCCATTTTTGTCTAGTTGATTTCGAATTAAATCACCATCCGAAATCACAATCATTTTATTAGCAGAACCTTTGCTTTCGAAATTCTTTTGGTCGAATGGTAAAACTCGATTTTCGAACGCCGAATGAAAAGAACCTTCCAATAAAACCGAAAGTGGTAGGTTTCCTTTGTTCAAATATTCAGCTGGAGAAGTTTCTTCTGAGACCATATTCAAGCTGATTTCTGCTGGGGAACCTATTTTTCTGGAATATTGCGAGGATTGTAATAAGACGGTTTTCTTAATTCCGTTTTTTAAAGTATCAATCGGACTGACAAAATCGAATTTTATACCCCCTAAATTTTTTACAATCGGATGTTTGCTTTCAGGATAAACCTGAGGGGCAAATTTCCAATTAAATTGCTGATATTGGGTGGCACTTCCAGGTTCGCCAGTTGCTAACTTTATAGGGCTTCCGCGTTCATCTTTAACTAAATCAGGGTTAATTCTAAATCCATATTTGAAGAACATATCGTTTAAATTCAAATCGCGAGGATAGGCTAATGTAGATCCTGAGGAATTGTATAAACTGTCCATTTCCATCGCTACTTGATCCACAAGCCACAATGTTTTTCCGCCATGAATAATATATTGATCCAAAACTTGTTTTTCGGCATCGGTGAAAGTCTGAGTAGGTTTAGCAATAATAGCTAAGTCATATTTTTCTAAAGCTGCCAAACTTCCTATAGGATTTTTTGCAACCGAATCTAATGTAAAGGGAGCAATATGATAACTTTCCCGAACTTGCAAGAGGAATTTTGCTATATAAACTTCCTTTATTTCTCCGTTTCCTTTTATAACGGCGACCTTTTTTTGTTTTTCTTTTGTAATTTTATTGAAGGCATCTGCAATAGAATATTCAAGATGTTGCACGGATCCAAT
>CANCPC010000147.1 GCA_947379965.1 Flavobacteriaceae bacterium | reverse complement strand
AGAAAACATCCAAATTCAAATACTGGAGAATTTTATACTGATAATCCAATTCGTAAAAAATCAAAGAAAGATGCAATTCTATTAGTTATTAATAATTTAAAAGAAAAAAAACTTATTTCTAATTCGTTATTGCATTATTTTATTCAAATTTCTTTGGATTATAAAGAATATAAATTATTTCAAAAAATAATAGAAACAGTTAAATTAAGTATTATAGAAAATTTAAAATGGCAATTTTTCTATATTAATTTACCAATGAGATTGTTTTTTTATGGAAACTTGAAGAAAATAAAAAACAGATTTAATAAATGAAAATTTTACTTTGTTTTGGCACACGTCCTGAGGCTATAAAAATGGCACCTTTATATCATGAGCTCCAAAAAAGTGATTTTTTGGTCAAGGTATGTGTAACAGCTCAACATAGAGAAATGCTAGATCAAGTATTAGATTTTTTCGAGATTGTACCCAATTATGATTTAAATTTAATGCAAGCTAATCAGACCTTAAATAGTTTGAGTGCTAAAATATTATTTAAAATAGACGAAGTCCTTATCAAAGAAAAACCGGATTTGGTCTTTGTACATGGAGATACGACTACTTCAACAATGGTTGCTTTGGCAGCATTTAATTTAGGAATTAAAGTAGGTCATATCGAAGCTGGATTACGAACTTATAACAAACATGCGCCATTCCCAGAAGAAATGAATCGCCAGATTACAGGTAGACTTGCCGATTTACATTTTACACCTACTCCAAGTGCCACTCTAAATTTGTTAAATGAAGGTATAAATAAAAATATAATTTTTCAAACTGGAAACACTATAATTGATGCATTGTTATTTGCAGTAAATAAAATAAAAGATAAAAATTATAGTCATCCTGAAATTGATGAATTAAAAGAAGTACTTAAGGTTGATAAAAAAATTATTTTGGTAACTGGGCATCGTAGGGAAAACTTTGGCGAAGGATTTCAGAATATTTGTGAAGCATTGTTAACAATTTCCCAAAGAGAAGATGTAATAATTATTTATCCAGTTCATTTGAATCCAAATGTGAAAGATATAGTTTATGAACTTTTATCCAATAATGAAAATATTCATTTGATAAAACCCGTTTCTTATCCAGCCTTTGTTTGGTTAATGCAACAATCTTTTTTGATTGTTTCTGACTCGGGAGGAATTCAGGAAGAAGCACCTTCATTGGGGAAACCCGTTTTAGTGACTCGAACTGTTTCCGAAAGACCCGAAGGAGTAATTGTTGGATTCTCCACCTTGGTAGGAACCGATAAAAGCAAAATAATAACAACGATTGATAGTTTTTTGGATAATTTTAAAGGTTTTAAAAGCCTTGATAGCCCCTATGGAAAGGGTAATTCGTCGAATCAAATTGTGGATTGTATAAAGTCTGAATTTTTATGAAAATACTTGTAATAGTTGATTCTATTAATATTGAAGACAGTAGCGGATCAAAAGCGAATGTGGCTTTAATTTATAATTTAGTCAATGCCGGCTTTGAGGTTGTAGTATATCATTATACGTTAACTAATATTCAATTAGCCGGTATTACTTGTTTTGCTATTCCAGAAATAAAATTTAGTCCTTTATATTTTTTAAGTCGTCTACAAAGAATATTTCAAAGAAACACAACTATTAATTTAGCTCCTTTTTTCGAGCGATTATTTGGTTTTTCCTTTACCTTTTTCAATGATACTAATAGTATTGCTAAAGCGTTACGGAAGCTTTTTTTTCAACCAGATTTGGTTGTGACATTAAGCAAAGGCGGGAGTTTTAGACCTCATTATGCCGTTTTAAAAACACCTAAATTTCATGATAAATGGCTTGCTTATGTCCATGATCCCTATCCTTTCCATTTTTATCCAAGACCATACAATTGGGTAGAACCAAACTATAAATTTAAAGAAGCTTTTTTTAAAGAAGTTGCCGAAAAAGCTAAATACAGTGGTTTTCCAAGCCTATTATTAATGGAGTGGATGGAAGGTTATTTTCCAGGTTTTATAAAAAAAAGTATTTTAATACCGCATCAAAATTCTAAATATACAATCCAAAATGAAAGTTTTCCTTCTTATTTCGATGGCACAAAATTTAATATGCTGCATGCGGGAAATTTATTAGGAGCTCGAACTCCAAAGGGATTGATAGAGGGATTAAAGTTGTTTTTTGACAGACATCCAGAAGCAAAAAAAGAAGTTCGACTTTTTATGATAGGATCTACTTCTGGTTATACTAAAATGCTGAAAGAATATCAAAAAAATGTTCCTGAGCTTTATGTCTATGATGGAATTATTCCCTTTGATGAGGTATATAATATGCAAAAAAATACATCAATAAATATTATATTGGAGGCTAAATCAGAGATTAGCCCATTTTTGCCTGCTAAGTTTCCACATTGTGTGGAAGCCAATAAAATGATTCTATCTTTATCTCCATATTTAAGTGAAGTAAAAAGACTTTTGGGTGTTGACTATGAATATTGGTCGGATGTAGATGATATAAAAAAAATAGCCAAGCATATTGAAAAATTGTTTAATTTATGGAAAGAAAACCCAGAAAATTTACTTTTAAATAGAATCGATTTAGAATACTATCTTTCAGTTGATTATTTGAAACATACAATTAATAATCTTAATAAAAATTCAGATTGTTAATTGTTTTATAAAAACATTTATTGAAAAAATTAGCTGTATTACTACCTTCCTATAATGCTGCTCTTTATATCAAAGAGAGTGTTGACTCTATTTTGAATCAAACGTTTTCTGATTTTGACCTCTATATATATGACGATTTCTCAATTGATAATACAGAAGAAATAATTTCAGAATACAATGATTCTCGTCTTTTTTATAGAAAGAATATTGTGAATATAGGCATTGCCAAAACATTAAATAGGGGTTTAGAAGAATTACTTCCAAATTATGAATATATAGCCCGGATGGATGCTGATGATTGGAGTTATCCAGAAAGATTTCGAAAACAAATTGATTTTTTAGAGAATAATAAGGAAACAGTTATGTGCGGAACTCAAGGATATTGGTTGAAGGATATCAATCAAAATCCAATTTCTGGTTGGGAATATCCGACTAGGAATGATTATATTCAGTATTATTTACTTTTTGCAGCTTCTTTTGGGCATTCTTCTGTTTTTTTTAGAAGCAACAGTTTAAAAAAACATAATTTAAGATATGATGAAAATATTTCAACCTGTGAAGATTGGGATTTATGGATTCGAGTAAAAAAAATTGGTCAAGTTGCTAATTTACCTGATTTTTTGATGAAGTATCGTATTTTAGAAAACAGTAATCATCGATCTTCAAAAAAAATAAAAAAACATTTGGGAGAACGTTCCATAATCATTTCAAACTATTGGGCAAATTTTGGTATTCATCTTAGCCCTGAAGAGGTTTTTTATTATTACTATGGTGATAATGCACTTTCTCAATTTAATTTTATAAATAAAATTAAGATTTTAATAAATGAATTTAATCAACTTTACCTAAAAACAAGCCATAATCTTAATCCATCAGAAAGAATGAATTTTAGTTATATGTTAGCAAGACGAATTTTGAATTATTGGAAACGGACTCAAGTTAGCCGATTAAATCCAATGCTTTGGTTTATAATAGTAAAAGAAATAACTTTCATAAATAAAATCAAATTGATAAAAAGTCTTATCCGATAAAAAGTCATGAAAGCATCTATACTTATTGTATCCAAAAACAGAAAAGCTGAGCTAGAGCTTACACTAAATAAATTGGCTAAATTAATTGATGTGTCAATACATGAAGTATTGGTTTTTCTAGATGGATGTACCGATGGTTCTTTAATTCTTAAAAATAAATTGCAATGGGTTCAATGGTATTCAACAGAGAAGAGTATTGGAGCTTCAGCAGCTAGACACTATCTTTACCCTAAAGCAAAAAGTCAAATTCTAATTGGTTTAGACGATGACGCACATCCTTTGAATTCTAATTTTATTTCTAATACGAAAACCATTTTCGATAACAATCCTAATATTGGTATTATTGCTTTTAAAGAGATAAAAGGGGTTTTTAAATCAGATGCTGAAGCACTAAGTAATTTTGACTTTCCAGACGAAGAATATTACACTAATGAATTTATTGGTTGTGGATTTGCAATTCTTAAAAATGTATACGAAACAACGAATGGGTTTCCGGTTTGGATTGATATTTATGGTGAAGAATCTTGTGTGTCAATAGAAGTTATTGCTAATGGATATGACATATTTTATTCTAATAAAATAAAAGTAAATCATAGAGTTGACATACAAAACCGTAAAAATAACGGGCAAAATTATTTTAGATTTGGTAAACAATTAAAAAATT
>CANCPC010000146.1 GCA_947379965.1 Flavobacteriaceae bacterium | reverse complement strand
AAATAAGTTAAATAATTTTGTATGATAAAAAAAATAACTATCGTTGCAGCAATAAGTGTGATTCTTTTGGCAACAGCCTGTAAATCTTCAGCAATAAAAATGAATTCAGAAAATAATAAAAAGACATCAGAAAAGAAAGAGGTTGTTTATCAAGTTTTTACCCGATTATTCGGAAATACAAATACTAATAATAAACCTTGGGGAACCATTGAAGAAAATGGAGTGGGGAAATTCAACGATTTTACCGAAAAAGCACTTACTGAAATTAGGGATTTAGGAGTTACTTATATTTGGTATACGGGTGTCCCTCACCATGCTTTAGTTCGTGATTACACCTCAATTGGAGTTTCTAATGATGATCCCGAAGTGGTAAAAGGGCGTGCTGGTTCACCCTATGCTGTAAAAGATTACTATAATGTTAACCCAGATTTGGCCGTAAATCCTGCCAATCGTTTGCAAGAATTCGAAGCTTTGATTGCCCGAACGCACAAAGCCGGCATGAAGGTTATTATTGATATTGTACCTAATCATATTGCCCGAAAATATGAAGGAAAAAGCAATCCCGAAGGTGTTCGTGATTTTGGTGCCGATGATGATGTTTCGGTAGAATACAAACGTGATAATAATTTTTATTATATTCCAAATATGCATTTTGAAATACCTGATGGAATTCACCCTTTAAACGGGGAAAAGAATCCGCTTATTGACGGAAAATTTGATGAGTTTCCAGCAAAATGGACCGGTAACGGCTCTAGATTGGCTAAACCAGATCATAACGATTGGTATGAAACGGTAAAAGTTAATTACGGAATTCGCCCTGATGGTTCGAAAGATTTTTCAGAACTTCCAACCGGTTTTGATTCTAAATCGTACCAAGAGCATTTTGATTTTTGGGCGGATAAAGACGTTCCTAATTCTTGGAAAAAATTTCGCGATATTGCTTTGTATTGGACAGCGAAAGGCGTAGATGGTTTTAGATATGACATGGCCGAAATGGTGCCGTACGAATTTTGGAGTTATATGAATTCATCTATAAAAGTTAAGAATCCAAACGCTTTTTTGATGGCAGAAGTTTATAATCCAAATGAATATCGCAATTATATTCATCTAGGTAAAATGGACTATTTGTATGACAAAGTCGAAACATATGATCATTTGAAAGCAGTTATTCAAGGTAAAACTTGGCCTGACGGACTTTCGGACATTCAAAACAGAATGGCAGATATCGAACATCATATGTTGCATTTCTTAGATAATCATGATGAGCAACGTATAGCAAGTCCTGAATTTGCAGGAAGAGCTCAAAAAGGAAAGCCGTTGATGGTAGTTTCGGCAACAATAAGTACGTCGCCAACGATGATTTATTTTGGACAAGAAGTAGGAGAGGCCGGAAATGAAAACGCTGGATTTGGAACCCATTCTAGAACTTCGATTTTTGATTATATTGGAGTTCCTAGTCATCAACGATGGATGAATGGAGGAAAATTTGATGGAGGTCAACTTTCGCAAGACGAAAAAGACTTGCGTGATTTTTATAAAAGACTGTTGAATTTTTCTATTAATAGTACCGCTTTAATGGGCAAATTTCAAGAAATTCAAACGGCAAATCGCAATAGTACTCCCGGTTATGACATAGCCATTTATGCTTATACGCGTTGGTCTGATACACAAAAACTAATTGTTGTAACTAATTTTTATTCGCTTGCATCTAGTAATTTCGAACTACGAATTCCGGCTGATATAATTCAAAAATGGAATTTGAAAGATGGAACTTATACAATAACCGATCAATTGTATCATCAAAAAATAACTCAATTGAGAGTAGAAAAAGGGGAAGGAAAAGCACAAATTAGTATTGGCCCTTCGGAATCATTTATTTTTCAATTGTAACTATACTTACTTAATAAAAAAAAGGGTAAAATGAATTGAACATTTTACCCTTTTTTTATTCTTTTGAATTTTACTTCTTCAAAGCCTCATTGTAATTTTCGCCGACTTTTTTCCAATTAATAACATTGAAAAAAGCATCTACATAAGCACTTCTTTTGTTCTGATAACTTAAATAATAAGCATGTTCCCAAAGATCTAAGGCTAAGATTGGTTTTCCATTAACTGTTGCATTTCGCATCAAAGGATTATCTTGATTCTGGGTACTTGTGATTTGAAGATTTCCGGATTTATCCACAATTAACCAAACCCAGGCAGAACCAAATTGCTTGGAGGCTTCGTCTTTGAAAAGGGCTGTAAAATTGGTAAAAGATCCAAATTTAGTATTAATTGCAGTTGCTAAGCTATCTTTTGGTTGACCACCACCATTTCTTGGAGTTATACATTTGAAATATAAGGAATGATTGTAATAACCACCGGCATTGTTTCTTATTTCGGCATTACTTGGATCTAATTTCGCTAAAATCTCTTCGATCGTTAATGCTTCTAGATCGGTTCCTGTTATCACTTTATTCAAATTATTGGTGAAAGCTAAATAATGTTTAGAATAATGATTTTCCATTGTAAATGAAGAAATGTTTGATTCTAAAGCAGTATAATCATAAGGCAGTTTTTCTAATTGAAAGGTACCTTCGTTTGCTTTTACTTCATCAGGATTTCCTATTACGGTTGTTTTTTGTTCTACTTCAGGTAATGGAACGTCTACAACATCGATCATTTTTTTGTTATTACATGCTATGAAAAAAACAGAAATTAAAATATTTAGAACTATAAAAGAACTTTTTTTCATACTTAGTTACTATTTGTTTGTTAGAATATAGAGTTTACCATTCAAAATCGATATTTAAATCTAGATTTGTTAGGTTCATTTCTTAATTTTAAAATTGAAATTATTTTTTTTCCATTAGGGAATTAATAATCTCGATATATCTTTCTTTAGATTCGGATACAGATAAGTGGCTAATTTGTATCCATGCATTTGTTTTAAAAGCATTTCTTAGATCAAAATGCTCCGATTGATTGTAGTTTGCCGAGCCAAAAGTAGCTTGTTTGTAAAACGCATAAAGACGCAGCTGCACATCTTGTGGCAAAGAAGCCTGTGTCATATTAGAAGCAATTTCAAATGCTTCTTGAAATCGTGTATCTAAATCTTTTTCGGTCATTAAGATTTTGTTGCAATAATTGTTTTTCCGCCAATTGCTTTTTGATTCAGGACTACATTTATTGGCGTACCCAAAGGTAAGAATAAATCTACTCTTGAACCAAATTTTATAAATCCAGCATCTTCACCCTGAATTACTTGCATTCCTTCTTCTGCATAATTTACAATTCTTCGAGCCAAGGCTCCGGCGATTTGTCTGTAAAGTACTTCGCCAAATGTTTTATTTTCGATAACAATGGTCGTTCTTTCGTTTTCTTCACTTGCTTTTGGATGCCAAGCAACTAAGAATTTCCCTGGATGATATTTGCTAAATTTTACAATTCCTCCAAGTCCATATCGCGTTACATGAACATTGATTGGGGACATGAATATAGAAACTTGCAAACGTTTGTCTTTGAAATATTCACTCTCGAAAACTTCTTCTATCACTACTACTTTTCCGTCTACAGGAGATAATATTTGATTTTCATTTTTAATAAAATTCCGTTTTGGATTTCTAAAAAATTGTAAAATAATTATCAAAAACAAAAAAGTCACGATTTCAACAGCCAATTTAATCCAATATGTGTCAATGAATTTATCGGTTAATAATAGTACAACAGCTGTAAATACAGTCCCGAATAATATGGATTGAGCGCCTTCTTTATGAAACATAGTTTAAAATTTGGTAAAACAAAAATACAATTGGTGCCACAAATATAATACTATCTAGTCGATCTAGAATACCTCCGTGGCCAGGCATTATTATTCCGCTGTCTTTTACTCCAGCAATACGTTTAAATTTTGATTCAATTAAATCGCCAATCGTTCCGAAAATCCCAATAATAAGTGCAATCGTCATCCAAATTAGTATTGACTTTTTTAAATAATAATCCTTTGGAGCAAAATAATATTTAGATATCAAATAACTAGCAAAAACTGCAAATAGGACTCCACCAACGAATCCTTCAATGGTTTTCTTTGGGGATACTTTTTCGAATAATTTTCTTTTTCCGATGGATTTTCCAACTATAAATGCAAAGGTGTCATTCGTCCAAATTAAAATAAAGATACTAATAATAATTTTGGGGTTATATCCTTTTTCACCAAATGGAATTTGAGTTATAAATACAAATGGAAGTAAGCTATATCCTATTAAGTATAAATATTTTGAAGAAACACTTATCTTTTGAATACTGTCATAGAATAAAAATAAAATACATTTAATTGAAACTACTATGGTAATAACTAATAATATTATACTAAGTTGCTTGCTATTAATAGATAGATTTAAATTGCTTTGAAGAAATGAATTTA
>CANCPC010000145.1 GCA_947379965.1 Flavobacteriaceae bacterium | reverse complement strand
TGTAATTCCCATTATCCAAAGTACAATCATGATTACCTGAATATAACTATCGATCGGTTTATCGCTAAATTTTGGTATTCCTTTTAGATAATCTTTTAGTGCATTGAATACCGATCTTATTATCCATAGTACTAATATTATGATATAGATACCAATTAATTTTCCGAATATACCTTCCCAGTAATCATATTGTTTTAAAATGATTGGAACAGATTTGTAGATAAATAATAATGGAATTAGATGTGAAATGTAAACAGCTGTTTTATTTGAAATTAACAAATCATCAAATTTTGTTTTTGTTTTTCGAGCAACTATTCCCATAATTGTTACTAGCAGAAACCTGAAAAAAATAAATATTAAATAGGATAAAACGCTTAAAATTAAAACATTTATAATTAGGCTTGTGTAAGCTGCAATTGTTTCTTCAAAATTCCATTTATAGAACAAAAGATAGCACCAACCGAATATTTTTTCTAATAAACTATGCATTTTTTAAATATTTTTTTTCTATGAAAAATGTTGCTAATGGCAGGAGTGAAGCAATTAATACAGTTGCAAATATTTTAAAATCCCAATCTTGAGATTTTTTTATCCAAGAAGCTAAAATTATATAACCTATAAATAAAATTCCGTGAGACATACCAATTGGGAATAATAACGTTTGATATAATATGGGATTTATGGGTTTGATAAGAAGCATATTCGAGAATAAAATCAAATATGATATTCCTTCTAGGATTGCAACGTTCTTGAAAATTTTCACCATTAATATATTTTTAATATTTTTAAATACAAAATTACGTATTAACATTGATTTTTGAAGGTTTCAATACTAAAGTAATTTACTTTTGCAATTATATACCCAAATAATGAGTAAACGAGATTTAAAAAAATATTTAACCGAACTGAATAAAAAGCAACTTGAAGAACAGATTATCGAATTGTATGATAAATTCGTTCCTGTAAAAACCTATTATGATTTTGCTTTTAACCCAAAAGAGGATTTATTATTACAAGAAAGTAAACTTAAAATTTCTTTAGAATATTTCCCACAAAGAACAATATCTGGAAAACCTAGAAGACCGAAGATGCGTCGTTCCGTTGCACAAAAGTATATTAAGCATTTTATTGTATTGGGTGTTGATCCATATATTATTAGTGATCTAATGCTATATTCTATAGAAATTTCACAAACTTTTTCGGCAGAACGAATTGTAAATCAAGAGCAATTCTTCAAAAGCATGCTGAAATCATACGAACAAGCTGTTATTTTTATGATTAGTAATGGTGTTTTAGATGAATTTAAAACCCGAATTGTATCTATTTCGAATGAATCTAGTCGACAAAATTGGTTTAATAAGGAAGAATTTTCTGCAATAATAGAACGATTTGAATATTAAATACTTCCTGTAGAATGTTTTTATTAAATATTCGCTTTTATTTATACTATAATTTTATGAAATAACTCTTTTTTAGATGTATTTTTGCAAAAAACCATCTAAAATACAATGCCTCAAAATACAATAGAAACGGAATTAGAAGATAGAAAAGAACTTTATTCGTATCAGAAAGGGGATATAGAAGCTATTTTTGAAAGATTGGATAATGCTCCCACGAATCATCATTTACTATATCAATTGCCAACTGGTGGAGGAAAAACAGTTATTTTTTCGGAAATTGTTAGACAATATCTATCTAAATACGATAAAAAAGTAGTGGTTTTGACTCATCGGATAGAGCTTTGCAAGCAAACTTCAAAAATGCTGAAAGGTTTTGATGTCAAAAATAAAATTATCAATAGTAAAGTAAAAGAACTTCCGGATCAGAACGATTATTCTTGTTTTGTTGCCATGGTAGAAACTTTAAAAAATCGTATCAATGACGAAAAATTACATCTCGACAATATTGGGTTAGTTATCATTGATGAAGCGCATTATAATTCCTTTAGAAAATTATTAAGTTCTTTTAAAAATGCATTTATTTTAGGAGTTACTGCAACGCCTTTGAGTTCGAATGTTAAGTTACCCATGCATGAAAATTATGATGAATTAATTGTAGGAGACACTATTAATTCATTAATCGAAAAAGGATTTTTGGCGAAAGCCATTACCTACAGTTATGATGTGGGTTTAACCTCATTGAAAGTGGGAATAAATGGAGACTATACCGTAAAATCTTCGGATGATTTATATACCAATATGGCAATGCAAGAGAAATTATTGCATGCTTATACTGAAAAGTCTTTAGGCAAAAAAACCTTGATTTTCAACAATGGTATCAATACTTCTTTGTATGTATACGAAACCTTTAGAGAAGCCGGATATAGTATTCGTCATCTTGATAATACCTGCAATGCCGAAGAAAGAAAGGATATTTTGCAGTGGTTCAAAAAAACTCCAGATGCAATATTAACCTCAGTTGGGATTCTTACAACAGGATTTGATGAGCCAACAGTTGAAACAATTATATTAAATAGAGCTACAAAATCTTTGACATTATATTTTCAAATGATTGGACGCGGTTCGCGAAAATTACCAAATAAAGATTCATTTACTGTCATTGATTTAGGTAATAATGCAGCCCGTTTTGGTTTATGGAGCGATCCAGTGAACTGGCAACACATTTTTAAATCACCCGAATTTTATTTAGAAAATCTTCGTGACGATTCCGAAATTGAATTGTATTTCAAATATACGATGCCACCAGAATTGCGTGCTAAATTTGCTAAAACACCAGAGGTAACATTTGATGTTGATGAAGAACATAAAAAAGTGATTGCACAAAATTTGCGTTCGAAAGTAGTTTTAGAAAAATCATTGGAACAACATGCTGCAATGTGTGTAGATAATTCCGAAGATCTACGTGAGGCAAAATTATTATTCAAAGAGTTAGATCCTGATATTGAATGCCGTTTGAAACGTTATGCAAAATGTTTGAGTCAATGTAGTAAAAACTATCGCGAATGGTTAGTAGAAGATTACAAACTGAAATTAACTTTATTAATAGGGAAGAAGTATCGTGAGAAAATTATGAATGAAGCTGATTAAAAATAGTGTGAAAGTTTCTATTTTTAGTCTTCAGAACTCAAGCGGGAAGCGCTTCATAAACAACAATTTTATAAAATATTAAATCGAATACATGTCAAAACAATTCTCTGATTTAGGAATCTCAGCGCCTTTACAAAAAGCCATAACTGAGTTGAAATTTGTTGCGCCAACAGAAATCCAAACCAAAACCATTCCGTTACTTTTAGCAAATACAACTGATCTTGTTGGACTTGCCAAAACAGGAACTGGAAAAACAGCCGCATTTGGATTGCCTTTATTACAATTAATAGACACTAATTCTACCTTAGTTCAAGCAATAATTCTAGTACCAACACGCGAATTAGGACATCAGATTTTTAGTAATTTAGTGGCTTTTGCAAAATATTTACCGGAGGTTTCTATTGCAGCAACTTGCGGGGGAATCCCTATAAAACCTCAAATAGAACGTTTGGTAACTCCAACACATATTGTAGTGGCAACACCAGGTCGTTTGATCGATTTAATACAACGCAAAGCAATAAATCTTATGGAAACCAGATTTCTCGTTCTTGATGAAGCCGATGAAATGGTTTCTATTTTAAAAGAAAGTTTAGACGAAATTATTGCTAAATTACCTCAAAATCATAGAACATTTTTGTTTTCGGCTACAATGCCCGGAACCATTAAACAATTAATTCAGAATTATTTAAACAAAAATGTTGTACAAGTAAGTGCTGATATGCAAGCCCTTGGGAATCAAGGAATCGATCACCAATATATTGTCGTAGATCCAATTGAAAAACTCGATGTTTTGATGCATTTCCTAACTTCAAAAGAAGGGGAACGCGGTATCATTTTTTGTAAAACCAAAGCAGCAGTTAATAAATTGGCAAAGAACTTGGCTATCAACCGGTTTTTGTCAGGAGCTATACACGGTAGCTTATCGCAAGGCATTAGGGATCGAATTATGGAACAATTTCGAGAGGGACACATTAATATTTTGGTTGCAACCGACTTGGCGGCAAGAGGAATCGACGTAAAGGAAATTTCGTATGTGGTAAATTATCATTTACCAGAAGTTTATGAAGCTTATGTGCACCGTAGCGGGAGAACTTCTAGGGCAGGTGCCAAAGGACTTTCGTTAACCGTTTTGCAACAAGAAGAAGTTATTGAAATTGCTGATTTCGAAAAAGAATTAGGAATTAAATTCACCAAATTCCAAAAACCATCCATAGAAAATATCGACGATAATAATACTTTATTATGGGCCAAAAAAATCTTCAAAACAAAACCTAATCATGAAGTTTCAGATTATTTTAAAAATAAAATTAAAACAGTTTTTCATCATTTAACAAAGGATGAATTGATAGATAAACTATTGGCAAATCAATTACTTCAGAATAAATTAGAAAAGAAGAACCCTCAA
>CANCPC010000144.1 GCA_947379965.1 Flavobacteriaceae bacterium | reverse complement strand
AAATATTGAAAATGTTAGTTTTTATATAAATATTTATAATAATCCTAATTTGGTGGATTTAACGGGTTTATCTAATCTAAAAACGATTCAATATCTTTCTATTAAAAATAACCCAAAACTCCTGTCGCTTTCGGGTTTAAGTAATTCAGCCACAATTCAATATTTATTTATAACTAATAATCAAAGTTTACTGAATCTTACAAAAATTGGAAACATCACAAGTAAAATTATGATCAATGACAATGAAAATCTTAAGTCACTTGATGGTTTGCAAAATGTTCAATATCTAGGAGGCTCATTAAACGAGGCTGAATTAACTTTATACAACAATAATTCTTTGATAGATTTAAAAGGTTTAGAAGGATTAAAACAAGTTAATGGCTATAGTATATCAATTTATAATAATGCAAATTTAAATTCTTTAAATGGGTTTGAACAACTTGAAAGTAAATCTGGGACAACTAGCTTTAATGTTCATAATAATCCTAAATTATCAAATTATTGTGCGTTAAAAAATTATATTTCCAAGACTGGTTTTAATTTGTATGTGTATGGCAATTTATTTAATCCAACAGCATTAACGATATTTGATAATTGTCAATAAAATTCACATCCAATAATCGCTCCGCAATGTCTCCGACTTTGAGGATGTGATTGTCAGTCTCTGACTAAAAAAAAATAGCACAAAACTAAATCGGTTAAAAACCGAAAGACACTACCTCAAAGTCAGAGACTTTGCGGAGCGAAAACATAATGTTATTTCACGAAGATTCACAAAGAGAGAAATACAAAAGCCACATATTTTTTTTTGATTAATTATTTTAAAAATCTCCTTGGAATCTTCGTGTATCTTTGTGAAATAATTTTTAAATATGCAACCCAAACTTAATTCTTCTTGGCAAACTATTTTGGCGGATGAAATCCAGAAATCCTATTTTCAGGATTTGATGAAAGCTGTTGATGAAGAATACCAAAATCAAACTTGTTTTCCACCAAAGGAATTGATTTTCTCGGCTTTCGATCATTGTTCTTTCGAGGATTTAAAAGTGGTTATCATTGGCCAAGATCCGTATCACGGAATTCATGAAGCCAATGGATTGTGTTTTTCGGTAAATGATGGTGTCCGAATTCCACCATCGTTACGCAATATTTTTAGGGAATTGAATGAAGATTTAGGAACTCTTTTTTTTCCTATTTCTGGCAATTTAGTACCTTGGGCTAATCAAGGTGTTTTACTTTTAAATGCTTCGCTTTCTGTACGAATGGATCATCCAAATAGTCACAAACATTTGAGATGGAATACTTTTACCGATACAGTAATTCAGAAAATTTCAGATGAAAAAGAACAGATTGTATTCTTGCTATGGGGTAATTTTGCTCAAAAAAAAGGTTCGAAAATTGATCGAAACAAACATCTTGTTTTAGAATCGGGACATCCTTCACCAATGAGTGCCAATCAAGGCAAATGGTTCGGAAATAAGCATTTTAGTCAAACGAATGAATACCTGAAATCAAAAGGAAAATCAAAAATTGATTGGTAATATTCATAAAAAAAGCCCTCTGCAAATACATGCTGAGGGCTTTGATTGTTTAATAATCTAATTATTTCTTGATCACCCGAAGTGTTTTAATTTCCGTTCCTTGAGTTACAATAACATTGTAAACTCCAGATGGATAATTACTTCCAAGTTCCAAGTTGTTCATCTCTGAAGGGTTTACTTTACGACTTTCTATTTGTTTTCCAGCCATGTCAAAAATAACCACTGCAACCTCATTATCGCTTGGCGAATTGAAATCAAATTTAAAGTTAGATGTATATGGATTAGGATAAGATATAACTAAAACTTCTGTCATTACATTTTCTTTAGCGCTAATTGCACTCGCTTGTCTTGTAACAGAAGGCACCGTTCTAAAAGGTGTAGCTATAAAACATTCATCTCCATAATCACCCCATTTGTCATTGTACTTTGTAGCAACGCTAATGGTATATGTAGTATTATACGAAGCTCCTCCTAACAATGAAGTCAATCGAAAAGATCTAACTGTTGATTCCAAAAATCTTGTAGTTCCATTGGCTACCACTTTAAAACGATAGTTTGAGGCACTATATACTGAATTAGCAAATAAAACGGTACTCAAGCTTGATATTGGTTTTCCAAATTGTGAGTCTTGAATTTTAGTAAGTCCTGATGGCGTTCTTACTACACATTCGGTTCCATACAAATCTTCCCAAACCCCATTATATTGAATGGCAACACTAATGGTATATTCGGTATTAAATAACACACCCCCTGGCAAAGAAGTTAAATAAAAATAACGACCTGCGGATTCAATAATTTTGTTTCGCCATTGGCAACCACTTTAAAACGGTATTTTGTAGCTCCTGAAACTGCATTTGCAATAATAGCAGTTCGGTCTCCTAAACTAGCCAAAGTTTGTCCACATTGCGAATCCTGAATTTTAGAATAAGGTGGGTGTGGCGTCATCAAGTTACAAGCAGTTCCATAGGCCTTGATAGTTTTACCAATAACAGCCGCAACACTTATAGAATAAGTAGAATTATATAAGATTCCTGATACTTGAGAAAGGTTAAATGAATTCGTTCCGGATAGATAATATCGGATGGAATTGTTACTCAAATTTACAATTTTGAACTTATAAGACGTTGCATTAGTGACAGGATAACAATTAATAGTAGAATTAAGAGCCACTAAAGTGGTACCACATTGCGAATCTAGAATTGTGGTAGTAGTACTGTTACTAATTCCTAACGACAATTCATTCAGATTTTTTGCTGATAAAGTAGCCGTTTCATATTTGGCAATAGCGTTATTGACACTAGCATTATCAGTATTCCAAGTAGTGCCGTCATTGTAAAGCAATTTCAAACCGCTTTCAGTAAGCCCATTTAAATCTGAATCAAGATAGTTAAACTTTATTGCACCACTAAAAGCCGCCGTGGTAGCTCCAAACTGATAACTCTTATTGATATGGGCTATAGTTGTCGTATTGCTCACAGTAGTATGCCGAGATAAATTTGAAGTAATACTGAAATCAGAAGCCGGCGTGAGATCGAGACCTTGAGCGCCAATGACCGTTCCTGTTTTAATATTAAAACCGGAATTAGATGCAACTGAAATAATATTTAGTTCTCTTGTAATCAAGTGAAGGGTAGACTCTTTCTGAATGTTATAATCAGCTAATGTGCGACCGTCCTCAAGTAATTTTCCTGCAAAAATTAAAAATTGTGTGTCTGGCCAAACTCCTTCACTATCTTGAATTTTTTGTTTCACATTATCAATAGAATCCGAAGGTTCTACTTCTAGCGTAATCGTTCTTCCGTTAGTGTTTTTACAAATATTTGCATGGCATGAACACTTGGAATGCCCAGTAACAAGAGACAGAGTATTAGATAAATATATTTATTTTTCATATTGATTAATTTAATGCAATTTTAATTCTAAATTTATTTACCCTCTAAATGATCGGAGGGTAACTAATTATCAAATATTTAAAAAGATCTTATTGCGCGAAGACCCGCAACATCTCCTCTATTTCTACCTTGTGTCCAACCGGCATTTAAATCTTGTACTATAGCAGCCCAATTAGCAAACTGTGAACTACTCCAATATTGTAATGAAACAAAACGAGCACTACCAGTAAAATAACTCCTATTTAAATATAACTGGTTTAATTCATCTAAACTTGGCACATACCAATCTGAATACCCGCCTCCTCTATATGCTCTTGCTAGTCCTGCTGCAAAATTAGTTGAAGAACCTATACTATCAATTATTTTAGTTGTATTTGCCGATCCATATCCAATGCCATCATTTATACCTGGTATTTCGCTATAAACAAATTGATCCCATTTAACGTTATCAATACCTTGATCTTCTGTGGCTGCAATTAATCCATGAGGGGTATTTGCATCATAATTTGGGTCACCGGGTTGTAACAAGTAAAAAACAATTCCACCTTGGTACGTATCGCCAATTGCAACTGAAACTACCGGAGGTGTGTTAGAAGATAATAAAGTAGCTACTTGAGTTTTTAGCAAAGCTATTTCCGTCTGCATTGTAGCAATAATTGATTCTTGTACCGAGGCATCGTAAACACTTCCATCTGCCATTAAATATTGAGAAGAGGTTCCTGACGGAGTTTTAAAACCTGATGCTGTTACTTTACCTGAAGTTTTAACATCAGTTATACCACCATTACCTAATTGAATCGTGTTACTTGCATCTACACTTGCTCCATATCCTATTGCTGTAACATTTGTTAACCCATCTGTAGTAACGTCAGCTTTATAACCTATTGCAGTATTATTAGATCCTGTAGAATTAGTATCAAGAGATTGAAATCCTGTTGCAGTGTTATTAGACCCTGAAGAGTTATGAGTAAGTGAGTTTGGTCCAGTTGCAGTGTTGTATTCTCCAGTTGTATTTGAAGTAAGTGAACTCACACCAAATGCAGC
>CANCPC010000143.1 GCA_947379965.1 Flavobacteriaceae bacterium | reverse complement strand
GTAAGATAATTCAATCTTATCTAATTCGACTAAATTCAAATTATTTTTAGCCGCTTTTATATTTCCCTTGTATATATTAAGATTCGCTAAACCTATTAAATAGTTAGCAATAGTGCTTATTGAAGACCATCTATCCACTTCAAATAGTTCTTCATAATATTTTTCAATTATTGAATCTAAAAAATCATTAGCTTCAACCACAACTAGCGCAGGAATTATCTCGATCAAGAATAAACGTGGATTTGCTGATTTGAGTTCTTGTTTAATTGAATTTACAAGTGTTTTGTCTATTTTTTCTTCACTCAATATTTTATAACCATAATATCTGCCCAATAAAACCGGGTATATTTGTTCTGGCTTTTTTGGGTAATCAATTAAAATCTGACTGTGGTTTTCATTAGAATAAAATTTTTGATAAAACTTCATCAAAGAGGTAAAAAGAAAATCGGATTCATTGGTATTTAGTTTATTTATCATGTTAATTACCTCAATATAATATCCGTTCAAATGCGAATAATCAATGAAGCACAAGGGTACCGAATTTCTAAAACTATCAAATGAAATTAGAGTTTTGTAAATACCTAAAGCAACTTTAGTTTCTAATTTATAAAAGCTAAAAGTAATTAGGAGAGCAAATTTTGTAAGCGCATTGTCGGTTAATTTTTTGTAATCAAAAACGGTAAAAAAGACGATAAGAGAGTTTTTCTGATTTTTTTCAATTAAAAAACAAACATAATTTGCAATAGCGATAATATTATTTTCGTTTTGTAATGAATAATTAAATTGTATTACCTCATTTTTATCTAATTCATTTTGGTTAAGTTGTAATCGCAACATTTTAATTTGAAAATACCATTCATCATAATTCAGCTTGTTGTTGATATAATTGGAATAGGATGTAAATCCCAAATATTTAGATAATACAGTTAATGTTGCATTTTGAGGTGCTGTTTTTGGTAAAAAACCAAACAACCTTCTCAAAGTATTGTAGCCAATTTTAACTTCAAGACTATCTTCAATCTCTTCTTTTAGATTTTTTATATCCCTTAAATTATCCACCGTAATACCCGATTTCTTCTGTATATCAATTAGTATTTGAGTAAAATCTTTTTTCATTGTGGGCTATTTATGGGCTAAATTTAGATAATAATAAAATAAATTTGAGAATTATTTAACAAAAAATAAACCATTATGAAAAAAATAATTTTTGTGTTTGCTCTTACCTCTATGTTCATTACTTCGGCTTTTTCTCAAAAAACATGGAAAATATGTTCCAAGGAGAACCAACAATTAGTGGATGATAGATTCGTCCCATCAGACACATTAGGGGAAATACCTATGAATGGTAAATTTATCGTATCAAAGAAAGAAATTGCAATATACTCCGGTACAGCTCGATTATTTAATATTAGTCTTAGTGAACTGAAACAGACCTATAAAAAAGATTTAGGAGCAGAATTCTTTTCTAAAAAAAGAAACATCATAATAAGGATATGGGATGCAACGCCAATATCAAAAGGATGGGTTATGATTATTAAAGATGATAAAGCTACAACTTATAATTATTGTAAATAAAATATTTCACCTAATATAAAAAAAACCATATCTATCTAAATAGAAAAACAACATTTTGTAGAAATTATGAAAAAACGATTACTAATTACTTTTGTATTAATGATTTTTAGCATTACAATTTACGCCCAAGGTGTAGATTTAACTTTTAACCCATCGGGCATCACAGGTGCTAATGATAATGTCCGAACTATCTCTATTCAGAACGATGGTAAATTAATAATTGGTGGTGATTTTACAACATATAATGGCATTTCTATAAATCGGATTGCTCGTTTAAATGCTGATCTAACTCTTGACACATCATTTAACCCAGGAACAGGTGCTAATTTTACTGTAGAAACTACTTCTATTCAAAGTGATGGTAAAATTATCATAGGTGGTTCTTTTTCAACTTACAATGGTATAGCTAGAAAATGTATTGCACGCCTAAATTCAAATGGTGGACTTGACCTAACTTTCGATCCTGGAACTGGCGTAAATAATTTTCTTAATTCTACAGCAATTCAAAATGATGGAAAAATTATTATTGGAGGTGCTTTTTCTGACTATAATGGAACTACGAAAAACAACATTGCTAGATTAAATGCAGATGGAACAATTGATGATTCGTTTAATATGGGAGTAGGGGCAAATAATACAGTTAGTGACATTGTTATACAAATTGATTCAAAAATTATCATATCAGGGGCTTTTACTACCTACAATAACCTTTCTAGAAATAGACTTGCTAGGTTAAATTCTGACGGTACTATTGATTATACGTTTTTCCCAGATGGAGGACCATTAGGGACGATAAATTCTATTACTACATTAACTAATGGCAAACTAATTATTGCTGGTAATTTTACTAACTATGCAGGCGTTGCTAGAAAAAATATAGCTCGTTTGAATGCTAATGGAAGCCTAGATACAACGTTTAACCCAGGTACAGGACCAAACGATGAAGTTTCATCTATGGCGATATTAAATAATGATAGTATAATTATTGTGGGCAATTTTACATCTTACAATGGAAATGCAAGTAAACGTATTGCTCGCATTGGTTCAAACGGAGGTTTTGATAGTACATTTAATTCTGGAGCTGGATTAAATAATTCTGTTTATGCTATGTCCATTCAAAGTAGCGGAAACATTATTATTAGTGGTGCTTTCTCATTATATAATAACTTTCAAAATAATCGAATTGCCAGACTTAATGCAGACGGAACTCTTTTCAATTCATCTGCAAACAATACAGTATATTGCACCGCTACTCAAATTGATGGCAAAATTCTTATTGGTGGTAAATTTACTTCATATAATGGAGAAAGTAAAATAACCATTACGCGACTCAATGTTGATGGAACTCTTGACACTTCATTTAATACTGGTACAGGAACACAATCCCCCTTCGGACCTGGAGTTATCAATGCTATTGCTATTCAAAACGATGGGAAAATAATAATTGGTGGTGATTTCACATATTACAATGGAATAAAAAAAAATTATATTGTCCGGCTAAACATTGATGGAACACTTGATAACGCATTTACTAATACATTATCATCTGGTAGTACTGTCAATAATATATATATTCAAAATGATGGAAAAATAATTATTGTTGGAGGTGGTTTTTTTCCTTATAACAGTATTGCTCGACTAAATGTAAACGGTTCTTTTGATGCTTCTTTCATGGCGAATGTAGCAAATATAGGTGGTGTAAATACTGCTGCTATTCAAAGCGATGAGAAAATTATTATTGCCGATGGTGGTACAAATATAAAGCGAATTTCGCGACTTAATATAGATGGAACTCTTGACACTTCGTTTAATACAGGAACTACATTTACATCAACAAATGGTAAAGTAGTTGATATATATACTTGTGCCATACAAAACGATGGAAAAATCATTTTTGGAGGTCTATTCCAAACATTAAATGGTGTTTCGCTTAAATCCATTGCTCGTTTGAATTCAAACGGAAGTTTTGATAATACTTTTAACAATGGGTTAAATAATATTCCTGCGTTTGATATTGGTACTTGTAGAGTTAATTCTATATCTCTTCAAAATGATGGTAAACTAATTGTAGGTGGTCAATTTAGTACTGGTGGATTATCCCCGGGTGGATTACGTATTAGTAATCTATGTCGTTTGAATGTTGACGGAACAATTGACACAGCCCTTGCTGAAACGAATAGTATTATTTTTACTACTTCCATTCAAAGCGATGGAAAAATAATTATTGGAGGATTATTTACATTATTTGGTGATTATGGCTTAAATTATATAGCAAGAATTAAAGGTGGTAATTCTTTATCTATAACTAATACAGTGCTTAATAAAAACACTATGGGAATTTACCCAAATCCAAGTAGAGGTGTTTATGCTCTTAAAACTAATGAAATGAATGCTGGTAAATCTATTTGTATCTATACTATTTTGGGTCAAAAAGTATATGATGCCGTTATTTCATCAAATGAAACTACAATAGATATATCAAACCAACCAAAAGGAGTTTATTTATATAAAGTTTTTGGCGAAAATGGAGAAACAAAAAGTGGTAAACTAGTTATTGAGTAAAAATATAACAACCATAAAAAATGACAGAAGAAGATTTATATCACGATTATAAATTACTAGTAAAAATGAGAGTTGGCAATGCCAAAAAAGTACGATTGCTTTCAGATTTACTTGGTGAAGCCGAAAATCCTTGGCGAGTAGTTGGGATTACTCACGAAGCGTTAAAAGTCTTTAAAAATCATGGCTTTAAAAAAGTTTCAAAAATGGGAATTAATAGGTCCCATATAAAACCAAGAAATCAAACATATTCATTCATGCTTAATAATAACTTTAATAACTCAAAAGAGTGGTGGAATTATCATTTTGATAATGACATTACTATATTATCTACCACTTCTGAAAATTTAAGTGGTGTGAATTC
>CANCPC010000142.1 GCA_947379965.1 Flavobacteriaceae bacterium | reverse complement strand
GGATTTAGTAATTCTAACTCCAAATATTTATGAAGACGAAAGAGGTTATTTTTTTGAATCCTACAATAAAAATAAATTAGAAGATTTAGGAATTAATTACCAATTTATTCAGGACAATCAGTCTTTCTCTAAACGAGGAGTAATAAGAGGGTTGCATTTGCAAATTAATCCTTTTGCTCAAGCAAAGCTTGTTCGTGTTTTAGAAGGTGAAATTTTAGATGTTGCTGTTGATTTGCGTAAAAAATCACCTACTTACGGACAACATTTTAGCATAATTCTAAGTGCTACAAACAAAAAACAATTGATGGTACCGCATGGTTTTGCGCATGGTTTTTCGGTATTGAGTGAAACTGCTTCGGTAATGTATAAAGTAGATCAATTGTATCATAAAGATAGTGAAAGAGGAATTCGATATGATGATCCTACTCTGGCAATTGATTGGCAATTAAATCCACATGAAATTATTGTTTCCGAAAAAGATTTGATCTTGAATAATTTTAATGAAATTGATTGGTCTTTTGAATAATATGAAAAAAATACTTGTAACAGGAGCTAATGGACAATTGGGTTCAGAAATAAAAGAATTAGCTTCGAATTATCCTAATTTCGAATTTGTTTTTACTGATATTGCAGATTTTCCTTTAAATGATGCCGATGAAATTATAACTAATTTTAAGATCATTCAACCTAATATTGTTATTAATTGCGCTGCTTATACTGCTGTTGATAAAGCAGAGACTGATTCAGTTGTTGCAGATGCTATCAATCACCTTGCAATAGCTACTTTAGCAACATTGTGTTATGAAAATGGAGCAAAACTTGTACATGTTTCTACTGATTATGTTTTTGACGGTACTTCGCCAATAGCTTATAAAGAAGAAGATCAACCTAACCCTAAGAGTGTTTACGGAATTACTAAATTAGCGGGTGAAATCGCGTGTTTAAAAAATGATCCTGAAAGTATTATTATACGTACAGCTTGGGTTTATTCTCAATTTGGAAATAATTTTGTAAAAACTATGTTGCGATTAATGACCGAAAGAGAATCATTAAATGTGGTAAATGATCAAGTGGGATCTCCAACTTATGCAGCAGATTTGGCTCAGGTTATTTTGACTATTTTGGATAGTAAAAAATGGGAGCCAGGTATTTATCATTATTCAAATGCAGGAGAAATTAGTTGGTGCGATTTTGCAATAGCTATTAAAGAAATTGCACAAAAAACATGTGTCGTTAACGGAATTGCTGCCTCAAGTTATCCTACACCTGCTCAAAGGCCAGCTTATTCTTTATTGGATAAATCCAAAATTAGTGCTGTTTATGGTATAGAATCAATAGATTATCTTGTGAGTTTAAAGATAATGATGGATAAACTAAATAAAAGTGAATAGTAATATATTTAATTTTTAAAAATAAAACCAAATTTTCTGCACGAAAACATTATGAAAGGAATAATATTAGCCGGAGGATCTGGCACCAGATTACACCCCTTGACATTGGCAATGAGTAAGCAAATGATGCCAGTTTACGATAAACCAATGATTTATTATCCGTTATCAACTTTGATGATGGCAGGAATAAATGAAATACTAATCATATCAACACCTCATGATTTACCGAATTTTAAAAAGTTATTAGGAGATGGAACTGCTATAGGTTGTAAGTTTAGCTATGCAGAACAAATTATTCCAAATGGTTTAGCTCAAGCTTTTGTAATTGGCGAACCATTTATAGGGGATGATAGTGTTGCTTTGGTATTAGGAGACAATATTTTCTTTGGTGCTAATATGGGTGAATTATTAAAATCAAACACAAAACCAAATGGAGGAGTAGTTTTTGCGTATCATGTTTCGGATCCCGAAAGATATGGTGTGGTAGAATTTGATGAAAATTTGAAGGCACTTTCTATCGAAGAAAAACCATTAGAGCCTAAGTCTAATTATGCCGTTCCAGGATTGTATTTCTATGACAATTCAGTTGTGGAAATAGCCAAAAACATTAAACCTAGTCCTCGAGGTGAATACGAAATTACCGATGTAAATAAAGTATATTTAAGTCAAAGTAAATTAAAAGTTGGTATTCTTAATAGAGGAACTGCTTGGCTCGATACAGGTACATTTAATAGTTTAATGCAGGCAGGACAGTTTGTTCAAGTTTTAGAAGAACGTCAAGGATTAAAAGTAGGTTGTATCGAAGAAATTGCTTGGCGCCAAGGTTTTATTGATGATGAGCAACTCAAAGTTTTAGCTCAGCCATTATTAAAATCAGGTTATGGAGATTACTTATTTCAGTTGTTGAAACATAAAAGGTAATTTTTAATTTTTATTAATATTATTTTAAATTTTGTGTAATTCGTCGATTTTTATTAATATTTAGGCGGGATAATGAAAATAGTTTTATTTTTATTGCAAACAAACAAACGAATTATTCTCTATTTTTGTTAAAAAATTAAGAAGTAAATTCTATTAAATAAATAAATTTTGAAGACAGATAAAAAAAATGTTACTGCTAATTTGTTTTCTAGTAGTTTTTCTATTGAAAATTTAAGGTTTAACATTAATAATCTTAGTTATTTGCCAAGGTGGATAATCGTTCTGATTGATTCTACTGTTTTGATAATGTCTTTTTATATCACTTATATTCTTTTTGAAAGTATTGGTTCACACTATGTATTTCCTTATTATCATATAGAACTTGCTTCCTCTTTATTAGCGGTAAATATTTTCTTCTTTTGGTTATTTAGAACCTATTCTGGAATTATTAGACATTCATCTTTTACGGATGCTATTAAACTTTTCTTTTCGCAAATTTCAGTTTTGGTTTTCTTTCTTTTCTTAAATTTTGTTTGTGAAATATTTTTTCATTTAAAGATATTTAAAAATACGGCTCTTTTTATCAATATTGTACTTTCCTTTTGTGGTCTTTTCTTTTACCGTGTTATTGTAAAACAGACATTTGAGATTTATTTTTCAAAAAAAAGTAATGTAAAATTAATCCGAACATTAATTTATGGTACTGATGCTAATGCTATATCAGTAGCCAATGCATTAAAGTTTGAAACTCCAACTCGATTTAAAATTGTAGGTTTTGTAGATAGAAATAGTCAGAACGAATCTAAACGTATGCTAGATTTGCCAATTTTAATTCAAAAGAAAAAATTTTCTACTTTAATGCGTTCTATAGGAGCCGAGGGAGTTATTATTGCTGATAGAAGTTTGTCTAGAGAGGAACAATTGATAATTGTAGATCAGTGTTTAGAATTTAATTATAGAGTATACACCGTCCCACAAATTTCAGATTGGGAAAATCAAAAAGAAATTTCTAAAAAAGTAAAAAATATTCAAATTGAGGATTTATTGGAAAGAAAGCCAATTGTATTAAATAATAAATCCATTAAAAAGCAATTATATAATAAAACAGTATTAATCACAGGTGCCGCCGGATCTATTGGTAGTGAAATTGCAAGGCAAGTATTGGAATTTTTGCCAAAAGAAATTATTATTTTGGACCAAGCTGAAACCCCTTTGCATCATTTAAGTTTAGAAATAGTAAGTTTAGGACTCGATTTGAAAGTATATAATATAATTGCGGATATTAGAAATATGGATGCGATGCATCGTGTTTTTAAACTCTATAACCCTCAAGTAGTATTTCATGCCGCGGCCTATAAACATGTTCCAATGATGGAAGAAAATCCTTCACAAGCCATTTTGAATAATATTGCAGGTACTAAAAATGTCGCTGATTTATCTTATGAATTTAATGTCAAAAACTTTGTTATGATTTCTACCGATAAAGCTGTAAATCCAAGTAATGTAATGGGTGCGAGTAAAAGAATTGCTGAGAAATATGTTCAATCTCTACATTTAAAAAGTTTAAAAGAAAATGGAGGTAAAGGTACAAAATTTATTACTACGCGTTTCGGAAATGTATTAGGATCAAATGGGTCAGTTGTTCCTTTATTTACAAATCAAATTGCTAATGGTGGTCCTGTTACAATTACGCATCAAGATATTATCAGGTATTTTATGACTATTCCTGAGGCTTGCCAATTAGTTCTTGAAGCAGCTACAATGGGAAATGGTGGTGAAATCTATATTTTTGATATGGGAAAACCTGTAAAAATAATCGACTTGGCCAGAAAGATGATCAAGCTAGCTGGATTTACTCCTGATGTAGATATTAAAATTCAAATTGTAGGCTTAAGACCTGGCGAAAAATTGTATGAAGAATTATTAAACGATACTTCAAAAACCTTGCCTACGCATCATGAAAAAATTATGATTGCTCAAGATCTTGAAGAAGAATTTGAAACACTTCATATAGATGTATCAGAACTTATAGAGATGGCAAATTCCTTTGATAATGATGATATAGTTCTAAAAATGAAAAAGATAGTTCCAGAGTTTAGAAGTATGAATTCCGTTTTTGCCGTATTGGATAAATAAAATATTTTGTATTATTTAAATAAAAAAGTCTTTATGGGTATCATTTCCATTTAGACTTTTTTATTTAAAA
>CANCPC010000141.1 GCA_947379965.1 Flavobacteriaceae bacterium | reverse complement strand
AAAATATTTAAAGTATATTGAGAACTTTGAGGTAAATAAACACTTGACTTTATTGTAATTGGAAAAGATGTGTTTTTATAGTATTTGTAGTCTGTTGACCAAATAACATTGTTATTTGCGTCTTTGACTTGAATATATATATCTGGTTTACTACTATTTGATGTGTCATCGATAGCATCAATCCAATTATTGTTTACTGATGAAATAGTAATTGAATTTAAAACTGTTTCTTTTGCTGTCCAATTAGTCGAAGAATTTGTAAAATCAACTGCATCAGAATAATTAGAGCTATTTCTCATATTAAAGGTTTGAATAGGTCTTGAGGTTTCTCTTAATCGATATGTGCCTGCATTATTCTCCATCGATATAGTCTTAGTCCCACTATACAAAGTATTTGCTGTCCCTATAACATCTGCATGAGCAATTTTTCCTATTTTGTTAATTGTCTCGCCAGTGAGAGCATCGATATAAATATCAACATTATCATACGGAATTTCAGAGAATATATTGACTCTGTAACACAATCTAAAGTTTTCTTTGGCATATAATCCATTAATTGGGGCTATTACAAGTTCTGCTTTAGGATAATAAGTTGCATTTATATCATTTTTCTCGTCTTTTAGGAACTGCTCTTCTTTTGGGTTATTCCACAAATATTTTTCAGCACCAACAAATTGAATTGCTTTTTGAATTGCTTCTTGTTTTGAAATGCTGGCTGTAGTGTTTATATCAAGACCTGAAAAGAAATTTCCATTTGCAGATGTTAATTTTCCATTTTTTTCATGCAATAAAAATTGAACTCCATCCAAAGGAACTCCTTTGAAATGCTGTTGGAATCGGTAATGTGTGAAACCAATGTTGTCTTGCTCTGTTTTTAATAAAGTAAAAGTATCGTTGGATGTAATTAGCAACTTACTTGAAAAAGTAGTAAAAAAGTCATTGGCAGTTGTAGCACTTGATTCTGTAAATTTTATTACAGTTGTACCTCCCTCAGATTCAAATGAGCTATTGGATTCATTATTGTCATCACCTTCTAGCTCATCGTCTGGGGTAATTGTTACTATATCTTGTTTATTTTTTTTTACAACGGTTTGTTTTCCAATAATTGTGGGCAATTTAATTTGTTTTACTTGTCCAAAAGATATTAAACAAAAAAGACTGATTAAAAATACACAGGTTGTTTTAAAATAATAGTTTTTCATGGGGTTTAATAAACCCTCGTCCCAAAGAGCTTTATAGTTTTTTAGAAAACTAAAGGCGTGAGACAAACTCTAATTTGCGCCTCAGGTATCGCCAAACACCCACACTACAAAAAAAGAGAAGCCCACGCCAGTGGCGTGAGCGTTCGCTAATTAATTTTGTAGTGCTTTTTGAATTTTGGCGATTTTGAGGCACTAATTAATAGCTACGCTATTAGTTATATATTTTTATATTTTTATTTCATAGAGTAAAAGTAATCAATATTTTAACATTCTAAAATAAACAAACAAAATTTAAAGTTTTAATTAATCTAAAAGTTGACAAAATGGGAAATCAATCCTACTTTATCCAAGTCAAAAAAAAATGGAATTTTATATGTCTAAACTTCTTAAAATCACTAATCCAAAATGCACGAAATAATGTTTAAACTTTAGTATAAAACCTTAATTTCTTAAAAATGCTGTCAACGTCTCATTACTAAAAAATTATATTAAACTACATTATCTTCAATGCTAATTTCTCGAACAATATTAAGATTATTATCATTATATAATGCATTATTCTTGATATTGAAGGTTACATTTAAACGATCACGAACATAGTTAACTGCTAGAATTAATACTCGGATAAACTTCTACTAGGGACTTATTTCCTAGAGTGCTTTATTTATTAAATTTTAGAATAAACATGTTTGTGCTAAAATTTATTCCCATTATTTTCTCTATTTCGTCTCCAAAATCTACCTCAATACTTCCACTGTTTAATTCCATCATTTGTTTAATTCTCCACATACCAATTCCATCACCACTTTTCCCTATTTTTTTAGCTATTTCCCCAGAAAAACCTTCGTTAAATATTAGCTCACGTTCTGTAGGTTTAACAAATGTACTTGTCATTTTGAATTTGATTGAAATTTCATTTGAATTATCCTGAAAGTCAATATATATTTTAGAATTTGGTTTGCTATATTTTAATGCGTTTTCTATTAAATGATATAATGCTACTTGTATTGTTTCGTAATCAACAAGGACTTTATTATAAAACTCTCCAACTTCAACATAAATATGCTTTTGAGAAAAGTCTGCAAAAAATGTGTGCAAAACATTGAGTAAAATATTTCGTATAGAAAAAGATTGAAATTCCAGCGGTGTTTTATCTTCTCTATCTAATTTTCTATAAATAGAAAATTCAGATTTCATATGAATATTATTTTTTGCAATTCTTAAAAACATCATTGCAGCTTCTTTTGGATTTTTTATGATTTCCTTCTCGATAAAATTTATTTGATCTTTCCAATTTGAGGCTAATACAGATTGAGGGAGTAAATCATATATTTCTTGTATGTTGTAAGCATTTATAGATGTTAAATTATGTACTAATCTGTTAACTTTTTGTTGTTCTACTTTCTTTATTCCATCTTCAATTTCTTTTTTCGGGATTATTAAGTCTGGAAACGAAAGAGATAAACCTTCAAGTTTATTTTTAAATAATTTTGTTGTTTTTGTTTTATTGCAACACAAAAAAGTTGTGCATTTTGAATTAGATAATTTACCTTGTCTTCTGGAATCTTTATATTTTGGACAAATTTGTATATGTTTGCCATTTGAATCACAAGAAATAATACAACTAATACATTCAGTGGTTAGATTTTCTGAAATTGGATTATTATCTTTATCTAAAACTTGAAAATGTTTCATTAGAATTTATTTATTGTAACTTTCTATTAGATTGATAAATTGAAATGGTTCAGCGTTTTTTGGCAAACAATTGTCAACTTCTTTTAAAGCTTTGTGAAACCTATCTCCCGTAGTTTCTGCTGAATATAAAATAATTTTTTTGTGAGAATATTTGCGCTTTAAAGCCGATGCTAAACCTAATCCTTGGTCCTCAAATAAGGTTACACCGACTCCATTAATGTCAACAAAAATAATATCTGCTTCAACAACTTTTGGGTCATCTAAATCTGTAACGTCTTTAATTGCTTTTGTATTTATCCAGCCTGCTTTCTTTAAAATTGAAATTATTTTATATTCTAAATAGTTATCATCTATAAATAATAATCTCGTTAAAGCTTTTTGTTTTTCATCAACGTCTGTTGTTGATAAATCATTTTCTTTATTTACTATAACATTTACGGTATTAGAGTTATTTAAATTATACTTTGGTTGTTGTAAAGAAAATGCGTTAGGTATTTCATTTTCATTTACCCTTTTTAATAAAATAAAACCAATAATTTCTAAAGACGAAACAGCAACAAGAATAATAGGTTCTGGATCCCAATTCGTCTTAATTGCCCATAGTATTCCTCCAATAAATCCAGTAAGCGCAACAAAAAATGTAATAATGCTTTTAATAAAAAATTTCATATAATATAATTTGGGTTTCGTTTAGTTTCTCTTTCCGATTGGTATTTCTACCAACTTATAAATATGTAATTCATATCCTAAAAAGGATAGATTACCCTAATTACTAGTCCGGTTTTATTACGGATTAATATTGTGAATCGGGATTTTGTACCAGATTTATCTGTGATGTTTTATTTTCATTTGAATATCAAGTTAGTAAGGCATTATTTGAATATAGAAGAGGTTTAAAAACTAAAGGAATAAATTATTTAAGAAAAGATACAAATTACTATTTCGTTTAACTTGCCTAAAACGTCTTCGTTTATCTAATACATATATTATTTTCTGTCAAGTGTTTTTTAGTACAAAACACCGTTTACAAGGAAAATGGTCTTAGCCTTTGGTTTACGTGTATAGCCATTCATAATTAATCCTTAGGTTTATTTATATGAGGCTTTAAGTCAGGATGTTTTGGTTTTGTTTCGGGATTTACTCGATGTCTTCTGCCATCGGTGCCGTCTTCTTTTTTTGGTTTTGGTCTTGGATTGATTGCTCGGGTGGTCATGTTTATTTAGTTTTTAGTTTGTTTCAATTTCTTTAGGTTATATTCTCATACGCTAGCGTCGCTTTTTTTAATGAGTCTGCTAATTCAAAAAGAGAGTCTAAAGTTTGTAGTTCTACTTTGGTTTCTTTTTTTAGTTCGTCAAAAATGCCAATGTATTTTTTACTGGAGTTGAAGTACAAACGACATAAGGGTTTACGATTGTTATCGTCTAATAGGATTGCAAAATAGCTTTGGTTATCGCGATAGTGAATCCGATTTACAGGAACATTTTGACGCAAGATTGTTTTTATTATTAAAAAGGCTTCTAGTTCTTCTTCGGTGGTTACAATCTTATTTGCATTTTCGGCACTTTCTTCCAATTCTTCTGCCGCGATTTGTTTTTCTGCCTCATTTTCTTTGGTTAATGCCGATTTT
>CANCPC010000140.1 GCA_947379965.1 Flavobacteriaceae bacterium | reverse complement strand
GTCTTAAATTTATGATCACATGCATAACCAGAATAAACTACTGAGATTATTACAATTAATATCAGTTTTACAGGCAAGTCCTGCTAAGACGATGAAGACAATTGCAAAATTGATCGGAAGTACCGAAAGAACCGTTTACAGGTACCTTGATCTATTAAAGGCTGTCGGTTTCAAGGTAGAAAAAGACACCAACCATAAGGTTTATATTGACAATGGCAGCTTGGATATAAAACAGATGTTTACAACAGAAGAAATCAAACTGATTCAGGAATCAATAAAGGTTGTTGCAAAGAGTAGTCCATTAAAGGATAGTATCATTCAAAAACTATCATTAAATAACGAGGCATCACTCGCAGGAAACAATTTGTTAAAGGTACATCTTAGCAATTTGGTTGAAAAGGTTACTAAAGGAATACAGGAAAGGAAAGTAATTGTACTTAAGAAATATTACTCAGCAAATAGTCAACAAATAAGTGATAGACAGGTTGAACCAATTAAGTTTACAGATAACTACACATCCCTTGTTGCATATGAAATATCTTCAGGTAGAATAAAGTATTTCAATTTGGAAAGAATTACAGATGTACAGGTGAAGACTCAAAGTATGACTAATGAATCTAAACATGAAGATGTTAAACCAGATGTGTTTGGATTTGGGGAGAAAGAGAAGTCATATGAATTAGTAATGAAGATGAGCCTTAGAGCTTGGTTGTTCCTTAAAGACGAATATCCTATGACTATTCCATATACTAAGAAGGATAAGAAGTCAGGAGATTATATCCTCAAGACCACTGTTTACAGTTTAGTTCCTGCAAAGAGATTTGCTAAAGGACTTCCTGGTGAGATTGAATTTTTATAAATTCTTGAATAATGTTCACTATTAGATATAAGTGAACATTATCTAAAAATATGTATTCACAGCAAACTCAAATTGTCCAATAAAAACGCTTTTAAAAGGATTAATATTTGTTTGCTCATAGAAGATTAACATCGCTTTCTTATACTCAATTGAATCAATTGTTCTAAATGAAATTGGACAATACTGATTATGCATCAAAATTGCATTGCTAATGATTCTTGCAGTCCTTTTATTTCCATCTGAAAAAGGTTGTATATAAGATATTAATACTAAAGCCAATAATGCTTTTTCAAATACATTTTCTTTTGAATTAATAAGTTTACACATTTCTTCAAGAGCTTCCTTGATTTGAAACTCATTATCTAGTGGCTTATAGTTAGTTCCTGAGATTCCTACTCTACTCTTTCTTATATTTCTATTAATATCTAAATCCTTAGCTAATATACTATGGATATCTTCTATACTTGAAATAGTTAATGGATTAATGTAATCTGGGTGACTAATAATAAAATCTAATGCCTCTTTATGGTTCAATAACATATTAGCTTCATCCTTAGTCTTACCTGCAGCAGTTTCTTTATCTTTTAAAAGTCGTTCTGTTTCCAATAAAGAATAGGTATTACCTTCAATTTGTGAAGACTTCCAACTTAAATCTATTGCTAATCTTTCTAACTCATTTTTATATTCACTAGCTGTTAACTTTGTAGAATTTGATTTAAACTTATCTTGTAAAGACTTTAAATGATCAAGTTCGGTAGAGGTAAAAATTGAAATCTTGTTTAATGTACTTTTAATCAATTCATGATTAAAAGTATTTTGAATAACTCTTTCATCAATCTCTTTTTCAAAATATTGCTCGACGTCTATTGGCCTAATTATATTATACGCACTACTTATCTTGTATTTTCTACTCTTTAATTCACCTATCGAAACGATAAAACCAGATAAAATCAAGTCCTGTAAAGACCTTTTTAAGGTTGCAATACTCATTTCTTGACTTATACCATTAAGTATATCATTTGATGAGCATCTTGGATTAGACTTTATATAGTCAAGAATCTCAGAATTAGAATATGTTGGTTTCTTTGCCATATTAATTTTATCGCTCATAAAAATACTATTTATCGCTCATTAATTGACATTTTTGAGCGATAAAATTAAAAATAATGAGCTATAAAATATAATAGAATCATAATCAGGGGGTCCCAGGATCATGCCCTGGTGGGCCCACAGCCGAAAGGCAACATTATCAAGGATTTATGCTGTCAAAGGCGTAGACCCTTTTTGTTTGGAGTAAATCTCTGCCAGGTTTGTGTCAGGTTTTGTGATTTTAGAGGGAAAACAGGGGTGAATGGAGGTGAAGGAGTGGAAACAAAAAGAGCTTATATTTCTATAAGCTCACTGTGCATTTAAAATTTGAAATATGAAAACTATTTTAACAACTCAGAGAGTGCTTTGGTATCATAAGAAAGCCACTCTTCTGTAATTTTCCCTTCTTTTAATAAGTCAACCGCACTAATTAATACCTTAATTGATTTATCTCCTTTGGTGAAATTGAAATATTGATATGAAATAACAAAATTAGAAATTCCAGTTTTGGCAGATTTTTTTTCATACACATACTCCCAAATAGGTGCCACTTTATCAATTTTTACGGCAATTCCTTTTGATTTAAACAAGCCTATCAAGCTAACATTCTGATCCAAGGTCATTGAATCTAAATTATCATGAAAAATAGCATTAGGAGCAAAATATGACTTATACGTATTAGCATCCATTGCCTCCATGGCTTTAACTGTTTTTAATACTAAGTCGGTATTTGCGGTTTTTTCAAAGTTACTCCCCGTTGGAATATTGGAAAGATTGGAAGTTACTGTTGTTTTTTGGGCGCTAACTTGAATAACTAATAATGAAGTTAATAGGACTAATGAGAACGTGATTTTTTTCATTTAATTTGTTTTAGATTTTTAATGTTTTTATGAAAAATAAAATTAGCTGGTCTACTGAAAATCCAAATGTTAGATAGCTGAAATTATGTACCCAATTGCCGAAACGGCGCAATTTCTTCCAGTTTTTAATGAAGTAGAAGGACTAATAATATTGTATAAAAATTCATATCTTGAATTCAATTAAACTAGCAATCATCCATTTATGGCAATTCTATTCCCATTATTCGGGATTTTTACTTCGTTTATTCTTCTATACTATTTAAGTGCTTTAAATAGATCTAATATATTTTTAGCCCTATTCTTTTTGTGTTGTAATATTGTTGTATTAGTTTATTTTGGATTACATTATACCCATAACAAATTCTGGGAAGGAGTATGTTTTGTACATTGGCTTCCTTTATCCTATTTACTAGGCCCTTTATTGTTTTACTATACAAAGACAACGCTGTCTGAAACAAATAAATTGGATAAATGGGATTGGATTCATTTAGTTCCGGCTTTACTTACAATAATCAATTGCCTACCCTTTACCACATTGCCATTTGACGAAAAAGCTAGAATTGCACATGAGATCATAAATGTCACCGAAAATTACAAACTCAATTTTCTGTTTGCCTCTTTTGAATTTATCTTAATCTCCCGATCACTACACTTGCTTTTATACTCTTTGTTTTCAATAATATATTTTATTAAAATTTCAAGACAAACTTTACTAAGATTTGACAGGTTACCCTCTAACCATTCTATTATTAAAAGATGGATATTTCTACTAAGTGGCATTCAAATTATTATAGCTAGTAATAGTCTTCTCCACATGCTCACTGTTTTTAATATTCATTTTTCATTTGAAAGTGCTACTTATGCTCAAATATTTTCTGCAAAGGATTACTATTTCGGCATATGTGGAGGAGGATTTTTCTTACAAAATATATGTCTATTCCTATTCCCTAAAATTTTATACGGTAATGTTTCCTACTCAATTGAAAAGGGGAAAAATAACATAATAGATGAGCTTAAATCTAGTTTGCCGAAAAAAGCAAAAGAAGGAACAAATTTAATTGACATAGAAGATGCGATTAAAAATTATTTGACTACAAAGCCATATACTCAAAAAGACTTTTCTTTATCTCAAATTTCCTTTGATTTAAAAATATCTGAACGTTTACTCTCAAATTATTTTAACAATGAATTAAATATAAATTTTAGTGAGTGGAGGAAAAAATTACGGATAGAGTATGTATGTAAATTAATTGAAGCGGGCGAATTTGAAATTTTAACTATTGAAGCAATTGCATCTAATGCAGGCTTTGTGTCTAGATCTAAATTCAATGAAGCATTTAAAGAGATAAAAGGCGTAACACCTTCGGCTTATATAAAATCAAAGGCGTCTAGCTAATAACTGATGATAAGTTTATTCCAATATTCTCTCTTCTGCGTTATGTAATTTTCTTCTAACTACCTGAGTTTTATTCATTCTAATAGTCTTTAAATCTACTGTTTGTGATATTAAAAATGTCACTGCTTCTAATCTTTTAATTACTGGTTGAGAAAGCCAATAATTCAAATCATTTATGTTTTCATCTAATGATTTAAGTGGTGTTTTATGAACAACTGGAGTGATTTCCATATAAAGAAAATCTATTTAGCAGCTTGTTTGATTTGATTTTTCTTCAAGTATGCCTTGAACTGATCAAAGTTCATTTGTTCTGTTTCTTTTGCAATTTTTTCTTTGATTGC
>CANCPC010000139.1 GCA_947379965.1 Flavobacteriaceae bacterium | reverse complement strand
TGAAAAAAATTTTAACTTTTATGCTTGTGTTTTTTATAACTGGATTTGCCAATGCACAGGATGATTTATTAAATCAATTGGACGCCCAAAAGTCCAATGAAAAAGAAATTGCGCCTGCAGCCTTCAAAGGATTGCAAATTTGTAATATGCAATCGACGAAATTACCCGTAAAAGGAGAATTTTATTTTTTAGTTTCACACAGATTTGGAGACTTAACAAATGGAGCAAATAACTTTTTTGGTTTGGATGGAGCTTTAACAAAATTAGGAGGTATTTATGGTGTAACCAATTGGCTTTCCCTAGGATTATCAAGACAAACGTATCATAAAACGTATGAATTAGCTGCGAAATACAAATTAGCTAATCAAATGATAGATGGTTTTCCTTTTACCATTGTAGGTTACAATACTATGGATATTAGAAGTGATTTAAAAACTGATTTATATCCAAATTTAAAATCAACCGATCGGTATGCATATGTTTCTCAATTGATAATTTCAAGAAAATTTTCTGACTCATTTTCGTTTCAAGTAACACCAATATTTGTTCACAAAAATTTATACGATGAACTTAGCGATCAAAAAGATACCTACTTATTGGGTACAGGAGCAAGATACAAATTGTCTAAAAGGCTAAGTCTTAACTTAGATTATGCAGCCCGAATGAATTTGCCAGAAGCGTATGATTATACGTTTCATAATCCATTGTCTTTAGGCTTGGACATTGAAACAGGAGGTCACGTCTTTCAATTAGTATTATCAAATAATCAAACGATGAATGATGTTTCTTATTACACTTCAGCAACTGGTATAAAAGCAGGTAAAGGAATTTTCTTCGGATTTAACATGTATAGAGTTTTTTAAAATAAAATAGGTATGAAAAATATAAAATTAATTATAGTAATGATCGTAGGAATTACACTTTTTATTTCTTGCGATTCAAGAACAGAACAAGATTTAGAAGGAATTGTTGCTAATCCAACATTTAATAATAATGTTAAGAAAATCATAGATGCTAAATGTGTGAACTGTCATTCTCAAGCAGGACAAGGAAACTATCCTGATTTAGATACTTACCAAAATGTTGTTGATGCTCAAAATGGAACTAACAGCGATAAATTGTTATGTAGCTTGCAGTCAAGCTCTTGTACGTCAGACAGAATGCCTAAAAGCGATGCGCCATTATCAAATGGAAGTATTAACACAATAAAAAATTGGGTTAACCAAGGTTTTAAGGAATAATAAATATTTTAAAAAAAAAGAAAAAATGAAAAAGTTACTAGTATTTACAATAGTTTTATTTGTTGTGAGCTTTGGGTTTTCCCAAAAAATGATGACTCGCTCTGGCGAGGTAAAATTTGAAGCCTCAATGCCTGCTTTTGAAGAAATTGCTGGAACAAATAGTTCCGTTTCTTGTATTCTTGACGAATCTACAGGCGAATTTGTGGCTTTGGTATTGGTGAAAGCTTTCAAATTTAAATCGCCATTGATGGAAGAGCATTTTAATGAAAATTATATGGAATCTACAAAATTTCCTAAAGCTACTTTTAAAGGTAAAATAAATAATTTAGATGCTTCAAAATTATCCTCTAAGCCTGTTGCGTATGATTTAGATGGTGATTTGACGATTCATGGTTTGACCAAAAAGGTTAAAACTAAAATTAATCTTGCTTTAAATGCTGGAAAAATTTCTGCTAAAAGTTTGATTTTGGTTAAACCACAAGATTATGGTGTAGAAATACCAAATCTAGTAAAAGGTAAGATTGCTGAGAATGCTAAAGTTTCAATTAACTTTATTCTTGAAGCTAAATAAACATCTATTATTGATAAAGCTCTAAATAATTTAGTACTTAAAGCTTTCTTTCATTATAAATTGTTTAATTTAAAATAGAAATTTATTTCTATTTTAATACAATAAACGGAAATTCATACAAAACGATTAAATTATAATATAAATTTAAAATAAATGAAATTAAATTTACTTAAACTATCAGGAATTGCATTTTTACTATGTTTTTCAACAAATGGATTTACACAAAATACACCAGGAACATTGACTTTTAGTTTTACTCCTATTTCACAAACTTCCGGAAATTATTCGGGAACTAAAAATGTAATGGCGATTTGGATAGAAAATGCTACAACTGGAGCTTTTATAAAAACAAAAGCTAGATATGTAGGTGGCGGAACAGAAGACCATTTGCCTACCTGGGGTAGCAAATGTGGATGTAGTAACCCAAATGCAGTAACCGCAACAACAACAACAGGTTGTAATGTAACAGACGCAACAACAGGGGCAACTTTAGCATCTTATACTGCAAAATCGATTACCTGGGATGGTAAAAACGTATCAGGAATATTGAATGGTAGTGTGGTTCCTGACGGGTCTTATCAAGTAACTGTTCAAGAAACTTGGGGTCATGGAAGTGCAACTGTACTTAGATCTTTTGTTTTCACAAAAGGGCCAAATTCAGATCATCAGACACCAGTAACAGACGCAAAATTTTCAAATATTAAACTTGATTGGGTTCCTACTGCTTTAGGTACGGATAATGTTTCTCCTAATGCAAAAGTGGTTATTTATCCAAACCCAACAAAAGGAGTAATTAATATTGATTTCATAAACGAAATAAATAAAATTATAGTTTCTAATATATTAGGTCAAATTGTATATGATGAAAATGTTGCCATGTCTGTGGCTGGGACAACTAAAAGTATAGATCTTTCTTCTTTTGGAAGTGGCATTTATATTGTTACTGTTTCTAATAATGACGAAACTTCAAATTATAGAGTAGTTATTGATAAATAAAATAAAATTCTATTTGTTTCATTTAAGCATTCATTAGGATGCTTTTTTTATTCGTAGGTTTCAGATAATATCGATTTTAATCCCGGAGTTTCATATTCTTGATACTTTCCATCACCATCAGAATAAATCAAATAAGCCTCTAATTCCGGATGTTTTTGCAAATATATCTTTGCTTTCTCAAGTCCTAAAACTAAAACTCCTGTTGCATTAGCATCAGAGGTAATGCATTTTTTAGCAAAAATTGAGGCGCTCAACAAATTATTTTTTGTAGGATATCCTGTTTTTGGGTCAATATGATGTGTATATTTAACGCCATCTTCAATGATAAATCTTCGGTAATTTCCTGAGGTAGATAGGGCTTTATTTTTAAGTTTTACAATTGCCTTAAGAGGATTTTCTGATTCTTTATTATCAATAGGTTTTTCAATCCCCACTAACCAAATTTTACCAAACGGGTCGTTACCATAACAATAAACTTCGCCACCTATTTCAACGATAAAGGAGTTAATTTTTTTTGATTTTAAAAAATCTGAAATTACATCAACCGAATATCCTTGGGCAAAAGCGTTAAAATCTAATCCAACTCTTGGGTCTTTTTTGACAACATGATTGCCTTTTAATTTTATTAATTGGAAACCTACAAACGGAAGAATACTATCGATTTTACTTTTTTCTATTTTTTGTTTTTTTCCTGGTCCAAATCCATACACATTTACCAGAGGATATACTGTTGGGTCGAAAGCACCCCCCGTATTTTTCCAAACTTCTTTGGCTTTATTAAAACATGTTTTAAAATATTTGTCGACAATTACATGTTTTTGGTTCGAATTGATTCTTGATATGATTGAATTGGGGAGGTAAGTCGAAACCGAAAGGTCAAAATCTTTCAATATTTTTTCGATTTCAGCTTTTAAATTTCTGTTTTGGCTGTCAAAATAAGTAATATGATATGTAGTTCCTTGGGCTTCACCTTCAATTTTAATAGGTTCTTGCTGAGAATATATAGAAGTCGAGAAAAGTAATAAAATACCAAATGTTAATCTAATTCTTGTCATATGTATTCTTTTTATGAAGTAAATATGTCGTATATTAATTGAGATTTAAATAGATTTATCTAATCCATATTAAATAACGCATGATGTTACTTATAAGGAAATGCTAAATATTATTTAGGTTAAAACTGATTTTGATTTCGATTATTTTATTTTAAAGTCATAAGTATATTGAAATTCATCTCTTATAAATCCCATTTTATGATACAATTCTTGAGCAATAACATTGTTTTTTGCGGTTCTTAATCGAATTAAATTTAAATTTAATTCTTTTGCCAATGCAATGGTTTCAAGGATTAATTTTTGACCAATTCCTATTTTTCTAATACTAATATCAACGTAAAGGTCGTTTAAAATTAGTATTTTACTCAATAATAGGGATGAAAATGTAGGGTAAATTAAAGCAAATCCTATTGCTTTATCTTTTATATCATCGTCGAAAGCTATAAATAGTATTGCTTCATTATTTTCAATTCTTTCTTTCAAATAGGATTTTTGACTTTCTATATTGGCGGGTTTTTTATAAAAGGCTAAATATTTATCAAATAAAATTACCAATTGGTCAAGGTCTTTAATAGTTGCTCTTCGTATCATTTATATACCGTATTGTTAGTTTTTTTTGTAAAAAAAAATCATTCTTTTTAGGAATTAATTTTTTTATGAAAGTAAGTAAAAATATTTGTATTCTTTAGTTT
>CANCPC010000138.1 GCA_947379965.1 Flavobacteriaceae bacterium | reverse complement strand
TCATCAGAAATGAAACACTTCATTCAAGAAGTTGTAATTGGTAAAAAAGATGTATTCAAAGCTCTTAATAAAAATATTAATTCAAATAATATTGACAGTGAATTTTTTGTATCATATAAAGGAAATCCGATTTTTTCGTTTAGAGGAATTTTAATGTGGGGGCTAATTCTTTTCATTATTTTACTTCCTATATTTTCAAAAAGAACTTTAAACATTAAAGGACTATTTTTTTTAATTCCTTTTTGTTCATGTTGGTTCCTGTTAAATTCTTGGATGATGCATTATTTTGAAATTTCCAAAAACTTTTTTATTGTAAAAAATCATTACTTTTTTTGGATAAAAGACAGCTATTCTATTGCAGAAATTAAAGAAATTGTCTTTGAAAGTCAGCCAAAACAAGCTAATAAATTAAGAATAATTACAAAAAATTTTAAAACAAAATTTTATCTTGCTGGAAGTTTAACTGATAAAACTTGGATTAAAATGAAAAAAGACTTGGAAAGCAAAAACATTATTGTTAGAAATGAATGTATTCCAGAAAATTAATTAGAATTCATAAACTATGACTTTTACAAAAACTACCGAACAATCCTCGAAATACGAACATTTAGAAAAAATGTCGGTTCAAGAATTACTATCAAATATTAATCAAGAAGACAAAACCGTGCCGCTTGCCGTAGAAAAAGCATTGCTACAAATAGAAACTTTGGTGAACCAAATCGTTGCCAAAATGAAATTGGGTGGTCGATTATTCTATATTGGCGCAGGAACTTCGGGACGTCTGGGCGTAGTTGACGCTTCGGAATGTCCGCCAACATTTGGTGTTCCTTTTGACTTGGTCAACGGAATAATTGCTGGTGGCGATAAAGCCATTCGCAGAGCGGTTGAAAATGCCGAAGACGATGCTAACCAAGCTTGGATTGACTTACAAGAACACAATGTTACCGAAAATGATGTTGTTGTTGGAATTGCCGCTTCGGGAACAACGCCTTATGTCATCGGAGGTTTGAAAGCTTGCAATAAAAAAAACATAATCACCGGAAGTATTTCTTGCAATGCTGAAAGTCCACTTTCGAAAACAGCAAAATTCCCTATCGACGTTGTCGTGGGTCCCGAATTTGTAACCGGAAGCTCCAGAATGAAAGCCGGAACCGCACAAAAATTAGTACTCAATATGATTTCTACAGCTACCATGATTCAACTCGGGAAAGTGAAAGGCAACAAAATGGTCGATATGCAATTGAGCAACAGCAAACTAGTAGATCGAGGCGTGAAAATGATTATGGGAGAAATTCTAGTTTCGTACGAAGAAGCCGCAAAATTACTTGCAGAATATGGAAGTGTACGCAAAGCTGTGGATCATTATAGTGGTCAATAACAAGTTGCAGATTTTGGGTTGCCCAAAAATTACGATTAAACATTTAAACGATTAAACATTTAAACCATTAAAAATGGCAACTAACAAAGAACTTTTATCCAAAGGAGTTAAATATTTATCTGGTGCTTTACCTTTACTTTTTATTGGTCCATCGTTGATTCACAATGCGTTTATCAACAAGCAAAATAGTTGGCATTATTTGATTTTGGCAATCGGAATTTGCGTTTGCGGAGGAGCTATTTATTTGATGATTTTGGGATTGAAAACATTAATGAGAAGCTTATTTAACGATTAATTTGTACATTTACTAAAAATTATACAAATGGATATTCAGGCAGAAATAAATTGGATACATCAAGAAATTGACAAGGTAAAAGATCCTTCTTTTGTCGAAAAACTAAAACGCCTTTTGTTTTCTATAAACTCAACTCCCGAAACTTCGAATGTTGATTATAATATAGATATAGAAAAAGCATTGAATAGTATAAATAATGGGCATTTTCACTCTGAAAATGAAGCACGAGAAATTTCAAAAAAATGTGGACGAAAATAATTTGGTCGTCTGATGCTTTGGAACAACTCGAAGATATTCATTTTTACATTCTCTTTGAAAGTAAGTCCATTCTCATCGATGATAAGTTAATTGATGCTGTTTTTGAAAGACTGAAATATTAAAATCGAAACCTGAAATTTATAAAATCGATTCTAAAAAGAACCAAAATGAAGGGAGTTTTAGGATTTATTATATTTATGATTATATGATTTCATATCAAATTACTCCAGATTGTATACAAATTCTTCGAGTTAGACATACATCTAGAAAACCAAAAAAACTTTAATGGAAAACTTATTACACACAAATAAAACTTTCGAAAAAGTTAATTATATTTACAAGAAAGTCAACTATCGTGAATTTGAAGATTGCGTTTTTAAGAACTGTGATTTTTCGAATAGTGATTTTTCGAATACTACTTTTATGGATTGCGAGTTCATCGATTGTAATTTATCGATGACACAATTAGCCGGAACAAGCCTGAAAACGGTACAATTCAAAGATTGCAAATTACTTGGAATTCAATTTGGGTCTTGCGCGGATTTCTTGTTTAGTGTTAGTTTTGATGATTGTGTTTTGGATTATTCGTCTTTTGCCAATAAGAAAATGCCAAAAACGAAATTTAATTCTTGCTCGATGAAAGAGGTTTCTTTTATTGGCACCAACTTAACAAATTCGGTTTTTGAAAACACTAATTTAGCCGGAGCAATTTTTAATGATACTCAATTGGCGGGAGTAGATTTCTTAACAGCTCGCGAATATAAAATTGATCCTGAATTTAATCCGATGCGAAAAGCAAAGTTTTCGACCCAAGGAATTGTAGGCCTTTTAGACAAATATGATATTAAAATTGAGTAATCCTCACCCCCAGCCCCTCTCCCAAGGAGAGGGGAGCCGAAACCGAGACAAAATGAAATCTAAGATTCACGAAAACTAAATTTTAAATAAAATTATGAGTAAAAAAATTATCTACCTCCTCCCACTACTGCTACTACTATCATGTTATAATGTGGAACATAATTGCAAGGAGTTTAAAACCGGAAAATTCAAATTTGATTATGCTGTAAATGGCGTTAAAAAAACGACTGTTTTCGAACGTAAAGATAGCATCGAAATTGAAATTTACGAAGGCAAAACAGATACTTCCAGCATTAGATGGATTAGCGATTGTGAATATGTTTTGCGCAAAATTCATCCAAAGAATATGGAAGAAAAAAAGGCAATTAACATGAAAATTTTGACTACTTTAAAAAATTCTTATACTTTTGAATTCGGAATCGTAGGCAGTGATGCAAAACAACGCGGAACTGTTGAGAAGATTTCAAATTAATACCCTGAAACGAATACAGATTGCTTCATGCTTCGCAATGGCACACATAACACAAAACTAAATATAAATGGAAGTTTTTTTGAACCCAGATGCTTGGATTGCCTTATTAACATTGACTTTTCTAGAAATTGTACTAGGAATAGACAACATTATTTTTATATCAATCGCAACTGGAAAATTACCTGCTGAACAACGCAAAAAAGCTACAAAATTAGGGATGTTTCTGGCCATGTTCATGAGAATTGTACTTCTTATGGGAATTTCATACCTCATCGCGATGAAAGAACCTTGGTTTACGATTGATTTCAGTTGGTTTAATGCTCAAGTTTCAGGTCAAAGTATTATTCTTCTTGGTGGTGGATTATTTTTGATTTATAAAAGCACGAAAGAAATTCACGAAAAAGTAGATTTAAAAGGCGAAGAAGAAAAAGAAATTAAACAATCAGCAGTAAAATCATTTAAAAGTGTAATTGTCCAAATCATTTTGATTGACTTGGTTTTCTCTTTCGACAGTATTTTAACTGCCGTAGGAATGACAAATGGCGTTGCTGGTGCATTGTATATTATGATTACAGCCGTGGTCATTTCGGTGTTGATAATGATGCAATTCGCCGTTCCTGTTGGTACTTTTGTAAACAAAAATCCTTCGATTCAAATTCTGGGATTGTCCTTTTTAATCCTTATTGGCTTTATGCTAATCACGGAGAGCGCACATTTATCAAATGCTTTAATCTTTGGAAACCACGTTACTCCGGTACCAAAAGGCTATTTGTATTTTGCTATTTCCTTCTCGCTTTTGGTGGAGGTTTTGAATATGAGAATGGACAAGAAAAAGAAATAATAATTTCAAAGTGCATAAAAAAAAGGTCTCAAGTAAAATTTTACATTGAGACCTTTTTGGTTAATTAAAACAAAGTTATTTGTCCGTCGTCTTCGAGTTGAATATTTTCATCGGATATTTCATTTTCAGTCTGACTTTCCTCATTTAAATTCTCGGGAACAACTTCTTCGGGTTCTTCGTAAGGCAATGATTCCAATAAATTAACTTGCTTTAACTTATCCGTTGTCAATTGATTTCCTAATGCTTTGAAGCCTTTCACAGCGATAAAACTCTCAATATCGACAGTCATATTTTCTTTTTGAACTCCTTTTACTTTCGTGAAAACCAATTCAGCAACAGGACGATAATCCGTTGAAACGATTTCGAGTTGTGAATTAGCATGTTCGGTAATAAAAACTTCTTCCTTATTTTCGGTTTCAACCAAGAAACGTTTAATGTAATAACGTGCTTTTTCAC
>CANCPC010000137.1 GCA_947379965.1 Flavobacteriaceae bacterium | reverse complement strand
TTGTTACCAAATTGCAACTTGGAATAGTACTTCTTGTCAATACGATATTACGGGTTCACAACCAACTGCTCCTACAGTAGCTTGTTACCAAACTGCAACTTGGAATAGTACTTCTTGTCAATACGATATTACGGGTTCACAACCTGCTGCTCCTACAGTAGCTTGTTACCAAACGGCAACTTGGAACGGTGTAACTTGTCAATACGATATTACAGGATCAAAACCAACTGCTCCATCGGTTGCTTGTTACCAAACTGCGACTTGGAATAGCACTTCTTGTCAATACGATATTACAGGATCACAACCAACTGCTCCATCTGTAGCTTGTTACCAAACGGCAACCTGGAATGGTGTAACTTGTCAATATGATATTACGGGAAGCAAACCTGCTAGTGTAACAATCACAAGCAAATCATGTAATACAGATACAACAACAATCGATTTAAACAGTTTATTACCTGCTGGAACACCTGCAAATGGAACTTGGATAGATGTAGACAATACTGGTGCATTACAAGCTAATATATTCACACCGCTTGGTGTTGCGTTAGGTGATTTTGTTTTCGAATATAATGGAAATGATGGAAATTGTCCAACTAGTATCATACTTAACATGACAGTTAATAATGATTGTGGTGGTATAGTATTAGGGTGTTCTGCTGTAATTGTTCATAATGCATTTTCTCCAAATGGAGATAATAAAAACGCTGTATTTGTTATCGATCACATAGACGAAACGAGTTGTTATCCAGAGAACACAGTTGAAATTTATAACCGATGGGGTGTCTTGGTTTATCAAACTAAAAATTATAATAATGTAAGTAATTATTTTGATGGTAATTCTCAAGCTAGATCTACAATAGATCAATCATCTGGTTTACCAACAGGAACTTATTATTACATTGTGACATATAACTCTTTTGATAATAATGGTAAAATACAAACAAATAAAAAAGAAGGATATTTATACCTTACTAGATAATTAAATAACTAACCAATTTTTTGGTTTTTAAAACCCCAAGTTTAAAACTACAAACAAAATGAAGAAAAGAATATTATTATTATTCGTTTTGATGTTTACAAGTATTGTAAGTTTTGCTCAACAAGATGCACAATTTACACAATATATGTACAACACAATCAATGTAAATCCTGCTTACGCTGGATCAAGAGGAGCAATGAGCTTATTTGTTTTACGTCGTGACCAATGGGTTGGTTTAGATGGGGCTCCTATAACAAATTCAATAGCTATAAATACACCAATAAACGAAAGCAATCTTGGTATAGGGGTATCATTAATAAATGATAAAATTGGCCCTACGCAAAATAATAGATTCTCGGCTGATTTATCTTATACAATTCCAACATCCGAAACCTATAAACTTTCTTTTGGGATTAAGGCTAGCGCAAATTTATTTAATTTGGATATTTCTAAATTAAATCCAGTTGATGCTACTGATGCAAGTTTGCAAAATTACAATAAGTTCACTCCCAACATTGGAGCTGGAATTTACTTGCATTCTGATAAAGCATATTTAGGATTTTCTATTCCAAATTTCATAGAAACTCAAAACTACAATGACAATGAAGTAGCCATTTATAAGCAAAAAATAAATTATTATTTTATTGCTGGTTATGTATTTGACGTGTCCGATTATGTGAAATTTAAACCCGCTTTGCTTTCTAAGGTAGTACAAGGGGCACCACTTCAAGTTGATATATCAGGGAATTTTATGATAAATGAAAAATTAATGGTTGGTGTTGCTTACCGATGGAGTGCCGCTTTGAGTGCTATGGTTGGTATTCAAGTATCGGATGGTTTGTATATTGGATATGGATATGACAGGGAAACATCTTATTTAAAAAATTACAATACTGGTTCGCATGAAATATTCTTGCGATATGAAATTTTCAATAATTTGAATAAAATTACAACTCCAAGATTCTTTTAATTTTTATTCAAAATATCATGCGAAATTTTATTCTACTGTATTTAATGATATTATGTTTATTTTCATCTAACAGTTTTTGCCAAACAACGGAATTAAATTATGAAAATAAACCTAAACATGTATCTATAGATGTTATAAAAACATACGAAAGAATAGTCTCAAAAGGATATAAATCTGTAGATCTGTACGAAAAGCTAGGCAACTCGTATTATGATAATTCTGAAATGGAAAAAGCAGTAAAATGGTACCGAAAATTATTTGCCATTACTTATGAACTAGAATCCAAATATTATTATCAATACTATGAATCTTTAAGATTTATTGGTAAAAATGATGAAGCTAATGCTGTTCTTGAAAAGCTCAATGAAAAAAGCAAGAACCAAAATAAATAATACACAAAAAACAACATCACGATCATAAAAAATAAATAGTTATGAAAAATCATTTTTTCCTTCTACTAACAATTGTAAGCACTTTTTCATTTGGTAGTTATGCTCAAAAAAGCACAGTTGCAACTGCTGATAAAAAATATGAAAATTATATTTATGTAGATGCCATAAAAACCTATGAAAAAGTGGCTAGTAAAGGATATAAGTCGGTTGATATGTTTCAAAAATTGGGTAATGCATGTTACTTCAATGCCGAATTAGAAAAAGCTGCTAAATGGTATGGCGAATTATTTGCTATGACTTCAGATTTAGATTCGGAATACTTTTTTAGATATGCTCAATCCCTAAAATCTATAGGAGAAATAGTTAAAGCTAACGAAATGTTGGAAAAATTCCATCAAAAGTCAACAAACGATTCAAGAGGTAAACTTTTCGAAAATGATAAAAATTATTTAGAAAAAATCAAAGCAAACTCAGGAAGATACACTGTTATGGATGCTGGTATAAACTCTAAATATTCGGATTATGGTAGTTCTTTTTTTAATAACAAACTTGTTTTTTCATCTGCCAGGGACACGGGAAGTTTGGGACAAGTAAAACACAAATGGAATAATCAATATTTTACCAATTTATATACAGCTGAATTGGGAGAAGATATGAAAACGGGTACAATAGAGAAATTTTCAAAAACAATAAATTCAAAATTTCATGAATCTACTCCTGTTTTTACCAAAGACGGAAAAACAATGTATTTTACCCGAAACAATTATTTAGATGGTAAAAAAGGAAAAGATGGTAAAAAAATTACTTTAATAAAAATATATAAAGCTAGTTTTGAAAATGATAATTGGGGCAAAGTAACCGCATTACCTTTTGATAGTGACCAATACAGTACAGCGCACCCAGCTCTAAGTCCAGATGAAAAAACATTGTATTTTGCCTCAGATATGTCAGGAACAATAGGTCAATCTGATTTATATAAAGTCAAAATAAAAGAAGATGGTAGTTTTGGAATTCCTGAGAACTTAGGTAAAAATATAAATACAGAAGGTAAAGATACTTTCCCTTTTATTTCTGATGAAAATGAGCTCTATTTTGCTTCCGACGGACGTCCTGGTCTAGGTGGATTAGATATATTTGTATCTAAAATTAATCCTGACGGTACTTTTGGAGAAGTTAAAAATGTGGGAGATGGTGTCAATTCACCAAAAGATGATTTTGCTTATTTAATTGATACCAAGTCTCGAAAAGGATTTTTCACATCAAACAGAGAAGGTGGAAATGGTTATGATGATATCTATGCTTTTTTGGAAACAAAAAAACTTAAATGTGAACAAGAATTAAATGGAACTATAACTGATTTGGCTTCTAAACAGCCATTAGCAGAAGCAAAAATTAGCTTGTATGATAGTGATTTTAAATTGATAAATACTTTCGTTTCCGATATAAATGGTAAATATACTTTTGCTGTTGAATGTGGAAAAACCTATAATGTTAGATGCGAAAAACAAGACTACACCACAAAAGAAGAAAAAATTACCATTGAATATGCTAATGGAAAAACAAATTTAAATTTTGAATTAGAGAAAATAAAATGCCAAGTAGCTGTTGGTGACGATCTAGGCAAATGTTTCGAAATAAAGATGATTCATTTCGATTTAAATAAATCTGATATTCGATTAGATGCCGCATTAGATCTCGAAAAAATATTAGATGTAATGAACCATTTCCCAGCAATGAAACTAGATATTCGTTCCTATACTGATAGTCGTGGGACAGCTAAATACAACGAAAATTTATCCGATAAAAGAGCAAAATCTACTATCAGCTGGTTGACAAAAAATGGAGTTGATCCAAGTAGGCTAACAGGAAAAGGTTATGGTGAATCGCAATTAGTAAATAAATGTTCTGATGGTGTTGATTGTACCGAAGAAGAGCATCAACTTAACCGAAGAAGTGAATTTATAATTACTGCTTTGTAATTGTTTAATAATCATTCACACACAAAAAAACCTCTAAAGTCAAAACTTTAGAGGTTTTTTGTTACAATAAAAATTTAAAAAAATCTATTATATTTTCACAAATATATTAGTGTAGTATTTTATACCTGTTGCATCTGTACGTATTGACATTCCAAAATTAGTATAATCACCTTCTATATTGGCTTTATGACTAGGACTATTCAACCATGCTGTAAAAACTGCTTTTGAAGTTGCATAATTAAATGCTACGTTTTCTCCAACATTTTTAGCT
>CANCPC010000136.1 GCA_947379965.1 Flavobacteriaceae bacterium | reverse complement strand
CAATTTCATCATTAAAGCTGTTAAGCTTGCTGAAACTATTAAACAACTTCAACATCATACTATTGTTGAAAAGGAGTTAGGAAATTTTCATTTCATTTCAATAACAACTCCAATACAAAAATCTCAAAAAAAATATGTTGAAGACTCAGATAAAAGTCTAAGAGGATATTCTGGTTTGTTAATTGGAAAAAACGAAATTGATATTGATTATAGAACCATCGCAAATATAAATTGTGACAATCCTGAATGGTATAACGGGCAATTTTGTTTATTTACTTTGAATAATGATTCGTTTGTATGTAAAGCAGACAACTTTGGTTTTCACAAAGTTTTTTATTTTAAAAATGGAGACGATATTTATGTTACTAATTATCAAAAGTTATTAGAACTAACAGAAAAGTTACAAGCGGATAGAGAACAGATTGTTTGTGATTATTTGACGAGTCGATTTGGTGTTTTTCCTGGATACAATACGCTTTTTAAAGGAGTGAAAACACTACCTGAATATGGAAATTTAGAAATTAAAAATGGTGATATAGAAATTTCTAATTATAAATCAATAGAAGAGTTAATAAATCCTAAAGGCGATTTTGAAGTGAATATTAATAAAACAATAGTAGAATTCTATAATGCGGCAAAATATCTAAGAAATTTTCATAAAACTGCAATTGGTTTATCAGGAGGTTTTGATGGTAGACTAATGTTGAGTTTTTTTTATAAAACAAAAGGAAAGAGTTTAGAAACCTATACCTACAATAGAGCTGGAATGCTCGATTTATGGATTGCATCTCATTTAAGTAAAAAATTTAATGTAGAACATATAAAGTTTAAATTAAATACTAAAACCATTGATTTTAAGCCAACCTTAAATAGATTTAAAGATTCTGAAGGAGATGCATTCACCAAAGTATTAAATGATTTGATATCCGGTTTTTTTCAAACAGAAGACTCATTTAAAGTAAGCCTTGGTGGGAATGGTGCTGATACAGATTGGGAATTTGGAGAAAAACAACTCAATAAGTTAGAAATTAGTAAATTTAATACTTTTATTAAATCCTATTCACTGATGCTGGTTTCTCATCCTCTGGTTTCTTCTGAAACTACCACCAAATTAGCGTTAAAATTAGAAAAATATTTCAAAGAAAAATATGCTGTATTTGAAACCAAAGAAAAATATCTACAACTATTAGGATCAGCTTTCTTTCACTTAGAAAGATTTAGAGGGGAGCAAGGCTTTGGTTATTCTCAAAATGCAAATTCAAATAAAGATATTTTCGCGCCTTTTGCAACAGAATCATTCAACCAAACTGTTTTTACATCAACAAAAAATCAGTTGCAACGAACTTTAAAAGAAGGCATACATTATAGAATATATAATTCTCTTACTGAAGGAAAAGTACCCTATGCACCGATACTTACTGCTAGAAATGAATTTGGAACTACACTTTTTCAAAAAGCAATGAATTTTGTTGCTCCTTATTTGCCTAAAATTATCTGGAAATTGAATAATGGAGATACTAATACTGAACTTAGAAACAAATTTACAAAAAAAATTAGTTCTATTTCCAAGGAGTATATCTTGGATCAAGAAGAAAGTACACTTTGGGATATTCTTGACTATTCTAAAATAAGAGAAGATATTGAAAATAATGAGTACAAAGGGCAATACAATACAATAGCATCAATGGTAAAGTTTTTAGAAATAAATAAATAAATAATGATAGTATTTTTTCTTCCTGATTTAAGAGCTGGCGGAGCTGAGAGAGTGATGTTAAATTTATTGGTTAGCTATCATGACAAGTTTCAAAACCAAGAGATCGTTTTACTATTATTCAAAAAACAAGGGCCATTAGTAAATGAAGTACCCTCTTCCATAAAAATATTCGAATTGGGAACTACAGGTGCTTCCAAATCGGTTTTAAAATTTGTTTCATTTTGCAAGAAGCAACATCCCAAAATAGTTTTCGCGAGTTTAGGAGCGAGTTTAACCACCAGTTTAGCAAGGCCTCTGGTGTCAAAGAAAACAATTTTTATAAATAGAATAGGAAATACAATTGGAGCAGAAAAGTTATTGTTTACCAATCCTTTAAAAAGGTTTTTCTACATTTTTGCCAATAAAATAATTGCAAAAAGGTCTAACCATGTTATTTTTCAATGCCACTATATGGCAAAAGATTATATGGAACAGACTAATTATACACCGAAAAACTATTCGGTGATATACAATCCTGTAAAGATTAACCATATAATAAAATTATCTCAAGAGGAAATTTCCAAGAAATATACGTTTGTTGCTGTGGGAAGGCTAAACCCTCAAAAAGATTACGAAAATCTTATTAATGCTTGTTCAATATTAATAAAGAAAACATCGAATTTTTCATTAGCAATCTTAGGACAAGGGAATTTATTCGAAAAATTAGAGGCATTAATTCACAAATTGGGTTTAGAAAAAAATGTCTTTTTATTAGGACATAAAGCCAATCCTTACTCCTATATAATCAACTCAAACTATTTGGTTTCATCTTCTCTTTATGAGGGTTTTTCAAATGTTATTATAGAATCCTTATGTCTAGGAAAACCTGTAATTGCAACGGATTGTCCCGGAGGAAATGCTGAGGTTATAACTAATGGCGTTAATGGATGGCTGTGTGAGTATAAAAACTCTGAGGCTTTAGCCAAAGTAATGTTATGTTCCTTAAATCAAAAAGTAACTCTTTCGAATGAAGTAATTTCAAAAAATAGTGGTGACTTATATTCTGATGATTTCATTTTTAATTTATACGAAAAAGTAATACATAACTATTTGTAGTATAAAAATCCTATATAAATTTCGTTCAAAATTGAAAATAAAAGTACTCTATTTAACAAAATACAGTCGTAATGGCGCAAGTAGCCGGTTACGAAGCTATCAATATTTTCCTTTTTTGGAAGAAAATGGAATCTCGGTGACTGTCAGTCCTTTTTTTGATGAAGAGTATTTAAATAATCTGTATGCTGGAAAATCAATTTCAAAATTTAAACTTGTATCTTTTTATATAAAACGATTTTTCAAATTGTTTTCAGTTTTTAAATATGATACTATTGTTATCGAGAAAGAATTGTTTCCCTATTTTTTTAGTTGGTTCGAATTTTTATTACACAAATTAAATGTGAAATATTTCGTCGATTATGACGATGCTATCTTTCATAATTACGATTTAAGTAATTCGAAAATGATACGTTTCTTGTTCGGAAGTAAGATAAACAATGTTATGAAATATAGCAGTTGCGTTATAGCAGGAAATAGTTATTTAGCTGAAAGAGCTGAAAAATCTGGCGCGATTAAAATAGTACTACTCCCAACTGTAATTGATGTAGATTTGTATAAAACAAAAAAAAAACATACGAGTTCAAAAATTATAATTGGTTGGATAGGTTCCCCATCCACCTTCAAATATATCAAAAACTGTAAAAATATTTTTTCCAAAATACTTCAAAATAAAAATGTCGAATTACATATTGTAGGTTCAAAAGAAAATATAGGGTTGGGTCCTAACATGAAATACTTGGAATGGTCTGAAGAAAATGAAGTAAATTTGATTTCTAAATTTGACATAGGAATCATGCCACTCGAAAATACCCCTTGGGAATTAGGAAAATGCTCCTATAAATTAATTCAATATATGGGTTGCGGAGTTCCTGTAGTTGCATCGGCAGTTGGTATGAATAATGAAGTTGTGGTGGAAGGAATAAACGGATTTTTGGTTCAAACAGAAGAACAATGGTTGGAGAGATTAACCCAATTAATTGAAAAAGAAGCTTTGCGAGAATCGATGGGAAAGAAAGGTAGAATTAAAGTAGAATCAGAATATAGCATTCAAAAAAAACAGGCTATATTATTAGCAATATTAGCAAATGAATCCTAATTCTAAAAGTCAATATCTAGATATATTACAAGTGTTTAGAGGTATTGCAGCCCTGATGGTGGTGTTACACCATAGTATAAATTCACTCCGCTACTATCATAAAATTCACTACCCTTTTATTGATTTTGTGGGTTCAGTAGGAAAGTTTGGAGTTGATTTCTTTTTTGTATTGTCAGGATTTATAATAACGTATTCTGCCTATTACAAATATAATGAACCCAATTCTTTTAGTAATTATGTCAAAAATAGACTCATCCGAATATATGTTCCTTACCTACCAATTGGAATTTTTATGTTGGTTGTTTATACACTTTTACCTGGATTTTCAAACGGCAATAGAGCGATTAGTTTATTAACTTCATTGACGTTAATTCCAGATGGAAATCCAGCGTTATCAGTAGCTTGGACACTTTCTTTTGAAATTTGTTTTTATCTTTTTTTTAGCATCTCTTTTTTTTCAAAAAAAGCTTGGAATTGGTTTGTAATGGTATGGTTTACATGTATAATTCTATTTAACTATTCACTATTATCATCATTACAATTTTTGAAAAATCCATTTCTTAGAAATCTATTTTCGACTTATAATATTGAATTTATTTTAGGCTTCTTATTAGCATTAGTAATTGTTAGAAAAATACGAATAAATCTATTTTTAAGTAGTGTAATTTTTATTTCAGCGTTACTTTTGTT
>CANCPC010000135.1 GCA_947379965.1 Flavobacteriaceae bacterium | reverse complement strand
GAAATGTAATTGAATCTTTAAAAATAAATCCTTTTTATCAAACAGATTTTAATAAAATAAGAAAAATATCTGTTCAAAAATTTCCTTATAAAGTGTTTTTTAAAGTTGATGAAGAAAGAAAAATTGTTTACATCGAAGCAATAATTAACAACTATTTATTACCTTTTTCAACTAAAATTAAATAAAAAATGGGCACAATAAAACTAAAAAATATTCGAACTTATTCTTATCATGGTTGTTTGATTGAGGAAGGAAAAATTGGTTCTGATTATTCAGTAGATTTAGAAGTTAAGACGAATTTGAAGCAATCTTCTATCTCCGATGATTTGAATGATACGGTAGATTATGTGCTTTTGAATACCATTGTTGTTGAAGAAATGGCCATAAGATCCAATTTATTAGAACATGTAGCCCAAAGAATTATCATTAGAATTTTTGAAGAAAGTAAAGCAGTTTCGGCAATAAAACTAGGAGTTTCAAAAATAAATCCTCCTATTGGCGGTGATGTTGAAGCGGTTACAATCGAAATGGAAGAATCGAGAAAATAAGGAAAATTAAAAATTTCGAATTAAAAATTAAAAATTTTAAAACTTTGTCGCTGATGGCTTTTAAACTTTAAAGTTTTTAGTTACTTTTGCCATCCGTTCAATAATGGCGTCGTGGCCGAGCGGCTAGGCTGGGCTCTGCAAAAGCTCCTACTCCGGTTCGAATCCGGACGATGCCTCTAAAAGAGATACAGAAATGTGTCTCTTTTTTTTGTTTAAATTTTTAAGAAAAATTAGGTAAAGTTATAGTTCGAATCCGGACGATGCGGCTGAAACCTTCAAAGCAATTTTGAGGTTTTTTTATGTTTAATTTTTTAGAAAAATTAGGTAAAGTTATCGATCGAATCCGGACGATGCGACTGAAACCTTCAAAGCAATTTGGAGGTTTTTTATGTTTAATTTTTTAGAAAAATTAGGTAAAGTTATCGATCGAATCCGGACGATGTGGCTGAAAAAAATACTGAAAAGAGTCTATTTTTTATTTTGAGAGTAATTCTTTTATCATTTGTGGCACTTCTTTTTCAGGAGTTGGAAAGTTATGTAGTTCCTTATTTTTATATATGTTATAAGTTGATTTTGCAATTACTTTATTACCCTCTGGAGTTATAAAAACAATTTCTAGCTTATCAAGTATTTTTTTAAAATCCCATCTCCAAGTATCATAATATTGAACAATTAAATCAAAACCTTCAGGTGTATCTTCATTTTTGCCTATTTCAGCTATAATCCCATTCTTTTCAAGCTCTTTTTTAATTACTTCAGCTGTAGTTCCAATTACATCATGTTTTACAGATGGGTCATCCGAAGGTATTATGTAAGCGAAAGGAGTAATAATACCAAATTTGAATTGAATATATTGAGAATTATCGGTAGAAATTATATAAGCTTTTTTATAATTTTTAGTATTTTGTTCTGAAGATTTTACTGTATTTATAGTTCCTGCACAACCATAAAATATAAATAATATAATTAACAAAAGAGATATTCTTTGCATTACTTTTTCCATTATTTAAATTATTAAATTATTTTATAAAAACCTACTTATCAATCCTTTCCAACACATCTTTTATCTTCTCTTTTTCATTTGGAAACCAACCTTGAGTTATTAATACAACACCAAAAATCATTAAAACAATACTGATAACTTTTTTGATTTTAAGAATATTAGTTGGTGTTAGCGACGTTTTTAACTGTTTTGCTAATACTATTTTAACACAATCTACAAGTAAATAAGTTGAAATTACAGTTATGAAAAAAGTTAACATTCTCGATGTCTGCATATCTAATTTTGGTCCAATCGAAATGATTATAGCCAACCAAAAACCAAGAACGCCTATATTTATAATGTTTAAGAAAAAGCCTTTTATAAATAGACTCCAATAATTTTTTTTAATAATTTCATTATCAATACTATCTGTATCTATTTTTTGTTCCTTTCTTAAACTTACATAAGAAATAATACCGTAAACTAGCATTAGTATTCCACCAAACATAAAAAGAGCTGCATTGTCTTTTAAACTTTGAATCAATCTATAACTTCCTAAATAAGCAATTGCAATAAAAATTATGTCACCTAAAACAACACCTAAATCAAATACTAAAGCAGCTCTGAATCCTTTTATAATACTAGTCTCTAGCAATATAAAAAAAACAGGTCCTATCATGAAACTTAAAAAAATTCCCCATGGAATTCCTGATAAAATATCGTTTATCATTAAAATTTAATTTTATTAATAATAGAAATACTTAATTTTATTTTATTTCTTTAATTGTTCCTCCTAAAATTGTCTTTTGATTAATCTGTTTTGGTTTCCCATAAATCGAAATAGAACCTCCAGCTTTTACTTTTGCATCGGCCAATAAAGTAGCGTAAATTTCAGCTTCTCCTCCTGCAGAAACAGTTATTTCTGTTTGTGAGGTGTGCAATTCTTTACCATTGTAAATACCTCCTGTAGCAATCGCACAATTCTGATTGTTAGCTTTACCTGATAAATCAATTATACCCCCTGAAACTACCCTTACGTTTGCTTTTTCTACATCTAAATCTATATTTATATGTGATCCTTCACTAGCTTCTAAATCAATTGCTGTTTGCTTAAAAGTTGTTTCGTTTGAAACGTTACTTCCTTCGTATGTTGCAATACTTTCAATTTTTTTAAAATATAAATTTATAGAAATTTCATTTCCTGATAATAATTTTGGAAATGGCATCCTTATTTTTAATTCGCCATTTTTAGTAACTACTTCTACATCTTTTTCTCTATTTCCGGTGATAATTATTTTGTTTTCATTAGCTTGAATTAAGCTCACTTTGAGTTGATCAAACACTTTAATAGAGTTAAAATCTCCTAAATCTCTTGTTACTTGAGCAATTGTTATTTGAGATACTACTACAAGTGCTAAAATTAATACTTTTTTCATTTTTTAAATTTTTTAGTTTCTTCTAATAAAATTAAAATCCAATTGTTTTTTTACTAGATCTGCATTTTTTACTTTAACGTAAATTTCATCACCTAATTGTAATAAAGCTTTTGTTGTTGCGCCAACCAAGGCATATTGTTTTTCGTCGAAAGTATAATAATCATCTTTTATCTCTCTAATTCGAACCATTCCTTCGCATTTATTTTCAATAATTTCAACAAAAATTCCCCATTCCGTCACACCAGAAATTACACCTAAAAACTCATGATCGTTGTGATTCTGCATGTATTTTACTTGCATATATTTGATAGAATCACGTTCCGCATTTGTTGCCAAACCTTCCATTGTAGAAGAATGCAAACATTTTACTTCATATGTTTCTTCATCAACCGATTTTCCTCCATCAAGATAATATTGTAATAATCGATGCACCATAACATCAGGATAACGACGAATTGGTGAGGTAAAATGACTGTAATAATCAAATGCTAATCCGTAATGTCCAATATTATCTGTTGAATATTTAGCTTTACTCATGGTTCTAATGGCAAGAGTATCAATTAAATTCTGCTCTTTTTTACCATTAACATCTGCCATTAACTTATTTAATGATTTTGAAATATCTCCTTTATCTCTAAAATCTATTTTATAACCAAATTTAGCAATTACAGTTTGCATGGCAATTAGTTTATCCACATTTGGCTCATCGTGAATACGATAAATAAATGTTTTCTTCTGTTTACCAATATATTCTGCCACTTTTTTATTGGCCAAAAGCATGAATTCTTCAATCAAATGATTCGCATCTTTTGATATTTTAAAATAAACACCTTCTGGTTCTCCTTCATTATCTAAATTGAATTTTACTTCAACTTTATCAAAAGAAATAGCACCATTATTCATTCTATCTCTTCGGAAAATCTTCGCTAATTGATCTAATTTCAAAGTTGCATTGACTATTTCTTCCGATATTTGAAACGATTCTCCAGTAATAGAAATTTCGTCTGGAATTATATCTCCTTTAGTTTCTATGATATGCTGCGTTTCTTCATATGAAAATCGTTGATCTGAAAAAATCACAGTTCTACCAAACCATTGATTTACCACTTGTGTTTTCTCGGTGATTTCGAATATTGCAGAAAAAGTATATTTTTCTTCTCTTGGTCGTAATGAACAAGCAAAATTAGATAAAACTTCGGGTAACATGGGTACTACTCTATCTACTAAATATACTGAAGTAGCTCTTTGATATGCTTCATCATCAAGGATTGTTCCTTCTTCTAAATAATATGAAACATCGGCAATATGAACACCAATTTCATAATTTCCATTTTCTAATTTTTTGAAAGATAAAGCATCATCAAAATCTTTTGCATCTTTTGGATCAATGGTAAAAGTTAAAGTATCCCGCATATCACGACGTTTTTTTATCTCAGTTTCATTGATTGTAGTATCAATTTTTTGAGCATAAACCTCTACTTCTACCGGAAATTCAGCAGGTAAACCATATTCAGCTAAAATAGCATGAATTTCGGTATCGTGTTCTCCAGGTTTTCCAAGTACTTTAACAACAGTTCCAAAAGGACTATCGGCTCTTTTTGGCCAATCTTCAATATGAACCAAAACGACATCACCTTGCTCCGCTTCTCCTAATTTATCTTTTGGAATAAAAATATCGGTGTACATTTTTGGATTGGCTGTCGATACAA
>CANCPC010000134.1 GCA_947379965.1 Flavobacteriaceae bacterium | reverse complement strand
GTTGAAAAGTTGGGATGAAACTACTTTGAATAATCTCACGGTTTCAGGTGGAATAGGAACAATACCGTATACATCTATTCCGGCATATGGACATATTATGATTATTAACAGTGATAAAGCCGATGATCATATTTCTGGAATGAATCAATACGAAGATTTATTTAATGCTTCATTATCTTTTCCAAGTAATTTAAAAGTGGACTCATTTATAGATACATCAGTTAAATTATCATGGAAATCAGTAACTGGCGCCACATCTTATAAATTAAAACGTGCATTAGTTCCTGGAGGGCCCTATACAAATGTTGCTACTATTTCCGCTACACAATATACAGATACGGTGTCTAATAAATTAAATTATTATGTAGTAACAGCTACTAAATCAGCAGTTGAAAGTGCTTCTTCTGAAGAGGTTGTTGCTTCAAATGTTAATCTTAATAGTGAAACATTTGACGAAAATTCTATTTCAGTTACCAAACAACGAAATGTTTTAAATATTAATTCGGAAAATACTTTAATTAAAAACGTAAAGATATATGATGTTCTAGGAAGATTAATAATAGAACAAAAAGATATAAATGCAAATACAACCTTTATCAAAAACTTGAGTGAAACTCAACAAATCTTAATTATAAATATTACTACGATAGAAAATAAAATAGTAACAAAAAAAATTATTTATTAAACAAACAAACAAATCTAAATTTATGGCAATAATTTCAAGCTCAACTGTTCAAAAAAATCAAAAAACTGACAAAAATAAAAATTGGTTGTTTCCATTTATATTGGTAACAAGTTTGTTTTTTTTCTGGGGATTTGTTCACAACTTAGATCCTATTTTGATTCCTCATTTGCGAAAAGCTTTCAATCTTTCCGATTTTCAATCCTCTTTGATTGATTCCTCTGTTTTCATAGCTTATTTTATTATGGCTTTACCTGCAGGATTTATCATGCGAAAATATGGATATAAATCAGGAATTATGATCGGATTAATTCTCTTTGGATTTGGATGTATCCTATTTGTACCTGCAGCAAATTCATTGCAGTATATATATTTTCTTGGCGCTTTATTTATAATTGCCTGTGGCTTAACATTTCTAGAAACTTCAGCTAATCCTTACATCACTATTCTAGGACCATCAGAAACCGCCACCAATAGATTAAATCTTTCGCAATCTTTTAATGGATTAGCAGCATTTATAGCTCCCTCGTATATTGGTCCAATGATATTATCGGGAAAAAACTTGACAAAAACAGAAATGGAGGCAATGTCTCCAACCGATTTGCACTCCTATTTATTGAGCGAAGCGGCAAGTGTAAAGTTGCCATATCTAACTTTGGGTTTAATAATTTTAGTAGTAGCTGTAATTTTTTATTTTACCAATATGCCTGATGTAAAAGAAGAAGATAGTAAAGAGGGTGAAGGTACTAGTTTTAAATCAGCATTAAAATCTATCCAGTTAAGATGGGGAATTTTGGCACAGTTTTTTTATGTAGGTGCTCAAGTTTGTGTAGGAAGTTTTTTTATAAAAATGGCCACTACTACAGCAGGTCTTGAAGAGGGTAGTGCTGCAAAATATTTAGGTTTTTATGGCTTGGCATTTATGTTAGGTCGATTCGTTGGTACTTTTCTAATGCAATATATTCAACCAAGAAAATTATTAATTATTTATGCTATTATATCTATTCTATTGTCAATTTTAGCCATTACTGGAACCGGAATTACTGTAGTATATACTTTGATAGCGATTGCTTTTTTTATGAGTATTATGTTTCCTACCATTTTTTCTATGGGTATTAGTGGATTAGGAAATAATACTAAAATAGGCTCTTCCTTAATTGTAATGTCAATTGTAGGAGGAGCACTATTGCCTCCTATATTAGGGGTGATTTCCGACAAAACCGGCAATATTCAAAATGGATATATAGTTCCATTAGTCTGTTTTGCTGTAATACTATTATTTGCAATGAATGGTAACAAAACTCAAAACGCATAAATCTATTTATCATTATGTTAGAAAATTCAGTAAAAAAATTAGTTGCCATAATGCACCCAAAAGATAACGTATTGGTTGCATTGACAGATTTAGAGAAAGGAAAAATAGTTGTTTTTAATAACGAATCTTATGTTATACAAGAAACTATTAAAGCCAAGCATAAATTTTATATGGCCGATCATTTAGCCGGTGATGAAATTATTATGTATGGTGTTTTAGTGGGTAAAACTCAAAATAATGTTGCCAAAGGTAGCTTAATGACAACCGAGAATTTGAAACATGCGGCAGAGCCTTATGCTTATCGCAAGGTAGATTATCAATGGCAAGCCCCTGATGTTACCAAGTACAAGGACAGCACTTTTAATGGTTTCAAAAGAAAAGATGGACGAACCGGGACTGCTAATTATTGGCTATTTGTACCAACTGTATTTTGCGAAAATCGTAATCTTGATGTTATAAAAGAAGCCTTACATAACGAGTTGGGCTATTCGGTAAGTGATAAGTATACTCATTATACTCACCAATTATTAGAAGCTTATAAAAAAGGATTTGACATAGAAAAGTTGGATATGGATTTAATGCCAACATCGAATGTTAATCGAATATTTAAAAATGTTGATGGTATAAAATTTCTTAATCATCAAGGAGGATGTGGTGGAACTCGACAAGATTCAGAATCGTTAAGTGCACTATTAGCATCTTATGCAAATCATCCAAACGTAGCTGGGGTTACCCTTTTGAGTCTGGGTTGTCAGCATTTACAGGTACATAATTTTATGGATGATGTCAAAAAACAAAACCCTTCTTTTGATAAACCTATTTATATATTTGAACAACAAAATGCGCAAAGCGAAGAGCAATTGGTAGCTCAAGCAATCAAAAAAACTTTTGAAGGTTTAATTGAAATTAATAAATTAGAAAGAACTCCAGCCCCTTTAAGCGAATTATGCGTGGGAGTAAAATGTGGAGGAAGCGATGGCTTTAGTGGTGTATCCGCTAATCCAGCAGTTGGTAATACTGCAGATTTATTAGTTGCTTTAGGTGCAAAAGTTTTATTAGCAGAATTTCCTGAGTTATGTGGTGTTGAACAAAACTTAATTGATCGCTGCCAAACAGAAGAATCTGCCAATAAATTTATTAATTTAATGCGCTCTTATGATGAATTAGCACATAAAGTAGGTTCTGGATTTCATATGAATCCTTCTCCTGGTAATATTAAAGACGGATTAATTACGGATGCAATCAAGAGTGCAGGTGCTGCTAAAAAAGGAGGAACGGCCCCTGTTGTTGATGTTTTAGATTACACCGAACCCGCTACAAAAGCTGGTTTAAATTTAGTATGTACACCAGGAAATGATGTTGAAGCTACAACTGGTAAAGCAGCATCTGGCGCAACCTTAATTTTATTCACCACAGGTTTAGGAACGCCAACAGGTAATCCAGTTTGTCCAGTAATTAAGGTAGCCACTAATTCCACATTGGCCACAAAAATGAAAGATATTATTGATATTGATTGTGGGCCTGTAATTAGTGGAGAGAAAACGATTGAAGAAATGGGAGAAGCCATTTTAGATTATTGTATTAAAGCGGCTAGTGGCGAGATAATTCCTAAGGCAGTTCTATTGAATCAGGATGATTTCATTCCTTGGAAACGTGGAGTTTCCCTTTAAATAAAATAGTGATATATAAAATTTCAAATTTAAAACTAAAAAAATGTTCTCATTAAAAAATAAAAAAGCAATAATTACAGGTGGGGGTAGCGGAATAGGAAAAGCCATTTCGGTTTTATTTGCTAAACAAGGAGCCGAAGTACATATCCTTGAATTAACAGAAGAAAGTGCTCAAGATGCAGTTATTGAAATTAAAGCAATGGGAGGTAATGTTGTCTCGCATGCATGCAATGTGTCAAATCATGAACAAGTTATTGCAGCTTTTTCAAAAATAGGGGCAATCGATATATTAGTGAATAACGCAGGAATTGCTCATGTAGGCAAAGTAGATACAACTCCAGAAGCTGATTTTGATCGTATTATGAGCGTGAATGTGAAAGGAGTTTATAATTGTTTATTTGCTGCCATTCCGCAATTTCGAAAATCAAACGGTGGTGTTATTCTAAACATGGCTTCTATTGCTGCTTGGGTTGGTATACCTGACCGTTTTGCTTATTCTACAGCAAAAGGCGCAGTAATGGCTATGACATTATCGGTTGCTAGAGATTATATGGCCGAAAATATTCGCTGTAATTCTATTTCCCCAGCACGGGTTCATACTCCATTTGTTGATGGATTTATTGCTAAGAATTATGCCGGTCAAGAAGCCGAAATGTTCGAAAAATTATCTAAATCACAACCAATTGGTCGTATGGGAAAACCCGAAGAAGTTGCTGCATTAGCTTTATTTTTATGTAGTGATGAATCTGGCTTTATAACGGGTTGCGATTATCCTATTGACGGAGGTTTTATCAAATTAAATAATTAGTGAAAATAGCCTTATTCATACCGTGTTATATTGATCAATTTTACCCCAATGTGGGTATCGCGAGTTTGCAATTACTTGAAAAGTTAGGTTGCGAAGTCTCTTTTCCTTTGGAACAAACCTGTTGCGGACAGCCAATGGCAAATAGCGGTTTCGCTAGCATAAGCAAAGGATGTGATGCTAATTTTGTAAAAAACTTTTCTGGATTCGATTATATTG
>CANCPC010000133.1 GCA_947379965.1 Flavobacteriaceae bacterium | reverse complement strand
GTCAATACTAATTCTTGATCAGCAGTACAACCGTCATTAGTTTTAGAATAAGTTCCACCAACATTGTAGTTTGTATTATTCCAAGTATAACTTTCACCAGAGCAAATTGTTACAGGAGTAGAAATTTTATTTGGTTTATCAGGCGCAGAATTTATAATAATTTGAGCATTTGCAGAACATCCATTAGCATCGGTTACTGTATAATTATAAGTTCCAGCAGAAAGATTTGTAGTTGAATCACCTGTATAAGTTAATGTTCCTTTTCCTCCACTTGATGTCAACGTAACACTTCCTTTTCCTCCATTACAAGCAATTTGTATTGGTGTTGCTAAGAAACTAATCGCTGATGGTTGATTTATTGTTGTAGAAAGTTTAGATGAGCATCCTTTACTATCAGAAACGGTTATTTCATAAACTCCAGATCCAAGATTGTTTATATTTTGAGTTGTTGCATTATATGGATTTCCATCTTTTGTCCATACAAAACTATAAGGAGCAATACCTCCGACAGTAGTTGTTGAAATTGTACCTGTAGATGATCCATTACATAAAACATCTGTTTTAGTTTGTAAGCTAATAGTAGGCCTTTCATTAACTATAACAACAATAGATTTTTTAGGTCCAATACATGAACCTGAAGCAGCTTCTGCTACATAATAAGTTGTAGTTCCTGAAGTTTCTGTTGATGGTGTCAATGATAATTGAGGTGTTCCTGTATCTGAAGTAAAATAATATAACGAATAAGCAGGATTAGATGCAGTAGCAGTTAATGGTGACGCTGTTGCTCCTTGACAATATTCGATTGTTTGATTTGTTGATGGAGATGTAGCTACATTTGTTACAGTAATTTTAAAAGGGAAGTAACACCCGTCACTTGCTCCTGGAGGAACAGCATAATAATTTACAGATCCAGATGTTGCAGGAAATGGATTTGAAATATTATATTGTATACTTGAATTGGTTACTGGATATTCATTATAAAATAAGGATCCAGAAGGTAACCCATCGCTAATAGCTGTTATTGGAATTGTCGGATTCGATGTACAGTAAACAAATTCTCTATTTGTAGTGTTCGAGCAATTATTATTTACATAATTAGTTGAATTGATCGAAGCAACCAAGGGGTTTAAAATTGGTTCACCTCCGCAATTTCCTATTGATGTGTATCCAATATATAAAGGTTTGTTGTTAAAACTAATTCCAGTAATTGCCCCTGTACCACTAATAAGTCCTGATATAGAGGTGTTCTGATTACATAATGTGTTTTTTAATATAGAACAATCCGTGGTTATTTTTACTTTGAAAGAAAAATTGGCTAAAACTGTATTTATATTTGCAGGTAATGGTAACGTTCCTAAATCAAATACTATTGAACCTTTTGGCCCTAAAGTAGGATCAAAATAATAGTTATTTGGCGAAGGTACAGGAGAGAAATTAATCGTTTTAACTAAACTTCCGTCTACATAATCAGCAGTGTAAGGGATAGGAATTACAAATTTTGTATTTTTTACAGCTTCGGTTCCTTTATTAGTTACATCTATTTTAACATTTAAAATATCACCTGGTAAGGTTGTTATTGAACCATTTACAGAACTACCATTAACTGTTAAAGGTGAAATTACCCCATCAACAATCGGAATATAAGCATCAATAGCCATTGCAATTGCAAAAATAGAATAGGTATCACCGCTTGTTCCATACTGAAAATTAGTTGACGTCTGATTATTACCAATTAAGGTATTTCCTGTATTAGGAACTGTAAACATATTGATATCAATACCTGTATTGTTAACTAAACTAGGATTTCTCGCGCCACTACTACTATTTATTGTAGAGTTAAAAAAGTTAGTTGCCGTAGTTGGATCATTTGAATGACTTAAACTCGTATAATTATTAGTGTTAAGTTGTTGGAGTTTAAAATAATCTCCAGTTAAATCTATGTCACCTTCGCTGGCCATAACGCCCAATTTTATTCCTACATCTCCTTTTTGTACAGCGTTAAATCCAGAAACTGGTAATGTAACTGCGGAAGTATTAGTAGATTTTACGTAAGCATAACCATCAAAAATAGTTACGTCGCGATATTTCATTTTGGAATTTTCATAAACTACAATCATCCCCCAACCACCCGAAGTTCCGGTTCCTCCTGGATTTCCTTCAATCAAGGCAATATCAGCTGCAAAATACGCCCCAATTCCATTAGCTTTAACATAATCAGTTACTTCTACATAAGCAGAAAATATATTGTCATCTACACCGCTTAAAGGAAAATAAATATCACTTGAAGCAGCAGTAAATTGAGTGTAAGAACTTGCATTAGGTCCTTTTAATGAAATTTTTCTTTTATCAAAAGTTTTAGTTATTGTGGAATAGGAGTTTGTTGTTCCAGATACTGTTCCACTAGCTGTAGATGAACTTTGGATATTTGAAGTACTTAAATTTGTAGCAGTACTTCTAATTAAGGTATTAATTGTTATGCTGACACTACCATCAGTAATAATATAAGGTGTTTTAAGTGTAGCTGTTGCTGTTGATCCAGATGTAGTAATTGTTACAGGATAATTCGTAGCAGTTCCTCCGTTTACAGAAAGTGAAACTGCCGTAGAGGTAAAACTAAAAACATAAGAATTTGAACCATATGAAAAAGTATAATTAGGGTAGTATGTTGTTACTTTACTTCCACCACTTCCGGTTTGAACAGTATTTTTTGTTATTGCTAAAGAGTAATTAGTATTTGGGATATTGTTCATATCCCCTACGTTAAAGGCTTGGTTTGTGATAGTGGTTGTTCCGTTTAAAATTTGTTTCGAAACATTAAAAGTACTATTTGCAGATGCAGCACCCGTCCAATATAATCCTGCATATATTATTTTGGAACAATCAGGAGATGCTCCGTTTTCTGTAGATAATGCCAATGTTGCAGAAGATGAATTAAAAGTGTTAGGATCATTATCAACATCAACATATTGCATGGTTTGACTATTATTACCTATAGTAGGTGAATAAGATTGAAGGGTTAAATTAGTGTTTCCCATCATGGCAAAGTCACCTTGCACATTATATATTTTTTTTGTGGGTGTATAATTTGAAGTCCTTTGAGTAAATGATTTTCTTACCTGCGCATCAGCATTGAATGAAACTCCTATTAGAGAAACAATAAATACGATTAAATAAAGAGGGTATTTTATTTTTAGGTTAATGTAGTGATTTTTCATAATTAATTTTTTAACATTTGGGGTGTTAATTATTCTCCTTTATCGACTTTGTAAAAAATGTTGAATCGCTCATCATAATTAATAATCATTTTGGAAATATCTTGATCTGTAATAGAATTATTTGATTGTAGGTAGATGTATTTTAATTTTGCAAAACTTGAGAAGACAGATAAATCAATAGTAGGACTTAAATTACTATTGCTAATTTTAATAATCGCAATTTCAATATCGTTTTTAATCAAATTGGAATTTGGAATTACGCTTAATGAAGCATTATCCGTATATAAATTCCTTGGCTTATCTCCATATGTTTTTTCCACACCAGAATAAAAATAGGTAGAAGGCTGAATTTTATTTAACAAATCCAATAAATTTTCAGCATTCGAAAATGAAGTTGTAGCATTAAACTCCATTGTTTTTAATGAAGAGATATAAGTATTTACCTCCATAATTGGTTTGGTAGAACTAGAAATAGTAGTTTGTCCAAAAACAGGAATACTTAAAATAGTGAATACCACTATTAAACCTACTCTTTTTGAAATTAAAAAAGCAGTTTTTTGATTTGAAGTAAATTTGTTTTGTAGGTTAACAATTAGATTCAGGGGCATGTTTTTCATTGTATTAACTTATTATATTTTTATCTATTTCTTTTACAATATCATAAAGTAGTTTAATTTAAAAATTTAAATCTGCTAAATTATATATAATCCTTCCGAGTAGCTCATTTTCTCTTTTAAAAGCAGTAATTATCGATTAAATGTTGTTTTTTTAACTTTTTTGACCTTTTTAAAACCCATCACATACTTTATTTTTCTTCAAATTTAAATCAAATTTAAATCAAATTTAAATACGAATTAAAAAAAACACCGATAAAGTGCAAATAAACGCCGTTTAAATGCAATATTTTTAATTAAAATAAGATTAGCGCTACAAATTTTTGAAATATATTTTATGAAAATCATATTGTGAAAAATATTTTATCATAAAAAAATAATTTAATAAAATAAAAAGTGTGTTTTTTATTTTAAAACAATTGATATAATTTAGGATGATATTCTATTTTTATAAAAAATATTTTTTAATTTGAAAATTCAAAAACGGATGACATTCGAAAATATTATACATTAAATTTATTCCCAAATATGAAAAATCTAATTTTAATTCGACATGGAAAATCCAGCTGGGAAGCTCCATTAAATGATATTGATAGACGTCTAGAAAGAAAAGGAATAAAAGCAGCACATAAGGTTGCTATAAATTGTATCCCTTTTCTTCCTTTTGCATTTATCATTTTCAGCAGCGTTGCAAAACGAGCTGCTGAAACAGCAATAATTTTTGCTCAAAATATTTTATATCCAATAGAAAGTATCTTATTTAAAGAAAAACTATATACTTTTGATGAAAATCAATTAGAAACCGAGATCAAATCATTTAGTAATGTTTACGATAGTGTTATTCTTTTTGGTCATAATGATGCAATTAC
>CANCPC010000132.1 GCA_947379965.1 Flavobacteriaceae bacterium | reverse complement strand
TTAGAAAATAGAATTGAGGAACTAGAATGTGTTTTTTTTTAAAATTTTTCCTCTTAAATCTAATTTTTTTCAAATCTTTCATCTTGATTCTTTCATCTTTTCTCTAAAAAAACAACATAATCATGGATATTAAAACAAGAGGTGGTCAATTCATCGTAAAAGAAACGAAATGCGAAGATATCTTCACACCCGAAGATTTTAACGAAGAGCAATTAATGATGCGCGACTCGGTTAAGGAGTTTGTGGACAAAGAAATTTGGCCAAACAAAGACCGTTTTGAGAAAAAGGAGTACGCTCTTACCGAAGAAACCATGAAGAAAGCCGGTGATTTAGGTTTTCTAAGCGTTGCCGTTCCTGAAACTTATGGCGGAATGGGAATGGGATTTGTAAATACGGTTTTGGTTTGCGATTATATTTCGGGAGCAACAGGTTCGTTTTCGACCGCTTTTGGAGCGCATACCGGAATTGGAACGATGCCAATAACTTTGTATGGAACCGAAGAACAAAAACAAAAGTACGTACCGAAATTGGCTTCTGGTGAATGGTTTGGAGCTTATTGCTTGACGGAACCAGGCGCAGGATCGGATGCGAATTCAGGAAAAACAAAAGCAGTTTTATCCGAAGATGGAACGCACTATAAAATTACAGGAGGAAAAATGTGGATTTCTAACGCAGGTTTTTGCTCATTATTCATTGTTTTTGCACGTATTGAAAATGATAAAAATATTACTGGTTTCATTGTCGAAAATGATCCAAGTAACGGAATTTCAATGGGCGAAGAAGAACATAAATTAGGAATTCGTGCTTCTTCTACGCGTCAGGTTTTCTTTGCAGAGACAAAAGTTCCAGTTGAAAATATGCTTTCCGAAAGAGGAAATGGATTCAAAATAGCCATGAATGCTTTGAATGTTGGACGTATAAAATTAGCCGCAGCTTGCCTTGACGCCCAACGCCGAGTTACAACAAACGCGACAAAATACGCTAATGAAAGAGTTCAGTTTAATACTTCAATTTCTCAATTTGGTGCTATTCGTCTAAAACTAGCCGGAATGGCAACTTCTTGTTACGCAGGCGAAAGTGCGACTTACAGAGCTGCCAAAGATATTGAAGATCGAATATTGGCTCGCGAAGCCGAAGGAACATCCCATCAAGAAGCGGAGCTAAAAGGTGTTGAAGAATTTGCTATAGAATGTTCTATCTTGAAGGTGGCTGTTTCTGAAGATATTCAAAATTGTGCCGATGAAGGAATTCAAATTTTCGGTGGAATGGGATTTTCCGAAGATACGCCAATGGAAAGTGCTTGGCGTGATGCTAGAATTGCACGCATTTATGAAGGTACAAATGAAATTAACAGAATGCTTTCGGTAGGAATGTTGATTAAAAAAGCATTCAAAGGTCACGTTGATTTAATAGGTCCTGCCACAAAAGTGCAAGAAGAATTAATGGGAATTCCCTCTTTCGATACGCCTGATTATTCCGAATTATTTGCTGAAGAAAAAGAGATGATTGGCAAATTGAAAAAAGCATTTTTAATGGTTGCGGGTGGTGCTGTTCAAAAATATGGTCCTGATTTAGAGGCGCACCAACAATTATTGATGGCTGCCGCCGATATTTTAATCGAAATTTATATGGCGGAAAGCACGCTTCTTAGAACCGAAAAATTGGCAAAAAAGGAAGGCGAAGAAAAAGTAAAAGAGCAAATTGCAATGGCTAAATTGTACTTATACCAAGCCGTGGATATTGTGACTCAAAAAGGAAAAGAAAGTGTTATTTCATTTGCCGAAGGCGATGAACAACGCATGATGTTAATGGGATTGCGACGTTTTACAAAATACACCAATATGCCCAACATCATTGGATTAAGAGAAATGATTACCACAAAATTAGTAGCAGAAAATCAATATTGTTTCTAGTAATTAAAGATTAGTTATAAATTATTTCTTTTTAAGAAAACCGGTACTGTTAATCTAAAGATCTGCTTATTGTATTATTTTGTTTTTAAAGAGTGTATGTGTGTTAATATAAATCCTAAAGTAATATTTTGATAATAATTCCATTTAAAATAGTGATTTTAAGAAAAATATATTTTTTAATCTTATTTTAATGAGTATTTTTATATTAAATAATCAAAACTAAAACAATGAAAAAAATAATATTCACTTTCATGCTAATTGTAGTTGTTATAATTGGGTGTAAAACAAAAAGTAACTCAAATGATTCTAAAAAATTAAACATTGCTTTCGAATCAAAAAGCAATAGTACAGTTTCAGGAACAGCTACTTTTGTTGAAAAAAACGGAAAAGTAACTTTTGTTGCAAAATTAGCAGGACTAAAACCTGGTGTTCATGCAATACATATCCACGAAAAATCAGATTGTTCAGCAGCAGACGGAAGTTCGGCGGGAGGACATTGGAATCCAACCTTTAAAAAACATGGAAGATGGGGTGTTGGAGAATATCATAAAGGTGATATTGGTAATTTTATAGCTGATGAAAAAGGAAATGGATCCATTACTATGGAAACCGATGAATGGTGTATAGGTTGTGAAGATGCTACAAAAAATATCCTAGGAAAAGGTTTAATTGTCCACCAAGGTACTGATGATTTTACCTCACAACCTTCGGGAAATGCTGGAGCTAGAGTTGCCTGTTCGGCAATTATCAAATAAATATCTTCAATAATTAATAAAACCGTCCTGTCCTAAAGACAAGACGGTTTTTCATTTTAAATTAATACAAAACGACAAAAAAACATAAATTTGTAATTCAAATAAAAACAATGATTAACCCTTCAGTACCCGGTTGGATAGATAAATTTTTTTTGAAGCAAAAAAAATCATTGCTTCCCGCGGCTGTAGACTCTAATTTATTTTATAAAAAAGTTAGAGAAACAGGCTTTATTTATGGTCATATCGTTTCTTTTGACACTTTAGTTCCTATTGTTACCAAAGGTTGGTTAGAAAATGAAATTTCAAAAGTTGCCTTACTCAATACTTTGTATGGCATTTATGAATTGACAATTCCCGAAAATAATCCAAAAGATTTCATTGTAAAAACAGTCGCTTTTTATAACGAAATGAATCCTCAAGGGTTTAATTTCCTTAGAAAAGTATTACCCGAAAGTTCAGCCTCTTTAAATTTAGAAAAAATTATTGATGACAGGGTTCAAACCAATATCGATATAATAAGTAAAAACTTTTCTCATATTGTAACTAATGCGCTGCTTTTTATAGATGTTTTGGCTTTTCGTCAATACTTAATTCACGGAGAAATCCCAGAAAAATATTTAAAAAAAATAGAAGAATCCATCGTAAGCATAGTTTCACTTGCTTTGAAAACAAAATCTACCAAAACTAAATATGATGATTTACTAATTAAACTTTTTGAAGCTTCAGTTCGTTACAGCAAATTTTCGAATGTAAATGTGCAAAATCTAGAAGAATTGAAATTAGATTTTTTTACTAATGAATTAGAGAAATTCTATTTGATTGACATGGCCGGAATGGCTTTATGGAGTGATGGAGTTATCGAAAAAAATGAAGCTTATTTTCTTCATAAATTAGCCGAATTAATGACCGTTCCGGATGCATTTATCAACGAAAGCATCTCGGATACAAATAGTTTTATCACTAAATTCAAAAAAGAAATCCCTTATTTTAATTACTCCAATCCGGTTAAACATTTTTATGACCAAACGACTCAAACGGTAATAAAACTGATCACTCGTAACAAAAACCGTTTGGTAAAAGAAATTATTGAGAGCAAGGAATTAATGGTATTATTGGCTTACTCTACTCAAAGAGATTTGGACGAAAAAGAAAAGAAAAAAGTGAGAAAACAATTAATGGATATTTGCAAAACAGTTCCTTCATTAGCTATATTTTTACTTCCTGGAGGAAGTTTATTGCTACCAATATTTATTAAATTTATACCTACATTATTACCATCGGCATTTAATGAAAATCTTGAAACTGAAGATTAATTTTAAAATAATGACAAAAAAAACTGCTCGAAAGCAGTTATAAAATCTTTATATATGGTGTTCAATTAAAATTTCAATTGGTACACTTCATCTAAATCTACATCGGAACTTATATTCACGTCTAAATCTGTTACAAAACCAGAATTTAAACCGTAAGCCCAACCGTGCAAGGTTAAATCTTGTCCATTTTTCCAAGCAGACTGCACAATAGAAGTCTTGGCCAAATCGAATACTTGTTCTTTAACATTGACTTCTACAAAAGCATTAAAGCGATCTGTATCATTTTCTATTGCATCCAAACGAGATTGATGCAGACGATATATATCCTTAATATGTCGAATCCAGTTATCAATTATCCCAATCGACTGATTATTCATTGCAGCCTGAACACCACCGCAACCATAATGACCGCAAACAATAACATGTTTTACTTTCAAAACATTAACCGCATAATCTAAAACACTCAACATATTCATGTCGCTATGAATCACCATATTAGCAATATTTCTATGTACAAATACATCACCAGGCTTAGCTCCCACTATTTCATTTGCAGGAACTCGACTGTCAGAACAACCAATCCACAATAAAGGGGGCTTTTGTTGTTTTGCTAAATCTTGAAAATAATTAGGATCTTCAGCTAATGAATCTTCAACCCATTTTTTATTGTTATCTAATATTCTTTTGTAAAAATCGCTCATTTTTTGTAGTGTTTTCAACGTAATCAAAGATAGAAAAATATGTAGA
>CANCPC010000131.1 GCA_947379965.1 Flavobacteriaceae bacterium | reverse complement strand
GGGAGTTACAAGGATTTTTTCTAAAATCCCCATCTTGCTAATATGACGCGTATGATACCAAAACTGCATAAATAATTGGATCGGGAATATCACTGCAATTACTTTTGCAGGAACGCCAATTAGAGCTGCTGGAATTAATAAAAAGGTAAATAATTTAACAAAACTAGAGACAGATTGGCGTAAAGCGCAAGCTAGATTAAATTCCTCCTACTATGATGAATAGCATGTTGGTTCCACAAAAAATTAATTTGGTGCGCCAATCTATGGGTCCAATAACCATAAAAATCAATAACAATAAACCCAATTAAGTAGGTCCAAAAAGATGGTTCAAGATAAAAAACTGCAATTTTAGAAACTAACCATTCATAAGAAATCAAAGTAACACTTATTCCTAAAACATCTTTTACAGAATTTGTCATTCCAGAACTTACACTCGAAACAGTGTCCATATAAGGTGCAGTATCATTTCCTGTATAATAACCATAAATTTTTTCTAATGCAATCAACACTAAAAAAAAAGGCATTGCAATTATTAAAATTTTGCCATATTCCGCCATAATTTTGAAATCTATGTTAGTTAAAAAATGAAATCTAAATTATTTCTGCACTTAGTCCAGCTTCGAGAAGTTGTGAGCATTGAGGCTTTAATTTTTCTAAAACGCCTGTTTTTACTGTACATTTTCCATTATAATGGATAATCAAGGAGCATTGTTCTGCTTGCTCTGGAGTATGTTGACAAACCCGAATTAAGGTTTCTATTACGTGGTCAAAAGTATTTACATCATCATTATAAATTATGATTTCATTATTTATAGTAGTAGATTCTTTTAGATTTATTCTCTCTCTTGTTTTTTCTTTTGTACTCATTTTTAGAAAAATAACCTGTTTATAAATAAAAATACAGTTTTGATTTTTTAGTAATTTCTTACTACTAATTTACATATTTTAATGAAACCCAGTTATTTCTTTCGAACTTTTTAACATAAGTTAAGCCTTTTTCGATGCAAGAAGCATCGATAAAAGGAATGTCTTGTTCGTAAAAACCACTTAAAAGTAGCGTTCCCTTTGGGTTTAGGCAATCTACATAACTTTGCATATCGTTCAACAAAATATTTCGGTTGATATTAGCAATAACTAAATCATATTTTTTATCTTTTAACAAATCTGCTTCTCCTTCAAAAACGGTAATATGCTTGCAATTATTACGACCTGCATTTTCAATAGAATTCAAATAGCACCAGTTATCAATATCAATTGCGTCTATAGGTTTAGCGCCTTTCATTTCGGCAAGTATGGCTAAAATTGCTGTTCCGCAGCCCATATCCAAAGTTTTTAATCCCTTAATATTCATTTCTAATAAATGCTGAATCATCATGTGAGTGGTTTCATGATGTCCTGTTCCGAAACTCATTTTTGGTTCGATAACAATGTCAAATTCAGCCGCTGTTTTCGGATGGAAAGGGGCGCGAACATGGCAATTTCCTTCTACATCGATAGGTTCAAAATTCTTTTCCCATTCCTCATTCCAATTCACTTGGTCAATTTCTTCCATTTTATAGGAAATGGTAAATTCAGGAGATTTCAAGATGAATAAATCATCAAGTATACCGTCTACCCAAAGGTCTTTTTGAATATAAGCTACAATTCCGAAGTCACTATCAATAAAGCTTTCAAAAGGAAGTTCACCTAATTCGGCTATTAATATTTCGGAACCTAGTTCTTTTGGTTCAATAGTAAAATGAAAACCTAAATATATATTTGACATGATTTTTTTTTGCAAATATAGCAAAAACATATCTTATTTTTGGGGAGTTTAGTGTAGTAGATCCCAAATAAAAAAGTCCTTCGTAATTGATTAGGAAAGACTTTACAAGGTTATTTATTTAACAAAATTAATTCTAGAGTTTGGCTAAATATTTATCTTCTGTTATTTTGCAAATCATGTGAAAATCTATATTGATCCATTCACTCACTTTAATCATTCCCATCATTTTATTTTCAGGAATTAGACCGAAATCTCGAATACTTAATTTTTTATTTCCATTTACGGTAAATATTTCACCATTACTAGTTAGAGAAATAGGTAGTATATATTGTTTTGTAATTCCGGTAATAGTTATGCTTACAAGTGCGTTTCCGATGTTATTTTGCTCTTTTTCGTAGATTGGTTGTAACTCAAGATAATTAATTTGAACCTGTAAAGTTGGATAGGTATCTGACTTTAACATCTTTAAAAAATCTTTTAAAGCCATGCAATTATTTGAATCGAAATTTTTGACCACAACCGAAAGTTGGTTTTGGCTCAAATACAGTTTGTTTTGTAATTGGGTAGTTGATACGGTCAACTTATTTTTTGATAGTTTTTCGCCTTTTTGATATAGTTTAAAAGTCAATAGATTAGTTGAGCCGCTAATAATAAGGGAACTGTTTTTTTGTAGTTCGGCAGAATATATATTCTGAGCACTTGAATATGGAGCCAATATGAAGTAGAATACCAGTAAACTAATAATTTTTTTCATACTAAAAATTTTATATTGAATACTTTAAAAAAATTATACCGGCAAGAATTGTACTTACCGGTATAAAATAACTAGATTAGAAACTTATAGTAGCTTCAAATACTAGACCTTTGAAATTACCTCCATAAAGATTGTTTGCATTTCCGGTTGGAACATTACCTATAAATTGAGTATAGTTTTTATAGTTTTGATTTACATAATCTAATTTTGCCAAAATGTTTTTAGTCATAAACCAACCAATGCTAGATTCGACTCTATCAACAGTAACTTCTTTGGCATCTGCATTTGTAAGTTTTCCTGAAACCGTATTGTATTTTCCAGCAATATAGAATTGTTCTGATTTTCCAAATCTGTAAATAACGTCTCCAGCATATTGATTTGCAGTACGTTTGTCGTCAAAGCCCGCTTTATCTCCTCCTGAAGTTAATTCGATTGTACCAAATAATTCAAGACCTTTATATTTTACAAATGGGTTGATCATGAGTGAGGTAGCCCAGTTTTTATATCCAGGGTTGAATGTAGCTTCTGGTGTAGAATTTACATTAAAATTACTTGCAACAGCAACACTATTGTTTGTATAGGCATTATTATTCAATACACCCCACCAGCCAAATCCTGATCTTGAAGAAGAATATAGGTTAGAGTTGCCTAAGTTTGCATTGTGGTAGTAAGATCCTGTAAGTCTTACTCTTAAATCTTTATCGATTTGTTTGTCATAACCAAATTTAGCTAATATTGTAGGACTAACAGTAGTATTAGTATTTGGACCTGCAGCATAAACTACTTGTTGAGTACTTTGATTTAAATTTCCATTTGTAGCACCTAACATACTTACCCATCCGCTTCGATTATAGTATATTTCAATACCCATATCTGTAATGAAAGAATTCATAATGTTATTTCCAACAAAAGCATTTTTAATTGTACTTCCATTATCAGACCCTCTAAAGTGAGCATCACCATAGTTGTTCTCCATTTGTCCAATTTTGATAGTAGTATATTTCATAACCTCTGCAAGGAAATCTTTCTTGATGAAGTCTAATTTATCAATTTGTAAATATCCACCTCTTGCATAGGTGTCATTATGGTGTCTTGAAGCTAAATAAAGGTCCAGATTAACTCTTACCCCGTCAAATAATTGTGCACCAATAGACATGTCGGCTGCAGGAAGTACGAAATTGTTTTCTGTGTCCATTAATCGATATCCAACAATTTTTGAAGGAAGAGCAAATGTTGATGGTTGGTCATTGAAAGAATTTATTCCTTGAAAATCCATATTAAAAGCTCCTCCTAAATCGATGCTAAGTCCCGTAAATTTGGCAGTATCTTTTTTTATGTCAAATTGATTAATTCCGTCTTTTCCTCTAGAAATTTGGTTTTGCATATGACCAAATGTTGTTTGTGCTTGTAAATTGCAACTGAAGCAAAATACTACTAAAATTAGTGCTATTTTAAAAATTGTTTTCATAGTTTGAGTATTTAATTAGTTATTATTATATTATAAAGATTCGATTTTTTATTTTATCCCTTAAAAGTCACATCAAATTTGATGGTAACAGCATCTCCTGTTTTCATTGTTCCTAACATAGCTGTTGGAGGTTTCATTCCATAGTCAGACATTTTTAACGGAACGCTACCTTTTATTTGATAATCTCCTGTTTTTGTGATTTTGCAAACTGCTTTAATATTGATTTTTTTTGTTTGTCCAGCCATTGTCAAGTTTCCTGTTAATGTCACATCTTCGTCTTGATTACTTAATTTTACTATAGATCCCTCTGTAAGTTGGAAAACAATGTTTGGATTTTTTTTGTATTCAAAGGCATCATATGTTTTGCCATCCATAATACTATTTCCACTTTTTAGTGATTTGGCTTCTAATTTTATTAGTAATGAGTTAATCTGTTTCGAAGTAGTTAGTACTAAATCCCCATTAATTTTATTTGGTTTCATATCCCAATCATGAACATTTGAGGTCCCATGAACGTTAATAACAGATATTTGCGGGATTATTACAGCATTTTGAGCAATAAGGCTACTAACTGTAAAAAATAGAATACTTATAAAAAGTCCTATGTAATATTTTGATACTTTAGTTTTAGACATTGTTTTTGATTTTTGATTAATAAAATTTTTACTTTTTTTATTTTAGAATATAAGTGTGTAATTGTTATTATCTTAGTAGAGTATTTTTCTATTACAAAGATATTTCGGTGGGTTTACAATTAACCTGATATTTATCATATAACTGTAATTTTGAGCCTT
>CANCPC010000130.1 GCA_947379965.1 Flavobacteriaceae bacterium | reverse complement strand
AGAAAAAAATATAATAATAAGAAAGAATATAAATTGGAAATGTTTCATAATTAAAATTAAGCATTGAAATGAAATATTTTAAATCAAAAATTTATTTTACCTAAAAAAAGAATATATCAAAAAAATAATTTTTTGGATAGAATATTTGGGTGTTTTTAATGAAATTGGTAAGATACAAATATATGCATTTACGATTTATTTATATAAATACACTCTTCAATTTTGTAACTTTGGACTTTAGACATTAGACTTTCGACATAAAACATGATATCGATTACCCAAAAAACACTTCAAGATTTACAATTTCCAGTCGTTCTCGAAACTATTTCGGCAATTTGTAATACGGATATTGGTAAGCAAAAAGCATTAGAAATTACACCTTTTAATGAGAAAGAAACCTTATTGAAGGCTTTGATGCATACAACTGAATATCTTTCTTCTTTCCAAAATAATAATGCAATTCCCAATCACGGTTTTGATGCCATTACTCATGAAATTAAGTTCTTGGCTATAGAAGATAGTTTCTTAGAAGTGGGTAGTTTTAGAAAAATTGCAGCGATTTCAGAAACGACAAATTTTTTATTAAATTTTCTAAAGAAATTTGAGGATTATTATCCAAACCTACACTTAAAAGCTTCAGAAGTTGAGTTGACTAAAGATATTATTAATCTTGTTGATGCCGTAGTCGATAAATATGGTGAAATAAAAGATAATGCTTCCCCTGATTTGTTGAATACGCGTCGGGAAATGAATACAGTTCGTGGTAAAGTAAATCAGAGTTTTGGTGTGGCTTTAACACAATATAATGCCCTTGGCTATTTAGACGATATTAAAGAAAGTTTTGTTCAAAACCGTAGAGTTTTGGCCGTTTTAGCCATGTATCGTCGAAAAGTAAAAGGTTCTATTCTTGGAAGTTCGAAAACAGGAAGTATCGCTTATATCGAACCTGAAACTACCTTGAAATATTCGCGTGAATTGAGTAATTTAGAATATGAAGAAAAAGAAGAAATCACTCGAATTCTAAAGCAATTATCCAATCAAATTCGTCCGTTTTTGCCGTTGCTTATGCAATACCAAGATTTCTTGAGTGATATTGATGTGATTGCTGCCAAAGCAAAATATGCCAATAGAATCAACGGAATTTTACCCACAATTACTGATAATAGAAGATTGTATTTTCGAGATGCCTTCCACCCTATTTTGTATTTGAATAATAAACAGAACAACGAAATTACTCATCCTCAAACAATTGAATTAAACCAAGAAAACCGAATCATTGTAATTTCTGGACCTAATGCTGGTGGAAAAACAATCTCGCTAAAAACCGTTGGATTACTACAATTAATGCTTCAATCTGGAATGCTGATTCCGGTACATGAACGCAGTGAAACCTTTTTATTCGACAGAATATTAACAGATATTGGAGATAATCAATCTATTGAAAATCATTTAAGTACCTACAGTTACCGATTAAAGAACATGAACTACTTCTTGAAAAAATGCAACAAGAAAACCATGTTCTTAATCGATGAGTTTGGTACAGGTTCCGATCCCGAATTAGGAGGTGCTTTGGCAGAAATTTTCTTGGAAGAATTCTATCATCGGGAAGCTTTTGGAATTATCACAACGCATTATTCGAACCTAAAAATTCTAGCTAACGAACTGCCTTTTGCCATAAATGCTAACATGCTTTTCGACGAAAAGACTTTGGAACCCATGTATAAATTGGTTTTAGGTCAAGCAGGAAGTTCGTTCACCTTTGAAGTGGCCTTAAAAAACGGAATCCCATTTAGTTTAATCAATCGGGCGAAAAAGAAGATTGAAGTCGGAAAAGTACGTTTTGACAAAACCATCGCCACGCTTCAGAAAGAGCGTTCGAAAATGGAAAAAACATCGCAAACGCTCAAAGAAGAAGAAACAAAAGCGCGTGAGGAAGGTAGAAAAATGGAAACGATCAACGTGAAAATCAAACAAAAACTGGAAAGCTATCAGGAATTGTACGATAGTAACCAAAAAACGATTTACATTGGACAAAAAATAGAAGATATTGCTCAGAAATACTTCAACAATAAGAACAAAAAAGACCTGATTGGTGAGTTTTTGAAAATTATCGAAATCGAAAATTCGAAGCGGATCAAAGCCACTCCTAAACAAATCAAGGCAATTGTCGAAAAGAAAAAAGAAGTCATTAAAGAAATCGAAGTTAAGGTTGAGGAAATTAGAATCGAGAAAAAAGAAAAGAAACTAAAACCTGTTATCGAAAAACCAAAACACATTCTGAAATTAGGAGATAGAGTTCGAATGATCGACGGAAAAGCCGTGGGAAGTATTGATAATATTGAAAAAAACAAAGCTACCGTAAATTACGGAATCTTTACTTCGAAAGTAAGTTTAGAGGAATTAGAGTTGGTAGAAGCAGTTAAAAAGTAATTTTAAATGATGAATTTTAAATTTTAAATCATGCTCAATCTCCCCCAAAATAAAAAAATCATTCTCTTTGATGGCGTTTGTAATTTGTGTGAATCGGCAGTACAATTTGTGATTCAGCACGATAAAAAAGACATCTTTAGATTTGTTGCTTTACAATCTAAGTTAGGTCAAGAAATCTTAAAACACATTGGAATCAATCCATCAAAAATAGACAGTATTGTTCTCTATCAACCTGGAATTGCCTATTATTATAAGTCTTCCGCAGCATTAGAAATTGCAAAAAGTCTGGGTGGATTTTTCTGTTTTGGAACTGTTATTAAAATCATACCTATCGGAATTAGAAATCAACTTTATGATTATATTGCCAAAAATCGTTATAAGTGGTATGGTAAAAAAGAACATTGTTTGATACCAACCCAAGCCTTGAAAATGAAATTTTTAGAATAAATCAACTTCATGATAAATATCATGTGTCATGTTTCATAGTAGCCTTAAATTTGGTCAATCTTAAATTTCATTATAGGAAATTAGTAATCATCGCGTTAGAAAACGGTTCTTTTTTAATAATTTTTGTTTTGGTTAGTAATGATTCATTTAATTGCAGTTGTTTTCTTTAAGAATTAATTCCGATAACGGATATAAGAAAAAAAGTGGATATCCATGATAGATATCCACTTTTTATTTTAAATAAATTAGAATTAATTACCTAATTAACTTTCTGTATTTCAATCGTTTTGGAGTTAAATCACCACCTAAACGTTTCTTTTTATTTTCTTCATAATCAGAAAATCCACCTTCAAAATAATACACTTCAGAATCTCCTTCGAAAGCTAAAATATGGGTACAAATTCTATCTAAGAACCATCTATCGTGCGAAATTACGACGGCACAACCTGCGAAATTTTCCAAACCTTCTTCAAGTGCACGAAGCGTGTTTACATCTAAATCATTCGTTGGCTCATCTAGCAAAAGGACATTTCCTTCTTCTTTCAAAGTCATCGCAAGGTGCAAACGATTCCGTTCTCCACCAGAAAGCATAGAAACCTTCTTGTTTTGTTCGCCTCCACCAAAATTGAAACGAGATAAATAAGCTCTTGAATTAACTTGTTTCCCTCCCATCATGATTAATTCCTGTCCATCTGCAAAGTTTTCCCAAATAGATTTATCTGGATTAATGTTCGAATGCGCTTGATCGACATAAGCGATTTTCACGGTGTCACCAACAGAAAATTCACCACTATCAGTCTTTTGTTCGCCCATTATCATTTTGAAAATAGTCGATTTACCAGCACCATTGGGTCCAATAATTCCAACAATCCCTGCTTGTGGCAAAGTAAAATTCAAGTTGTCGTATAATAATTTATCTCCAAAAGCTTTGGCTACATTTTTGGCTTCGATAACATTCGTTCCTAAACGTGGACCATTCGGAATGTAGATTTCCAAGTTTTCATCCAATTGTTTTTGGTCTTCATTCAAGAGTTTGTCGTAGTTCTGCAAACGTGCTTTTTGTTTCGTTTGACGCCCTTTTGCCCCTTGGCGAACCCAGTCCAACTCACGTTCTAAGGTTTTTCTACGTTTCGAAGCTACTTTTTCTTCTAATGCCATACGGCTTGATTTTTGGTCTAACCAAGAGGAGTAATTCCCTTTCCAAGGAATACCTTCTCCTCTATCCAACTCTAAAATCCAACCGGCAACGTTGTCCAAAAAGTATCTATCATGCGTCACAGCAATTACAGTTCCTGCATATTGTGCCAAATGTTGCTCTAACCAAAGAACACTTTCGGCATCCAAGTGATTCGTAGGCTCATCAAGCAGCAAAACATCTGGCTGTTGCAATAACAAACGACATAAAGCCACACGACGGCGTTCACCACCGGATAAATTCTTAATTGGTGTATCGCCTTCTGGAGTACGTAAAGCATCCATGGCTATTTCTAGTTTTGTATCGATTTCCCAAGCTCCAAGCGCATCAATTTTATCTTGTAAAAGCGCTTGACGATCCATCAATTGCTCCATTTTATCCGCATCTTCATAGACTTCTGGCAAACCAAAACTATCATTAATTTTGTTGAATTCGTCTAAAACTGCCATGGTTTCGGCGACACCTTCACGAACAATTTCGATTACCGTTTTCGAATCGTCCAAAATAGGTTCTTGTTCCAAATAACCTACTGTATAGCCTGGTTGAAAAACTACTTCTCCCTGATAATTTTTATCTACTCCAGCAATAATCTTCAATAGGGAAGATTTTCCGGAACCGTTTAAACCAAGAATTCCAATTTTTGCTCCGTAAAAGAAACTTAAATAGATGTTTTTAAGAACAGGTTTATCTGCTCCTGTATAGGTTTTACTCAATTTTTGCATTGAGA
>CANCPC010000129.1 GCA_947379965.1 Flavobacteriaceae bacterium | reverse complement strand
TGAAAAATAAAATAATGGTTTTGTTGACAACAGTCGTTGTTAGCTTTTTATTTGCATTACATGCAAATGCACAGTTCGTAACTGTTGGCAGTGGAAGTTATAGAACTACTCACCCGGGTTTTGATATAGCAGGTAGAAATCAATATCCTTCTGGAACTCCCTATTTGAGTGGAAATGCAATAGGAAAGCCTGTTCCAACCAGTGACTGGTGGTCAGCTTTGGTAAAAAACGGGACAGCATCCAATCTTTTCAATTATCCATACACAATGAAAACAACATCAAATGGACTTATAGTAAGTTATATTCCATCAGGTGTGATTGACGATCTTATTCCATTTGTTGTGGGTGTAACAGGAATGAATGCAGCAAATACTAAAATTTCAGATTATTCGGATTGGACAGTGACGATGGATTGGGATGATTCGACTCATAATTTTCAAGCAACTTCGGGTGTTGGCATGCCCTTTCTTTATTTTTCCAAAAAGTCTACGGATGTAGCTCAGGTTACTATTAATTCTGGAACAGTTGTTATCTCTAACGAAATGCTGGTTTGTACCAATGTGAAAAACGGTGCTGATTTTGCAGTGTATGCACCTGCAGGAAGTACTTGGACTCAAAATGGAGCTGTTTACACTTCAACTTTGAATGGTAAAAATTATTGGTCAATGGCTTTTATACCGCTTACAGCAAGCAATGTGAATAGTGTTGCCAACGAATATAAAAAATATGCTTATGTTTTTCCAGTTAAAGCAACTGCTACTTATGCCTATAATGAAGCAACCTCTATAATGCATACAGATTTTAATGTACAAACAGAAGTAAAAGAAGGTATGGAGACTAATATGTTACTCGGTTTACTTCCGCATCAATGGGCACATTTAGCGCCGGGTTCTCCTGTTCCTGACAAATATAGTTATGCAATTATTAGAGGTGAAATGAAAACAATGGCAGGTAATAGTTTCAGTGTCGAAAACACTTTTCATGGTATACTTCCTACTTTGCCTTATGTTGACAATTATAGTAAAGGTTTTACTCCAACTGATTTAACTGAAAAGATCACGTCAATAGAAAATACCACGATGGCAACTTGGACTGACTCTTACAACGAAGGTCAGGTTTTTAACCAATTAATGCAAACTGCCAGGGTTGCCAATGAAATGGGGAATATTGTGGCTCGCGACAAAATGTTGGCCACTATAAAAAATAGACTTGAAAACTGGTTTAAAGCCGAAAATGGTGAGGTAGCTTTCTTGTTTTATTATAATTCTACCTGGAGTACAGCAATTGGTTATCCTGCAGGATATGGTCAAGACATCGGTTTAAATGACAAACAATTTCATTGGGGCTACTTTATCCAAGCAGCAGCTTTTGTAGAACAATTCAGTCCAGGTTGGTCGGCACAATGGGGAGGAATGGTAGATTTAATTGTTCGTGATGCTGCGGCATATGATCGAAACGATACAATGTTCCCTTATTTGAGAACTTTTAATCCTTATCAAGGACATAGTTGGGTTGATGGTTTTGCCAATAATCCGCAAGGGAATAATATGGAATCCAGTTCAGAGAGTATGCTTTTTAATTCTGCGCTAATACAATGGGGAGAAGCCTCAGGAAATAAAACCATACGGGATTTGGGAATTTACCTTTACACAACAGAACAAACGGGAATTGAAGAATATTATATGGATACCCATCATCGCAATTTTCCACCTTTACAAACTAAGAGTTTAGTATCACGTGTTTGGTCAAATAGCATTGATAATGGGACTTTTTGGACCGGAGATATTGCGGCATCTTATGGAATTGAGTTGTATCCTATACAAGGTGGTTCGCTCTATTTAGGACAAGACACGGCTTATGTTACTAGGCTTTGGAATGAAATTGAAGCCAATACTGGAATTCTAAGTAATCAGGTTAATCCAAATTTATGGCATGACATTATGTGGGAATATTTGGCTTTTATTGATCCTTCTAAAGCTATTGGATTATATAATTCCTATCCGAATAGAGAAATAAAATTCGGGGTTTCAGAGGCTCAAACCTATCACTGGCTTCATGCAATGAATGCTTTAGGAAGGGTAAATGCAACCATAACTTCAAATTCAGCTACTGCTACTGCGTTTACCCAAAATGGTCAAACCAATTATGTAGCTCAAAATTATTCAAATGATCCGGTTACGGTTACTTTTTCTACCGGATATCAACTTAAAGTTCCTGCTCGAAAAATGGTGACCAGTATGGATTCTCAAATTGTAGGTATATTAAGCGCTTCATTTCAGCAAGCGTATGTAAATGGAAGTGTAAAGCTAGATGTTGTGGCTTCAAATGGAACCCCAATTAAGGTGGAATTTTTGGACGGTTCGACTTCGCTCGGTATTGTTACAACGGCTCCCTTTACTTTGGATGCTACAAATTTAACATTGGGAATGCACTCCTTTTATGCAAAGGTATATGAAAGTGAATTTAAATTTAATGTTACCAATAGTGTAAATGTTCAGGTTGGAAATCAATTGCCATTTGGAGGTACTCCATGGGTAATTCCGGGAATTATTGAAGCTGGGAAATTTGATACTTTTGAAGGTGGAAAAGGCCAAAATATTGCCTATTTTGATACAACAACAGCTAATTCTGGGGATTATAGATTAGATGAATATGTAGATTCAAAAACAAGTGTTGCCGAAGGAGCTACTGTTGGTTCTCTGGCTTCAAATGAATGGTTGGAATATACTATAAATGTGGCTCAATCGGGTTTGTATTCGTTTGATTTTCGTTATGCTTCAGGAAATGTAGCAGGAGGAGGTCCTTTTCATTTGGAATTAGATGGTCAGGACATTTCGGGAACTATTACAGTTCCATCTACATCCAGTACTTCTTGGGATGTTTGGGCTACTAAAACAGTACCTAATATTGCGATGACACCAGGTAGACATATTTTGCGAGTTGCTTTTTCCTCAGGTGAATTTAATTTAGCTAAAATGACCTTTATTAGAACAGGGAATTTAGTTTCAAGTTATCCAACAGCATCGGTTGGGCCAAATCTAAAAGTAATTTTACCCTTGACTTCTACAACAATTGATGGTTCTGCAAGTACTGAATCTGCCGGAAAAGCATTGACCTATTCTTGGACACAAAATTATGGGCCTACAGTTGTTCAATTTTCTGACTCAAAAGTTGTTAATCCAACAATAAGCGGATTAGCCGTAGGAACTTATAGTTTAAAATTGACTGTTACCAATACTGACCTAGTCACCGACGACGAAGAATTATTGATTTTGGTAACTAGTACTGCTAATGCTTTACCAACAGTTTCATTGGTTACACCAACCGATAATACAACATTTACCGAAGGGAAACCAGTTAGCATTACTGCTAATGCAAATGATTTTGACGGAACAATTCAAAGGGTAGATTTTTATCAAGGAACCACCTTAATTAGTTCCGATACTTCGGCTCCTTATGCTGCAACTTGGAGTCCTGTAGCCGGAAATTACGCCTTAACTGCAAAAGCAACAGACAGCGATGGAGCCACAAGTGCTTCACAAACGGTAAATGTTATTATTGCACAAGCCATGGTTTGTGTTGAAGCATCTAAAGTCGCAACGCAAGGGGCTTTCAATATTGGTTATAAATCAACATTCGAAACAGTAGGTTCAAATGTTTATATTACTTTTGAATTGTTAGATACTGACAAAGCAGGTGTAGTAGCCTATCTATGGAAGCAGGCTCCATTTGGAGAAACAGCGATGGTAAATTCTTCAGGAAATATTTTTACTTCAACCGTGAGTGGGCAAGCCATAGGAACGACAATAAACTATGCTTGTAAATTTGCTTATGCAGGAGGATTAGCCGTTACAAAATATATAAGTTATGTAGTAGGAACTAACTGTGGAAGTACTAATGATACTCAAGCACCAACTAATTTTACAGCTAGTGTCGGCGCTATTACAGGTTCTTCTGTCGAATTGTTATTGAATGCTACTGATAATTCTGGAAATGTGGTATATAATATTGGGTATGGTACAAATACAATTTCAACATCAAATGCTTCGGGAGTTCAGAAATCATTTTTGATAACTGGATTGAACCCAAGTACAAATTATAATTTTAGTATTTCAGCAATTGATTTAGCAGGAAATTTGGCTGGTAACAATCCAGTTATACTTTATGCTACAACAGGTTTAAACACTAACTCAGAATGTGCGGGTACTGCTTCAGAAGCATCGCAAGGTTCCTTTACAGTAGGTTATAAATACGCTTTCCAAACCACTGGGACGGATGTTAAAGTTACTTTTGAATTACTAGATGACAAAACGGGAGTAGTTGCGTATTTATGGAAGCAATCCCCTTTTGGAGAATCCGCTATGTCAAATGTTTCCGGTAAAATTTTCACTAAAACCATATCGGGGCAAACCATTGGTTCAACCATTAATTATGCTGTAAAATTTGCTTTTGCTGGAGGGATGTCAGTAACAAAATATTTTTCTTATGTAGTAGGAAATAATTGTGCATTAGGAATAGAAACTTCATCTAGTTTGAAAAATGTTTTATACCCAAATCCAGTTAGTAATAGCTTGTTTCTTCAGTTAATAGACAATCAAAACCATATTTCATTAACTGATATAGTAGGTAAAAAAATATTAGATTTGAATGTGTCGGCTTTTTATAACTTGGATATGAGTGCTATTAAATCGGGAATTTATCTTTTGAGTATTGAAAATTCGAAAGGTATTCAACAACAAAAAATAATTAAAGAATAGTTACAGAAATCTTTTCATAAAAAAAGTGCTATTTTTAATAGCACTTTTTTTATGAAAAGATTT
>CANCPC010000128.1 GCA_947379965.1 Flavobacteriaceae bacterium | reverse complement strand
ACTTTCCATTTTAAAATTTATTTTGATGATCATCGTGAATAGCATACTATATGTTGTCGTCCTTTTCGTTATTGCTATAGTATTGATTATTATTGGGGATTTTTTTAATAAAAAATAGAAATGATTATAGCTAAGTTAATTGTATTCTTCTTTATGTGGTTTGTTTTGCCAAAGTTTATTCGAAAGTTAAAAATAGGAGTTATTATGAAAAAAATTAGGAATGTTTCCAGTAAAATAAAATTTTTATTCCAAAGAATTTACAGACTGCTTACTATTAGTAAATCTTCTCAATATGTATGGAAAGAACTGATTAAATATCATAAAATATCAGGATGGCGATATGGGCTATTTGACAATGATAAGCATATAGAATGTGGTTTTAAAGTGGACGATACTAATTGTGTGGATTTTAATTATTCAGTGTGTTTGGGCAGTCTACTATTTAGGGCAACCATCCTTCAAAATTTTGATGAAGAACGCACTAATGATATTTTAGTATTGGCCTCTCACTTTAATGGATTATTGAATTTTGGTACCGTTAAAGTAAGTGTAAAATATAATTATGTTGAATTTGTTTATAGTAGGGATTTATTAACCTATTCTTTATATCCGGGTGAAATCAATTCAGATACTGATACTCATTTTGAAATAACAAAAGATGTTTTTTGGTCTTTTAATAATATGATAGAAACTGGAGAAGATCCTGTATTTATTTTTTCGGAGCTTTTGAGAAAGAAAGAAGAGGAGAAAAATGTTTCTAACTAGATTTTTATTTCTTCATAAACGATCTAATTTTTCATAACTTAAAAATGACACAAAACAATACTATTATTACCTATCGAATTTATATTGTTGCATTAATTATCTTTTTGATGGCGATTGGAATTATTATAAAGTTAACCAACATCCAATGGGTACATGGGGAATATTATAGAAACCTAGCTAAAAAAAATGATGTTAAAAGCTTTATAGTTCCTGCCAATAGAGGAAATATTTATTCTTCAGATGGAAGCTTGTTGGCAGTATCTGTTCCTATTTATATTGTTCGTTTTGATGCATTGGCACCAACTAAAAAAGTATTTGATAAAAACATCAATGCTTTATCAGATTCATTGGGTATTTTATTTGGAAAACCTTCCAATTATTTTGAAACCAAATTAAAATTAGCTCGAAAAAATAATAATAGATTTTTACTTCTAGCTAAAGATATAGGTTATGTACAATATGCCAGATTAAAATCTTTTCCAATTCTAAAATTAGGAAATTATGAAGGAGGTCGTATGGATAGTATTCGAGAAGTTAGGAAACATCCAATTGGTGAGATTGCTCAAAGAACTGTAGGTTATATAGGACTTGATAAAAATGGCAATAAAAATGGTGTTGGTTTGGAAGGTGCTTTTGGAAAGTATTTAAATGGTAAAGACGGAAGGGTATTGAAACAAAAAATTGCTCAAGGGCAATATAAACCCTTACGAGATGATAACGAAGTTGAACCTATCGAAGGTTATGATATCATTTCAACTTTGGATGTGTATATACAAGACATTGCACACCATGCCTTATTGGAGGCATTACAAAAGAAAAAAGCTGAACATGGTTGTGTTATAGTTATGGAAACCACGACAGGTCATATAAAAGCCATTTCTAATCTAGGTAGAACTGAACACGACACCGTTTATAAAGAAAGACTTAATTATGCCATTAGGGAAAAAGGTGAGCCTGGCTCAACATTTAAGCTAGTTGATATGATTGCTTTATTGGATGACAATAAAGTTGATACCAGTAAAGTATATGACCGTAAAGGAGGTTTAATAAGCTATTTTGGAAGAGATGTGGTTGATTCTCATAGGGAAGGACCTCAAAGAATATCATTAGCCAAAGGATTTGAAATATCATCCAATACTGTTTTGGTTCAAGCGGTTTATGAAAACTATAAGAACAATCCCAAACAATTTGTTAATCGAATAAACAAGATGGGACTAAGCAAACCTCTAAGATTGTGTTTGAAAGGAGAAGGTATACCTTTCATTCCTCAGCCCGGAACCTCTAAATGGAACGGAATATCACTGCCTTGGATGGCCTTTGGTTATGGTGTTGAAGTTACACCAATGCAAACTTTGACACTTTATAATGCTATTGCCAATAATGGTGAAATGGTAAAACCACAATTTGTTTCTGAGATAAAAGAAAAAAATAAGACCATCAAGAAATTTGAAAAAGAGGTTATCAATCCCAAGATATGTTCTGAAGGCACTATCAAGAAATTAAAAGCTGTGATGGAAAATGTGGTAAGGAGGGGAACGGCAAAAAGTATTTACTCAAAAGATTTTTCAATGGCCGGAAAGACAGGTACAGCTCAAGGTAATTATGGTGTTAATGGTGGTATAGATAAACATTATATTTCATCATTCGTTGGTTTCTTTCCCGTGGATAAACCTAAATATACTTGTATTGTAGTAGTGCATAAGCCAAACACTACAACTGGTTCTTACTATGGTGCCGATGTGGCTGGCCCCGTTTTTAAAAGAATAGCTCAAAAGATATTTACAGACTCTCCGTCTACTAATGAAGTTAAAAATCTGAATAAAAAGATTAGAAAACAAGAGGACAAATACAATGAGTATTCAACAAAGATACTTAATGAAAAAAATGTAATTCCAAATGTAAAAGGAATGTCAGGAATGGATGCTATTGCTCTATTAGAAAACAAAGGGCTTAAAGTGAAATTGAAAGGAAATGGAATAGGTAAAGTTAAAAGTCAGTCTCTTCTAGTTGGTCAACCTATCATTAAGAATTCGGTTATAGAATTACAATTAAATTAAATTTTAATACTCACATTACACTTTTTGTGCTCAAATAAGCATAATTTTTTTTTGTATTTTTAACAATAATAAATACTATTATTAACCTTTAAAAAGAATTCACTTTAAAGTAGCAACTTATGAAAATAGAAATTAAATGTCCCAAATGTAGTTGGAAACCAACATCCGAAAAATTATGGCAATGCACTTGTAACCATATATGGAATACCTTTGATACCTGTGCACAATGTCCAAAATGTAAAAAAATATGGGAAGATACTAGCTGTCCAAAATGCGAACGATGGAGTAAACATTTGGCATGGTATAGTAACTTGGATAATATACTTACTAAAGAGTTGGAGAAACTTAATGAATATATATCTTTAAAGTAATGCTAACTTTTGAAAACTATTTTAATTTATTATGTTGGAGATGTTACTGATTTCGTTTTTAAAAGAATAACCTAAAATACATTTACATCTTTTCCCTCTACTTATGAAGTAAAAAATTAGAATTTATTTTGAGCTATTCAAACTAGCTTAAATCGTGACCAAAGAAAACTGTAATCAAAATATAATCACCCTATAAAATCCCAACATGATATTATTAACTGATTTAAGTTTTTTTAATTGTTAATCTTTTCTAATAAGTGTCCCAGATAGAATAGGTTGTTTAAATTTTAGGATAACATTATTAATCTTTCTTTTTGAACATCCTTCAACTAAAGGAATAAATAAATTCAAGCACTCCTTCAGATCAACAATAAGTCGATCTCTTTGATACATCATTATTGGGGACTTTAAATTTACCGATACAATTTCATTAAGAAGATGTAAATCAGGGTTTAATTCTTTATTCGATAGGTATTGGATTGAATTAAGATAAAAAACCAAGTCATAGTTGTATTTTTTTTTCATTCTATGGTTCAATAACTTATTGATGACCCTTCTATGGATTTCGTTTTGGTTCATAAAAAAGTAAAAGTTTAGAAGGTTAAACAATCATATACATTGTGAATTTCTTCCTTGGTAATACCTAAGTATGTTTTTGTTATACCCATGTTCGAATGACCAAATAACTGCATTAACAATACCAAACTTTCGTTTGAATAATCATTAACTTCAACAACCCTCCTACCAAGTGTTTTTCTAAATGTATGTGTGGAAACATTCCCATTAACCTTTATTTTGTACTTTGAGAAAATTTCTTTAAGTTTTACATTAACATAGGATTTGTCTATACACTTGGTTCCGTACTTGTTAAGAAAAATAAATTGTTCTTTGTTGGAAATACCCGATTTAATGTAAATTCTCTCTACTATATCCTTTAAGGTGCTATTTATTTTAATACTTCTAACTTTCTTTGTCTTACCCTCGGTCAAAACCAATAAATCATCCCCAAGGATATGAGAATATTTTAAGGTTAAAAGGTCACTTATTCTCAGAGCTGTAAATACACCTATTGAAATCAATAAACAAAATTTATATTCTTTATCATTTTCTAATCTTGTAATTAGAGCGATAAAGTTATTCCAATCCATATATGATGTTGTAGTTTCTTGACCTGATTTACTCATAGTTATTTTTTTATAAAAATAACAAAATAACTTATACTTTCCTATATTATGCCCAATAGTATAAGTTAAAATATTTAAAAAACCATAACCAATTGATAATCAATACTAATCAACTTATACAAATAAGATTAGTATAAGTTGACAATTATTTTAATAATATGATTTCTTTTTCCTGACGAGAGTTGGTAAAAGCAAAAACATCCTCTTTTTTAACCAATCTCTCTTTTACTAAACCATTTCGACCAAATCTCTCTGCAAACCATACAGCGACATTTCTATCCATTGTGTATGAATATCCATCTTCCCAATGCTCATAACCTCTATAAACAATAAATTCATTTTCAAGTGAATTAAAAAAATTAAGGTCTTCTATATTCATAAAGAAATGAGAATTAGTTTTATCATTAAGTAAATCTGTCCATAACTCTTTATGTTGGAAAATATTTTCACTATTGGTCCATAAAAAAGATAATATTTTCCAATATCTTTTTGACAACTTCTTTATTTTGTTTTGTTTTACTAATTCAGAAAAAAACAAAACGCGATACGGTTTTTCTATTAAAAACAGATAACTTTCAAATTCCT
>CANCPC010000127.1 GCA_947379965.1 Flavobacteriaceae bacterium | reverse complement strand
AACGAAGGGAACAATGTTCCAAGTAAAAACACTAATAATAAAGGAATAGTAATAAACAACTAACATAAACATTGTAGTAGTGAGAGTAATGATTGGTCTTCTACTATTTAGAAAAACATAAAAACAAAAATGAAACAGTAAACCAAGTAAAAAAATAAAAATAATGGTACCAAAAATTCCAAAATCCATTACCGTACCTCTAAAAATAGTAAAAACATTTGATTCCATCTGTTCCTGAATATTGTTGTACTCATCATAAACAGCATCTGGAGTTACTTTTTTATAACCAAAAAAACGATAAATAGAAGTAAAAGTATAGAAGCCATAGTAATAATGACTGATGTCAAATTTTGAATTATTAAATCCATCCCAATACGCTGAAAGCCATTCTGAGAAGTTATACAAATGAGCAAAAAAATAGGAGGCAAGAAGAAATCTCAATTTTTCTAAAAAACCAGAAACATCTTTGGCTTCTTGTAAGCCTCTAGACATCAAAGAAAATATGAATAAAACAATAGAAAAAGAACCTATTTTGAAAATGATTTTTAAAATATTCGCTTTAAAAAGTACTAATTTATTTTGTTGAATACTGGTTACCAATATTCCTCCTAAAAAATAAAAAATAGAACCAAAAAAAGATCCTTTTGCTGATTGTGTAACCATAATTATAATAGAAGGCAAGAAAGCAAGTAACACCCATTTTTTCCTTGAAATATTATGAGTAGAACCAAATATCAATCCTGCAATTAAAACAGAAAGATAGGCAAAACCCAAGCTTAGAGGTCCATAAGCAGAATATACAACTTCGGAAGCATATCTTGAAACAGCATATTTTGCTGCAACTAATACAATATCATCATACAGTTCAGATAATGAAAACCCTTGAACTAACATTACCTTAATCGCACATACAACAGAAAAAAATATGGAGAACCAAAGAGTAGTCCTTAATAATTTAGTGTCATAAACTTCATTTGAAGGTGGTTTCTTTAAATTGTTATTGAATGCTTTATTCCAATTAAAAAAAACAAATGACCAAGAAAACAGAATCACAATTAAGGACAAAAATCCTACTGCCCAGGGATTTATTGGTATTTCAAACATTATTATTAATGGGAAAAAAATAAAAACAAACCAAAATAAAGAAAAAAGTGTGGCGGGAAACAACCATGTACCCACAATTTTTCTTATTAAAATAGCATTGAATAAAATCAATAAACTAATAAATATTGATAATAATTTTGATAAAACGTCTAGTACCAAATTTTTATATTTTTGTAATCTTAAAAATTGATTCCTGTTGGAAGATATAGCTAGTAATATATTTTTTGCCGAAAATAATTGAAATTGAAAGAAAAATTAATTAAAACAATAAAATTATTTATATAAAACAGGTAAAAATTAGACTATTTTTTTTAGGATATTTTTTAATGTTAAAAATAATATCGTCAAAAGACCAAATAAAAAACCTCCTAAAACTAATCCGAATAGTTTTCCTATTTTTTCTTTTTTCAAAGGCAAAATTGGCCTATCAATTACCTGTATTAATGGAGTTTCCTTTCGTAAAGTAACTTTTGCTAATTCTGTTTGTTTTACTAATTCAGTTAAAATGGCAGTGTTGGCTTGTACGTCAACCTGACGACGTGCTGAAGGAACACGACGGACATTTAAAGAAGGATTCAATGCAAAAGTATTATCGTTAGCAACCGCAACTCCAGCAATTGAATTATTTAATTCCCCCCGAATTGAATCGGTTTGTTTTTGTAAAATTGCCATATTGATGCGTGCTTTTTTGCTCTTTGTCTCAATGTAAAAGTCCCCTACTTGTTTGGCTAAAGCTTCTGAAAAATATTTGGCAAACAATTCATTTTTAGAAGAAACGTCAATACTTATAATATCAACTTTTTTATCTTTCTGACCAACTTCAAGTCCATATTTAGACAAGTCTTCATATATTTCTCCAAAAATACTATCTTGGCTTCTCGAAAAATTCTTTCGATTAGCATTCGGCAAAAACTGAAGTCCAACTAATTTTGGTTTATTTTCCCATTTATCTCGCCATTCATTATTAATAATATACATTTCCGCTAAAGAAATATTTTTACCGTTGAAATTAATTGGCATCAGTAAAGTCTTTTCAACCATTTTTCTAGATTTGAACAATTCTGTTAAATTGGAACCTTCAAATATTCCACCTCCACTACCCGATAAATCAAAACCAAGGGAACTAGCCAAACCCAAAGCACCACTCAGTCCTCCGCCTGGCTTATTACTCTCAACAGCAAAAGACAAACTAGCTGTATAAATAGGTTTTTTTATGAATGAAAGTGTTAGTCCCAAAGCGGCTCCAACAAGACTAGCTACTACAATTATTTTCCATTGCGATAGTAAATAAAAATACCATTCCTTTGTTTTTTCAATCAGTTCTTTCAACAATAATTCGTCGCTAGAAGTTTGTTCCTTTGTTTTCATTAATTATTTTTATGATAGTTAACTCTCTATTAAACAAATTATATTATAGCTTTAGTATCGCAATCACTACCCCGGCTAAACTTGCCAAAGCACTAGAAATTCCTATTATTTCTCCTGTTGACGCTTTTTTAGCCTCTGGCTTTTCAGGAACAACAATTTGAGATCCAGGCAATACTTGAGGATAAGATCTAATAAATAAGAAACTGTTAGAAACTGCCGCTTTACCATTAGGGTATATTATGTAGGCTTTTTTCATCCAGCCTTTAGCATCTGAACCTCCTACTGCATCGATATAATATTTAAAACCCTTTCCTCTTTCATAAGGAATCTCCGAGGTAAGAAGAACGTTTCCTGTAATTTTAACACTTCCACTGTAGGTAGCAATTTCTATCTCATCTCCCTCAAATAAGGTTATATTAGCATGACTGCTAGGGTCAGAAACAATTTTTTTCCAATCAACAGGAATAGTAGAAAATTTCAAATCTTCTTTTAATTTCTTTGTTATTTTTTTTTGAATACTATCCTTCTTGCCTAAATTTAGATTCACATTTTCTATGTTTTCAATTTGTTTAGCTTGAATAGGTCTTTTAATTTTTACACCATTCAAATCAGCTAGAGAAGTTAATCCTCCAGCTCGTTTTATAATATCATAAATTTTTTCTTTTTTATTTATCAACACATATTTACCGGCATAATTTACAGCGCCACTTATATATACTTCTTGCGGTTTTTCGTATACCGCCATCTTACGAATATTAATTACATCAAAAGGCTCCAATACAAAATTTTTTGATTGCTCATTGTTAGTTGCATTAATCTCTAAATTAAACAGCTGAGCTTTAATAGAACTCGTATTATCAATTTCCTCTGATTTTATCATTCGAGCAATTTCAACTCTTTTAGAAGCTGATCCCGTTAAACCGCCAGCTTGAATCAACAAATCATTTAATGAAAGATTATCATGATACACGTAAACTCCCGGTTTTTTGATTTCACCATCAATTGTTATTTTATATTCTTCCTTAAAATCTAAAATAGAATATATTGTAACAACATCTTCTTTTTTCAACAGAATATCAGAATCTGGCTCTCCTGCCAAAGCTTTTGCTAAATTAACCTGAACAATTTCTGTTGTCAAATCTGATTTCAGACGCAAAATTCGAGCTCTATTAGTATAAGCATCTTCTTTTAGACCCTCAGCTTGAGCTACTAAATTTGAAATACGCATCCCTTCATATAAAGAATAGGTATTGGGTCTAAAAACTGCACCTTCAATTTGAATACGATTTTGGAAACGATTTAATATCTTAGAAACACGATATACATCACCGGCAAGAGGTAAATAACTTTTGTATTCTGTGGCTTTAATATCTTTTACCTTAAAATCATTACTGGTTTTTTGTATCACATTTACCGATGCGGTATAAGCAGACTCATTAAAACCTGAAGCAAAAGTTAACAAATCTTTAAAAGATTCTCCTCTTTTCATTTCAAAAACACCGGGACGTTTTACTTCTCCTTCAAGAGTTACTCTTTGTGAATAAGCTGGAATCCGTATCACATCGTTATCCTTCAAACCAATATTATCCGATTGATTGCCATTCACCAAAAAACTATAAATATCAATATTTTTGAATACTTTATTATTTCTTAACAATTCAATATTCCTATAACTACCATTTTTTCCAGGTCCACCTCCTAAAAACAATGCATTATAGACAGTTGCCAAAGAAGAAATAGAATAGTTACCTGGTTGTTTGCTGCCTATAAGAGTAACTTTGATAGTCCTAATTCGGCTTAAACTAACTCCAATTTGAGATTGTCCCGAACCAATAGAAGTATAAACTCTTGCCAATGCTGTTTTTATTTTTTGAGTTGCTGCTTCAATTGTCATTCCTGAAACTGAAATTTGTCCTGCATATTGAATGTTTATCTTTCCTTCAACTGTTACAGGAATACTGGCGCTATATTCTTGCACACCAAATACATTCACCTGCAACTCATCGCCTGGTCCTAAAATATAATTAACTGGTGTGGCAATCTTTAAATTAGGTTCGAAGTTTAACATAGGATTGTCAAATAATTCTGATCCAAATACAATAGAATTTAAACTATCCTTTATTTTATTATTAACAATTTTTTCTTGTTTTCTTATTAATTCTCCACTATCAGTGGAAGTGTCTTCTTTTTTCAAACCAACACCAATTGCTACTGGAACTCCTAAACGATTCCGTAATTTAGCAAATTCAGTCGCTGACATACCTTTTGCCAAAGCCATTGGCTCTACTTGATCAATAGTTGTATTATTAGTTTGTAATTGAGTTTTTATTTTTGCTATTTCATTATCTGATAAATAGTCTACTTTTAATACACTTAGATCCGTGCCCTTCAATAAATCTTGAGCAACTAAATTTACTGACTGAAAAAAGGTAAATAATAATAAAAAGATTGTGATTATTTTTTTCATAACTGTATTTAATTTAAGTAAATGATTATAAATTTTTAATTAGAATGAAGGGTTAAAAATTTTAATTCTATATTTTTTATCCATTGATAATGGTTTAATTTG
>CANCPC010000126.1 GCA_947379965.1 Flavobacteriaceae bacterium | reverse complement strand
AAAAAATAAAAATGAAGGGAAAAAATAAGAAAAAAACCTTAAAAGCACAACAAAGAGAGAAAGCGAAACAAAAAGCAAAATCGAAAGCAAAAAAAGCAAAGAAAGCAAAAAAAAATAAAGCGAAAAAGGCAAAAGTAAAAGCGAAAATTAAAGCCAAAAAAGCAAAAGCTAAATCAAAAAAGGCAAAGAAGAACAAGAAAAATAAGAAATAAAATTTAAAAGCCCTATCTCAAAAAAAATGAGTTAGGGCTTTTTAATGTATAAAAAAATACAAATCAATTATTCCTCAATTTTCTTTTCTTGATATTTTTCGTGTTTAATAATTTTAGCATTAACCATAAAATGAACGTCTTCGGCAATATTTGTGCAATGTTGAGAGATTCTTTCTAAATGTTTCAAAACAATTACGAGATTGGTTCCAGAAACAACAGCTTTTGAATTCGATTTCATTTCTGAAATAATACCATGTATAGCATTTTCACTTTTATTTTGAATTGTATTATTCAAAACAAAAACTTCACCAATAACATTTTCACTGCGAGTCAAGAAAGACTCGTTTGATTTTGCGATAATTAATTCCAAGTCTCTGGCTAAATCTGCAATTTCAAATTTTACAATCAATTCATGTTTATCGTTAATGTTTTTTGCCCTTTTGATAACACTTATGGCTAAATCACCTATTCTTTCTATTTCATTACTTATCTGCATAGATGCCATGATAAAGCGTAAATCGGAGGCAACCGGTTGTTGTAAAGCAAATATACTTTGACAAATTTCATCAATTTTTATATCTAATTTGTCAATTTTTTCTTCTGTTTTCTTTACTTCTTTTCCTACTATGGGCTCAGATAGCAAAGCTTTTAATGATTCCGCAACTTGGTTTTCAGCCAAGTTACCAATTTTTATAATTACGTTATTTAATTTTTCTAATTCTATTTGTAAGTGGGTGACCATAAATTTAAATTTAAAAATTTTTGATATTTAAAGCTTAATAAAATAATATTTTAAATCATAATATGATTTAAAATATTAAAAGTAATACAATTAAACAATTATCCAAATCTTCCTGTGATATAATCTTCCGTTTGTTTTTTGGCTGGCTTTGTAAAAATAGTGTTAGTTTTATCCATTTCAACTAGTTCACCAAGGTAAAAGAAACCTGTATAATCACTCGTTCTGGCAGCTTGTTGCATATTGTGAGTTACAATAATTATAGTGTATTGCTCTTTAAGTTCGTGAACTAATTCCTCGATTTTTGAAGTAGAAATTGGATCAAGCGCACTTGCAGGTTCATCCATAAGAATGATGTCTGGGCTTACCGCCAAAGTTCTCGCAATACATAATCGTTGTTGTTGACCTCCTGAAAGACCCATAGCAGAATCGCCCAATCTATCTTTTAATTCATCCCAAATAGCAGCTTGTTTCAGGGAAGTTTCTACTATTTCGTCTAATACAGCCTTATTATTAATTCCATTAATTTTAGGTCCGTAAGCTACGTTTTCATATATAGATTTTGGAAAAGGATTTGATTTTTGGAAGACCATTCCAATGTTTTTTCTAATATTAACAACGTCTACATTTTTATCATAAATATCAACTCCTTCAACAAGCATTTGCCCAGTGATTTTAACATTCGGAATAAGGTCATTCATTCTATTGATACATCTCAAAAAAGTAGATTTCCCACAACCCGATGGACCTATTAATGCAGTAACTTTATTTTTTGGAATTTGCAACGAAATCTCTTTCAATGCTTTTTTTTCGCCGTAGTACAAGGATAAATCTTTAACTTCTATTTTTACGTGTTTCATTTTATTTCTTTTATGATTGGCTATTAGCTTATAAATTATTGGCTATTTTGCTCTTCTTCTTATTCTAGATCTTATTATTACTGCTACAACATTTAAAGATAAAGTTAGGATTAACAATACTAAAGTTGTAGCAAACTGAATTGGCATTGTTTTTTCAACATCAGAAGATTGAGTTGACATAATATAAATATGGTACCCCAAATTCATAAATTGATCACTCAACGACTTTGGTAAAGTAGCTAAATAATAAGCTGCTCCTGTAAATAAAATAGGAGCTACTTCACCAGCACCTCTACTTACTGCAAGAATTGTTCCTGTCATAATTCCTGAAATAGAACCGGGTAAAACCACTTTTTTTATAGTTTGCCATTTCGTTGCCCCTAATGCTAGACTTGCTTCACGTAATTCTCTCGGAATGGTTTTTAGTGCTTCTTCAACAGATACTATGATTACAGGAAGAGTAAGTAATGACATCGTCAAACTTGCCCATATAATATTAGGTTGCCCCCAATGTAAATTACCACCATTGAAAGTATTATCCATTCCTGCACCAATAAATTGGATAAAAAATCCAAGTCCAAAGAGGCCAAATATAATTGAAGGAACAACGGCTAATGTTCGAACTGAAAAACGAACAGCTGCTGCAATTTTAGAATCTTCCTTAGCATATTCTGTGAGATAAATTGCTGTTATCGTTCCGAAAGGAACTGCAGCGATTGACATTACCACCACTAAAATAAAGGTTCCTATCAAGGCAGGAAATATTCCTCCTTTAGTCATGCCTTCAGTAGGAAAAGAACTGATGAATTCCCAAGAAAATTTTTCTCTTCCTTGGTAAATAATGATTCCAAGGATCACAAAAAGAATTGCAATGATTAATAAAACCGCAACTTGAGTGATTCCAACAATTAATTTTCCTTTTACATCAACACCTGATTTACCATCTGGTAAATACGGAGATTTTGTTTCGTTTATAACTGTATCCATGATTTAATTACCTTGAAATTTTTTGATTAATTTGCCTTTTACATAAAATTCTGCAACCGCATTTAAAGCAAAAGAGAAGATGAAAAGTAAAGATCCAATAAAGAACAAAACACTATAATGGGTTTCTCCAAAAACAGTTTCTGCCATTTCAGCTCCAATTGTAGCTGCAAATGTCCGAACACTTTCGAAAGGATTTGTCGATAATAAAGCCGCATTTCCCGTTGCCATTAGGGCAATCATTGTTTCACCAAAAACACGTCCAACCCCCAAAAGTAATGCTGCAAAGATTCCTGGAGTTGCCGCTGGTAAAGTCACAAAAAAGGCGGTTTGCCATTTGCTTGCGCCAAGTGCTAAACTTGCTTCGGTAAAAGTTTTTGGAACAGCCGAAAGCGCATCTTCTGAAATGGTATAAATAATAGGAATAGCCGCTAATGCCATCGCTACCCCACCAACGAAAGCATTTAATCGTGATTCATAACCAAAGATATTTTGAAAGAAACTAGCCAAAACTATTAATGCAAAAAAACCAATTACTACTGATGGGAAAGCAGCTAGCATCTCAATAATAGGTTTTATGATTTCTTTTGTTCTTTTAGATGCAAAACAAGAAGTGTAAAGAGCTGCTAATATGGCAAGAGGCCCTGCAATAAGCATGGCAATCACGGTAACTTTTAGCGTTCCTATGAGCAAGCCTAATAAACCAAAACGAGGGTGTTCGGATACAGGAACCCATTCAGTAGTGCCAAAAGTACTCCAAGTCTTATCGGCTCCTTCATTCGTTTTTGTTGCTAAATTAGTTGTTTTATCTGTAGAACTTTCCTTGGATGGTTCTGCTGTTACATCACCATAAGTTTCTGGTTTAGAATCTGTTAGTACTTCTGGTTCGGAGCCATAAGACTCCGGTTTTAAATCCTCGGTAGGAGCCGAACCATATGATTCAGGCTTGGATTCCTCGACAGGAGTGGAACCGTATGATTCTGGCTTGGATTCAGAAGTAGAGCCCGAAGCGTATGATTCTTGTTTCGAATTTGCGTTTATTTCTGTTTTTGCGGGTTGAAGCTTCCCAAAATTAAAAATGGGCAAGGATTCTTTAAATACAAACACAAATATTAAAACAATGATTGTTATTGATAAGAATGCAACCGATGAGATAATTTTCTCTGCTATAAACTCAGAAAGCCTGAATTGTTTTTTCAAGCTTTCTTTTGTGAATTTTTGATTTTTTGTTAAAGGGGAATTCATTTATTTTATTTAAGAATTCATAAATTTATAAATACAGAATTATCCCTTTTGCTTATAATCGTAAAGGGGCAATTAGTATATTAATTATTTTATTGGAAAATATCCAGTTTCCACAACTAATTTTTGACCTTCGGCACTTAAAATCCAATCAACAAATGCTTTAGTTTCTCCTTTTGGTTTTTCTTTTAGATACATATATAAATATCTAGTAATTGGATAAGTATGGTCTTTTATAGTTTTTTCGGTTGGAAAAACACCTGCAGTATTAGCGTCTTTTTTAACTTTACAGTCTTTAACACCTTCTGCATAAGCAGCACCACCATAACCAATACCATTTACATCTTTTTTAATAGCATTTACAATAGCTGCAGTCCCAGGTAAGGTATTACATTTTGGTGAAAAATCAGTTTTAACTACGTGTTCTTTGAAAAAATCAAAGGTTCCTGAACTACTTTCTCTACCATATAATTGAATAATAGCATCTTTCCCACCTACTTGTTTCCAATTTGTAATTTTTCCAGAAAAAATATCTCCTAATTGTTGAATAGTCAATTCAGAAACTTTATTTCCTTTATTAAGAAAAACTGACAAACCATCTTTGGCACATGCAATTTCAATCCCTGAAGATTGGTATTTTTCTTTTAATTTCTCTACTTCAGATGATTTTATAGGTCGACTTGAATTGGCAATATCAGTAGAACCATTAATCAAAGCTGCAAGACCTACACCTGAACCACCTCCGGTAACTTGAATTGAAGTTTCTGGATGTTTTTTCATATATACTTCCGCCCATTTTTGTGATAAAATAACCATGGTATCAGAACCTTTTACGGTTATTTTATTTAAAGTTGTGAAAGAAAATCCAATTGTCATTAAGACTAATAGAATTAGTGCTAGTTTAATTTTTTTATTTTTCATTTTATTATTTTTAAATTTTTATAAAAATATAAAAAATCCCTCACTACAAATAGTAAGGGATATTAAATAATTGTTATTTTAATTTGATTATTTTAAAGGAAAATAACCTGTTTCAACAACAACTTTTTGCC
>CANCPC010000125.1 GCA_947379965.1 Flavobacteriaceae bacterium | reverse complement strand
AAATAAAATATAGAAAACAATATGTTATCAAAAAAAACACATTATTTAATTGTAGCAAAGCATCATAGGAAAAGCTTTTAAAAAATTGTTATTAAATTATAAAACAGAAAAATGACAAAAAAAAGTAAATTCACAGATGATTTATGTTTTATTGTGCAAGCTAGATTAGGTTCTACAAGATTGCCAAATAAAATGATGTTGCCTTTTTTTAAAAAGCAATCTATTCTTGAAATTGTTTTAGAAAAATTAAAAAAAAATTTTCCAACTATTCAAATTATTTTAGCAACTTCAATATCAGAAGAAAACGACTTATTAGAGCGGGTAGCAAAAATGCATGGATGTGATGTTTATCGAGGGAGTGAAGATAAGGTTATAGAACGTTTTATTGATGCGGCAGTTTATTTTAAACATACAAATATTATTAGAGTTTGTGCAGATAATCCTTTTTTAGATGTACAAGAAATAAAAAGACTGATTGACTATTTACAAAAAAATAATAACAATGATTATGTGAGTTATACTGTAAATGGTATTCCAAGTATTAAAACTCATTTTGGTTTTTGGGTAGAGTTTGTAAGACTTAATGCCTTGCAAAAGACAGTAAAAATGACAGAAGAAAAGTTTTACTTTGAACATGTTACTAATTTCATATATGAAAATCCATCCTTCTTCAGTATCCATTTCTTAGAAGTAGATAGTAAATTAAATGAATGTTCAAACATTAGAATGACAGTCGATACTAAGGAAGATTTCGAATTACTAAGGAACATATATGAGAATTTATATCTAGATTATAACAACACTTTTGGGATAAATGAAATAATTAATTTTTTTAGTGAAAAAGAATGGATTAAAAAAAAGATGATTCAACAAATTGAACAAAATACAAAATAAGATACAATGAAAAATATTACCGGTGATGGAACATATATTATTGGAGAAATAGGCCAAAATCATAATGGTTCTGTAGATATAGCAAAATTAATAGTCGAATTGGTTTCCAGACCAATATTTGATGCAAATTTTAAACTTAACCTTAGCCCTATGAATGCGGTTAAACTTACAAAAAGAGATTTGAAAGAAGAGTTGACTGATACTCAAATGAATCGACCTTATGATTCACCACATTCTTTCGGAAAAACATATGGGGAACATCGTGAGTTTTTAGAACTCAACGATGAAGAGCATTTTGAGGTTTACAAATATGCCAAAAGCAGAGGGCTTGATTTTGTTGAAACTTTATGTTCTTTAGGTTGTCTATCCTTGCTAAAATTATTTCAGCCAGATTTATTAAAAGTAGCTAGTAGGGACTTAACAAACCTACCCCTTTTAGCAGGAATGGCAGAAACTAAAATTCCAATGATTCTATCGACCGGAATGGCAGGTAAAAAAGAATTAGATGACGCAATAGCTACGATATCTAAATATCATTCAAATATTTCTATTTTGCATTGTGTTTCGCAATATCCAACTCATCCAGATAATTTGAATTTAAAAACAATAACGTATCTTCAAAAGAATTACGGTCAATACACTATAGGTTTTTCTGATCATACAGTTGGTATTTCTGCCCCAGTTGTAGCTGTAGGTATGGGAGCTAAAATCATCGAAAAACATATTACTATTGATAGAAATATGAAAGGCACAGATCAAGCAGGCTCACTAGGTCCTGATGGGGTTTTTAGAATGGTAAGAGATATTAGAGTTGCAGAAAAATGGGCAGGAGTTGAAGATATTTACATCGAAAAAGATGTTATGTCTGCCAAAGTAAAATTAGAACGATCCATTGCAACTAAAATAGAATTGAAAGAGGGTGTCCTCATTAAAGAGGAAGATTTACAACTTTTAAGTCCAGGGGACGGTTACAAATGGAGCCAAAAGGAGGAAATAATCGGAAAAGTTGTAAAGGTTTCAATTCCTAAAAACGAATTGATTTATCCAGATATGATCCAGTTTTAATGATGGTAATAGACAGTATAATTTTAGGTGAAGAGATAAAAAAATTATTTCAAAAATTCTATATTTTAGAAGATATTGATGTTAATTTTGAAGATTATACAACTTATAACGATGCACTTGAAATTTTTCAATTTGATTATAACAGATATTTTCCTGAAGAAAATATATTAAAAGTACATTTGTTTTCTAGAATAGAACTAATAGGTATTTTATTATACCGAATTTCTAGAAATTATTATTTAAACGACAAGGAAGAAATTGCTTTGCATTATAGTAACCTTGGAAGAATTATTTCAGGATTTGAAATATTTTACTCAGCTGATATTGGTAAAGGATTAAAGATTTATCACGGTTTGGGAACTGTTATTGGCGCACGATGTAAAATAGGTCAAAATGCATTAGTACATCAGAATGTAACTTTTGGAGACAAAAACGGGGGAAGACCTGTTTTACTTGACAATGTAACTGTTTATGCCGGAGCTAAAATTTTAGGAAAGATTATTTGTGGAAATAATTCAATTATAGCAGCAAACTGCGTTTGTATGATAGATGTGCCAGATAACGGTATTGTAGCTGGAATACCTGGGAAAATAAAAAATATATAATTTATGTTGCCAAAATTAATAATCACTGATATAGATGGAGTTTGGACAGATGGAAGCATGTATTATGACCAAACCGGAAACGAACTCAAAAGATTTCATACCTATGATAGTGCAGGGGTTTTATTTGCTAGACTATTAAATATTCCCGTTGCAATTTTAACAGGTGAAACTACTGAAATTGTGAAAAGAAGAGCTACTAAATTGAAAGTAGATTATCTTTTTCAAGGGGTTAAAAATAAAGTCGAAATAGCACAAAAAATTATTGATGAATTAAATATTGAACTTAATGATTGTGCTTTTATTGGAGATGATATAAATGATATTGCATTATTAAGCAAAGTTGGCTTTAGCGGTGCTACTTCAAATGCACCCGATTATATCAAAGAAAAAGTAAATTTTATTACCCAAAAAAAAGGTGGAGAGGGTGCTTTTCGTGAATTTGTCGAACATATTTTGAAAAAAAATGGAGTGTTTGAAAAGGCATTAGAAGCAGCTATTTCAAATCACGAAAAATCAATATAATAAATAGAATAATAAAAATAGTGACCTAAAATATAAAGTAAGCGAAACTTATTTCTCACTTTATAGATTAAATACTAACTAATGGAACAGCATAAAATACTAAGTATTGGAATTCCTACCTATAAGAGAGTAAATGAATTAAAAATCGTTTTAGATAAATTAATATTTGATGGTATTGATAAACTTTGCACTATAATTTTAATAGACGATGGGCCAAGTGAAGAAATTGATACTATAATTGCCCCCTATTTAGATAAAATTACTTTTTACAAACATCAACAGAATAAAGGTTATGCGAATACTTTTGTTGAATTAATTGAGCGATGTGAAACTGAATATTTAATGCTGACTGTTGATGATGATTTTATAAATGTTGAAGAAATTCAAAGTTTAATAAACTACATTCAAAATAACAAACCTGATTTTATTTCTTCAGCTTGGTTAATAAATGATAAAGTTCACCGAGGTAAAAATAAAATAAGACCTATTAGTTTTCATGAAATTGGACAATCTTCTATACATGCTCCAGGATTAATTTACAAAGTGATTGTGGCAAAACCATTTATGCATATCTTGAAAAGCAGAATAGAAAAGGGATGCACTGCTACTTATTTTATGCCACAAGTCATTTTAGTTTATTTGTTGAAATTAACCGATAAAAACTGTATATGGCATCCAGCACAAATTGTCTATGAAGGTTTATCTTCACCATCAAATTTATCGGATGAATTTTCTAATCATTATGCATCATTTATAGGGAAATATAAATCAACAATAAGTTATATCAATTTATTCGATGAACTTAGTACTAATAATTTATTAAACACAGCGGGTAAAAAGAAATCAATGGCTATTAAGCAAGAATTTGAAATGGAATTGTACAAAAGAGTCACCAGTAGTTTGAGTGATGGACAAATTAAAAACATGTGGTTTGCAGCATCTTTAATGCAAGCAATTACCAACCCAATCAAAACGGGTAAATATATTTTGATTTTTGTATTGGCAAAATTTAAGATTAGAAGATTATTAAATTAATTTATTTTGGTCAAAAAAAATCGTACAACAACTAATATAAAATGGGTTTTTATAGAATCCATAAGTCTCAAGGCATCAACTTTTGTATTAAGTCTTGTATTGTCACGATTACTGATGCCTTCAGATTTTGGAACATTAGCAATAATAAATGTTTTTTATCTAATTGCAACTATTATTGTTGAAGCTGGTTTAAATGAAGCACTAATTCAAAAGAGAGATGCTAGTGAAGTTGATTATTCTACAATGTTTTGGTCTAACCTTTTTTTAGCCTTAATTTTTTATTTCATACTTTTTATTATTGCACCCTATATTGAATTATATTATAAAATACATGATTTAAGTTTTTATATTAGAATTCAGGCAATTACATTAATAATAAGTTCCTTTAGTTTCATTCAGGTTGTAAAAGCAACGAAAGAACTTAATTTAAAGAAAATTACTGTATCTAGAATACCAGCAACACTATTAAGTTTTATCATAGGTATTTTTTTAGCTTATTTAGGTTATGGCATAATGGCACTAATTTTACAGCAAATTTTAAATATCTTAATATACACCATTTTATTATGTATCAATGTTAAATATAAAGTTCAATTTTTATTTGATAAAAAATCATTCAAAGAGCTCTTTTCTTTTGGTATGAAAATTCTATCAATAACTTTTATCAGTAGAGTTCAAGCACAATTAATGAATCTTTCATTCGGATATTTTTATGGTATAAAAGAGTTGGGACTTTATTCTAGAGCCAAAAGTTTACAATCAATCCCAACAGATATCGTAAATACGACTTTTACAAAAGGAATGTATCCTTCTTTCGTTAAAATCCATCAAAAAAATTACATGCTGAGAAAATTGTTCAAAATCAATTTGAAATTTTTATTGATAATTACCTTCTTTATTAATTTTATTTTCTTTTTTGAATCTAAAAGTATAATAAGTTTTCTATTAGGTAAAAATTGGGTTGATATGAATATTTATATTAAGATTATTGTTCTAGGTACTTTTTTGGAACCGATCAATTATCAGGTAATAAACATTTACAAAGCTAAAGGTTTATTGAAAAATTTATTAAAATATGAAACTATTATTAAGATAGCT
>CANCPC010000124.1 GCA_947379965.1 Flavobacteriaceae bacterium | reverse complement strand
TTGATTCAATAAACAAGACCAGTGCTGTTGAAAAAGCACTCATACATTTTCAAGATTATTTTTTCTCTTTAGAAGATGCCCCCGTAAGAACCAAGAAACATATAGCAAGTCCGGTATCGGGTTCTACTTGTAAAAGACTAAATATGTTAGTCCGGGTAAAATAGGTAGTACAAAATTAATCAAAATTATATAAATCTTTGTCCTTTATAAGAAAGAGATTATTGTAAGCTCTACCCGCTTCATTGGGGCTAAGTTTTACAAGTTTAGAAAGCGTTTCTAGTGGAGATGAATCATTTAATACACCAAGATCAATTTTTGAGGTTTTTTTCTCACTTCCATTAATTACATAATACCCTACTTGCTGCCATTGTTCTAATTTCCAATCAGTTCTATAACAGTCTGCAAACCTTTGGGTCTTCAATTTGATTTTTATTTCAAATTCTCCACCAAAATCTAATTTTTTATGTTTAATAGATATCCAGTCAACCAGGTCAAAAACTGCCCGTTTGATGCTATCAAACTCCTGGTTAATTTTGGGTGTTAAACTTAATTTTATTTTTTTTAATGTCTTGATATTTTCTTTTTCATTTTCTTTTGCAAGATTTTCAGAATCTATTTCTTTTCTAAGTAATTCGATTTCAACCACTAATTCCTTCCTGATTTTTTGATATGAAATTAAGTTTTCTCGAATTTCAGCTATATCCTCTAACTCATTATCATTTAACGCTAGTACTAAATTCTTTATTTTTTTATTTAAACTCTGAAGTTTTTTTTGCTTTTTTAATAGTTTTTCTGGCTTATTCTCTTCAATAATTGTTTTATTATTGCGTAATTCACGCATTAAAACACTTGATGATGGTCTTCTCTGCAAATAATGAATGACAAAGGTTTCTAACCTTGGTATACTTAAACCACGATTATCACAATTCGGGTTGGGATAAGTTTTGTTACAACACTTATAAGCATTATCATTCCCTTTAATTCTTTTTTTTCCTCTATATTCTTCACCACATTTTTCACAATATATCAACCCATTTAGCAAGTAATGATATTGAGCTCTTCGGCCTATTTTTTCTTTATTTGTTTTAAAATTTAATTGAACCTTTTCCCATAATTCTTCAGGTATGATGGCTGGCACTTCAGATTCAATTACCTCAACAACATATTTTTTTTTAACTTCTATATCATCTATGAATTCACTTTTATTTTCATGCCTGCGCCAAATTTTTTTACCTTTATAAATTGGATTTTTGAGGATATCACTGATTACGTTACCCCGCCATTTAACATCTTCTTTATTGAAATATTTATATTTTCTTTCTCTATAATTATCCTTTCTTTTAAGTTTACCCTTGAAATTTCCACTAAATTTAGTGGGCACACCCTCAGCGTTTAAAATATTTGCAATGGTATATGCACCATTACCATTTAGTGACAATTCAAACATTCTTAAAACATTTTTTGCCTCAATATCATAAATCTCATACTTGTTTTCTAGATCCCTTTTATAACCATAAGGTTTCAGTCCATGGGTTTTCCCTGCTGCGGCCTTAGATGCGTTTGCTATTCGAACCTTTATTGAAGTCATTTCAGCATAATGCGCATTAAAAATTGACATTAATGAAGTGAACATCCTGTTAGAAGGGTTGTCTAGATCACAAAATGTGCCACCAGGGTAATATTTGATTTTAAAATTCAAACAATGCCAAACAAAAACCTTCCAGGTGTCTGGATCTCTTTCAATTCTATCTTGATGAATTACGTAGATGGCTGAAATTGTACCCTTTTTCATTGCAGAAAACAAGTCAAATAGGCCATCTCGAATAGCCTCGCCTTTTGTTCCACTTATTCCATCATCTTCATAAATTACATATTGCAAACCTATTTTTTTTGCTAAATCAATTCCAGCATCCCTTTGATTTTCGAGAGTGTATTTGTCTAGCCTTGATTTTGATGTCCTACAATAGATTCCTAACATGAAATAAATTTACTAAAATATTAGATACTTTATTAAGGTAAATGTTGTAGTATACTACATTTGTACAAATCAATCATGGATAATCTAAACAAGACTGAATTAAAAGATTTTCTTGAGTATACCGTCGAGAAGTACAATAGACCAGCCTTTATTGATCTTGACCCTATAAGTATTCCCCATAAATTTTCAATCAAAGAGGATATTGAAATCTCTTCATTCCTAACTGCTACAATTTCTTGGGGAAACCGGAAGGCTATTTTAAAAGCGGCAAACCAGATGATTCTTTATATGGGAGATAGCCCATATGACTTTGTAATTAGCGCAAGTGAATCCCAGCTAAACAGAACATCTGATTTTTATTACCGGACATTTAATGGTACTGATTTTAATTATTTTATCCATTCATTAAGGAACATTTATAAAAAACACGGTGGGCTTGAAAATGTGTTTAATGAATTATCCACCAGATATTCTCTTCAAGAAACAATAGGCCGTTTTAAAGAAGTCTTTTTTGAGTTGCCGCATCAAGAACGAACTGAAAAACACGTTTCTGACCCAACAAATAACTCGGCGGCAAAAAGAATCAATATGATGTTGAGGTGGCTTGTTCGTAATGACAATGCTGGTGTTGATTTTGGAATATGGAAACATATAAGCACTTCATCTTTAAGTTGTCCTTTGGATGTGCATTCAGGGAATACCGCGAGAAAATTAGGGATATTAAACCGTAAACAAAATGATGCTAAAGCTGTTTTTGAACTAGATTCTATTCTAAGAGAGTTTGATCCTATTGATCCCGTAAAATATGACTTTGCCCTGTTTGGCTTGGGTGTAATTGAGAGGTTTTAAAAATTTATATTGGGCTGGGGCCCGCCCTCGTTGGTGGGTATCCTGTACACCAGTTGGGCAATATTTTTTCTTCTATGGAGGGAGGATAATACTCCAAGAAAATTTTTTCTGGAAAAAATCTATGTATTGAGCACGTTACCCTTTTTTATAAAAAAAAATCTGGCGAAAAATTGGTGAATAGGGTAATCCTTTTAGATATTTCACTTGCTTTGTAGCAATAAGCCTTGCCAGTATATTGAATCTTTCTTAGAATCTTTAAATAGATATTCGATTGCAAATTTGATGTTTAGATTATTTGTGTTTCTATGAATCTTTTTCATTTGAGTTGATGATTTAATAATTGTTTTAGACAGAATTTCATCTGTCTCCGATTCGCTAAAAGCCTTACCACCAGATATTATACTAGTTTTAAGACCGACAGGTTTACCTGTTATTGAAGATACTTTTGCCTCAATTATATTTTCTACTTTTTCCAAATTAATGCTGGTTGTAACCACACAATCATGTATTGTAAAAACCGGAATATTTTTATCGAAATTATAAATAGCTCTAGTAGCCTCTTCAAGAATTAAATAAGCTTCAGTTCTTTGTAGTAAAAGCGCAAGATCTCTTTTAGAATACATTGAATAGAATGATGTCAAAATATACTCAACAGATTTATACTTAATGACCAATAAATTAATAATATCATTAGAATCTCTATGCTTCTCAACATCGTCAAATAGATAATTCATTATATTCTTTTTCACAATATCTCGACCAGAGTCAGATGAAGCATTAATTTTTTTCTCAAAAATATTTGGATACTCTTTAAGAGCGAAATTAGATATATGTGTGTAAAAATCGTTGGTGGCGAAATCAAAATTCGTAAACTCCTCTAACAACTTTTTGTACGCATCATTTACAAATATGCCAATGAACTCATGATTATTAGAGGGTTTTCTTGATGGGTTAATATACTTGAGATCTTGTATAGTTTTATATAACTCTGGATAAATTGATTTCAAGTTAAATTTAACTTCATCAGAAGTTGAAGAAGAAAAGGAACCATTAAAAATACAAGCCAACAAATAAATTTGACAAGATCTTATATCAACCTCACCAATATCTTGGTGGTTAACTTGGATAAATTTTCTAAATAATTTGGGTGATCTATTGAATGTGGTATAAAGTCTATTGTTGGATATTGAAGGAGAAAAACCATACTCTCCATTCTCCAACTTCATTAATAATTTTAAATGTTTCCCAAAATAGCTAAACAGAGCTCTTAAACTATCATTGGTAAACTTTCTCTTATTTTTTATCGCTTCAACACCCAATTCTACAACTTCTTTAATAGCGTGTACTAGATTGTCATGAAGTATATTGAAATTATTATTATCAAAATTATAACTAAGATGATTGTTGGTATTATTAAAATTATCTAGAAATAATTTATGTTCTAGATATTCATGTTTCAGTAAATTATCTAAAATATTTTCATGTAGAGGAATATTAATATAAACACCAGAGTTATATAAATTACAAAATCTAAACCCAGTCGATTTCTTCCCTTTTCTATAAGGTAAGACCTCTACAATTCCATTTGATTCCAATAAATCCTTAATAATTTTTGTTCTTGATTTATTTCCTCCCTTACCTACAATTTTAGCTAGTCTAGCATCATTGATAATTAAATAATCATTAACAAGCCAATAATCTGGATAATCATCTATAAATGATAATAAACTCAAAAAATATACAATACCTTCTTTAACCTTATTTCTAAAAGTAATGTTACCATCTACTTTAGTAATAAGAACATCTAAATCTAAATTATGAGGTATTCTACCTTCTGTTAAATAATAGATCATCAAATTATCATAATATAATACAAACCTACTATAATAAAATATACTTATGTCACCGAGGTTTTGAGTATTCTATGCTTATAATATACAAATAATAGAAAATTATCGATTCTTTCATGGTTTGGGCAAATACCCTTTCAGTATTAAAAGCTGGTTGGTGGGTATAATTCTTAAAATGACCTTCCGAAAAGGCCGCAAAAATTAAAATATTACATTATTAATTAATGAGAGAATCTTAATGTAATTCTTTAACTTTAACGCATGCTTAGACTTAAGGAAATTTTGGCTAAAAAACGGGTTTCTCAAAAAAATCTCGCATTTATTTTGGGCGTCAATCCGGTAACGGTGTGCTCATGGGCTCAAAACAAATCAGAGCCATCCCTAAAGACTACTCTGAAAATATGCGAAATATTAAAAATAAAACTATCTGATTTAGTAATAGAACAGTAAAGATTTAAATAATGGATATACAAAGGTTAAGAAATCTTGTTCTTCTAGGAATGGAAGAGAATAATTGGGTAAGCCAAAAGGTACTCAACACCAACAGCATTGATTTTT
>CANCPC010000123.1 GCA_947379965.1 Flavobacteriaceae bacterium | reverse complement strand
ATAAATTCCTTATAAACAGAATCATTTAAAATGAAAATATCTATAATAACAGTTGTTTATAACAATCAATCCACCATACGGCAGGCAATAGAATCTGTTTTAAATCAATCATATTCGAATATCGAGTACGTGATTATCGATGGAAATTCCAAGGATAATACCGTTTCAATAATTGAAGAATACAAAAATAGATTAGGTTATTTTATCTCCGAGCCTGATAAAGGATTATATGACGCAATGAATAAAGGAATTCAAGCATGCACTGGGGATATTATAGGAATATTAAATTCGGATGATTTGTATCAGGATTTAGATGTTATTAATGATGTCATGAAGCAATTTAATGATGATCCAAAATTAGATATTTTGTATGGGGATTTGGTTTATGTTAAAAGTGAAGATACTAATAAAATAGTTCGCAATTGGAAATCAAAAATGTATTATGAGGAATTTTTTGAAAATGCCAATGTACCTCCTCATCCCGCCTTATTTGTTAAAAGTAAAGTTTACAATGAATCTGGATTATTTGATTTACAATATAAACTTGCAGCAGATTATGAATTGATGCTTAGAATTTTCAAAAAGCATAATTTTAATTCTAAATATATTAATAGACTTATAATTAAAATGAGATTAGGTGGAGCTACAAATCAAAGTTTTTCTAATATTGTTAACCAAAACAAAGAGATACTTAAATCATGGAAAAACAATGGATTAAACGCTCCTTTTTATTTAATGCCTTTGCGAATAGTTAAACGTTTATCTCAATTTATTTAATTTTAATAGTAATAATAAAATCCATTAAATGGAAATATTAATAACAGGAGCCAATGGCTTTTTAGGAAGAACTATTGTAAATGAATTAAGTACTGATTTTGAGATTAGTAGTTTATCTAGAAACGCTATAGATTATAAAGTTTCTTTGGAGAATGAAATTCCAAATTTCTTAAAAAAATTTGATTTAGTAATACATGCAGCTGGAAAAGCACATAGTGTTCCTAGGGCAGCTTTTGAAAAACAAAAATTTTATGACATTAATGTTTTAGGAACTCAAAATTTGTTAACAGGATTAGAAAAAAAGGGTCTACCTAAACAATTTGTTTTTATAAGTTCTGTTGCTGTTTATGGAAAAGAAAGCGGTAATAATATAAATGAACAAGAAAGCCTTTTAGCAAAAGATGCTTATGGGTTGAGTAAAATTGAAGCTGAAAAAATAATTTTAGATTGGTGCGATAAGCATCATGTAATTTGTACTATTTTGAGATTACCTTTATTGGTTGGAAAAAATCCTCCCGGTAATTTAGGAGCTATGTTAAAATCAATAAACAAAGGATATTATTTTAATATTGGTGGTGGAAAAGCAAGAAAAAGTATGGTTTTAGCTCAAGATGTTGCTGTGTTTATTCCAATAGTAGCTCAGGTTGGTGGTATTTATAATCTTACTGATGGTTTTAATCCTGATTTTAAAGAATTGAGTAATGCAATTATGGGGACTAATAACAAAAAAAGATTGTTGAATCTCCCTGTTTTTTTAGCCAAAATAATCGGATATATTGGCGATTTTCTTGGACAAAAGGCTCCTCTCAATACTATGAAAATAAAAAAAATAACTTCTGATTTAGTTTTTGATGATTCTAAAGCAAGGACAAATTTAGGATGGAAACCCAATAGCGTATTGGAGTATTTGGAAAATAATTCTTTGTAATTAATTTTAATAAGCTATAGGTTTTAAAAAATAATAATAAAAAAATATAAATGAAAATAGCACTTATAACTGGAGTTACAGGTCAGGATGGTTCGTACTTGGCAGAGTTATTATTAGAAAAGGGGTACGTGGTTCATGGAGTAAAAAGAAGAGCTTCTTCTTTTAATACGCAACGTATTGATCATATCTATCAAGATCAGCATGAAGCACATGTGAACTTCAAATTGCATTATGGTGATTTGACAGATTCTACTAATATTATACGAATTATTCAAGAAGTACAGCCTGATGAAATCTACAACTTGGGAGCCATGAGTCATGTCAAAGTTTCTTTTGATTCACCTGAATATGTTGCTAATGTGGATGGAATTGGAACCTTGCGTATCCTGGAAGCGGTTCGAATCCTAGGTCTGGAAAAGAAGACACGTATTTATCAAGCTTCTACTTCTGAATTGTATGGTGGGTTACCAGAAAATAAAAATGAAAAAGGATTGTATGATGAAAAGTCCCCTTTTTATCCTCGTTCCCCTTATGGAGTTGCTAAAATTTATGGTTTTTGGATTACCAAAAACTATAGAGAGGCTTATAATATGTTTGCAACCAATGGAATTCTTTTTAATCATGAATCACCACGTAGAGGAGAAACTTTTGTGACCCGAAAAATTACTATGGCTACCGCTGCAATTGCTTTAGGGCAACAAGATTGTTTGTATTTGGGAAATCTAGATGCACAACGTGATTGGGGGCATGCCAAAGATTATGTGGAGGCTATGTGGCGTATCTTGCAACAAGATGTTCCTGAAGATTATGTAATTGCAATGGGTGAAACTACTTATGTTCGTGATTTTGTAAGAATGGCATTTGCCGAAGTAGGTGTAGAAATTGAATTCAGGGGTGAAGGAGTTGAAGAAAAAGGTTTTGTTATGGCTTGTGCCAATTTAGAATATTCTATTGAAATTGGAAAACAGGTTATTGCTGTAGATCCTCAATATTTTCGTCCAACAGAAGTAGATTTACTTATTGGTGATCCAACGAAATCAAAAACACAGTTGGGTTGGGTACCTCAGTATGATTTAGCAGGATTAGTGAAAGAAATGATTACCGCAGATGTTACTCGAGTTAAAAAAGAAATAATGTTGAGAGAAGCGGGTTATACCTTTTAAAAATCAGTTAGAGTAATTTTTATTTATTTAGATAATTGTAATATTCTTTGTTAAAGTTTTAAACTTTGAAAAAGATTCTGTAGTATAAAAAAGACATGAATAAACAAGATAAAATATATATTGCGGGTCATCGTGGAATGGTTGGTTCTGCCATTTTAAGGGCTTTGGAAGCACAAGGGTTTAATAATTTTTTGTTGCGAACTTCTTCCGAATTGGACTTAAGAAATCAACAAGCTGTGGCAGATTTTTTTGCGATAGAAAAACCAGATTATGTGTTTTTGGCAGCAGCAAAAGTGGGTGGGATTATTGCCAATAGTACGTATAAAGCGGATTTTATCTACGAAAACCTTATGATTCAAAGTAATGTAATTCATCAGTCTTATTTAAATGGGGTGAAAAAACTACTTTTTCTAGGTTCTTCTTGTATCTATCCAAAGCTTGCGCCTCAACCTTTAAAAGAAGATTATCTGCTGACAGGTCTTTTAGAACCTACGAATGAACCTTATGCAATAGCTAAAATAGCAGGAATTAAAATGTGTGATTCCTATAGAGATCAATATGGATGTAATTTTATATCTGTGATGCCAACTAATTTATATGGGCCAAATGATAATTACGATTTAAAAACTTCTCATGTATTACCTGCCATGTTGCGAAAGTTTATTGTAGCGAAGAGTAAGGGGAATACTTCAGTAACTATTTGGGGAACTGGAAGCCCGTTGAGAGAATTCTTGCATGCCGATGACTTGGCACAAGCCTGTTTGTTTTTGATGGAAAACTATAATGAATCGGGTTTGGTAAATATAGGAATTGGAACCGATGTTTCGATTTTGGATTTAGCACTACTAATCAAGAAAATAGTCGGATTTGAGGGAGAAGTTCTCACAGATTCAAGTAAACCAGACGGCACTCCACGAAAACTGATGGATGTTTCTAAGTTGAATGGTTTAGGTTGGAAAGCAAGAATTTCTCTAGAAAAGGGAATACAAAAAGTATTTGAAGAAATAAAAAACAATGATTGGGAATAAAAAGATGATATCTTAAATAACCTAAATAGAGTATGTTCGCCATTGTAGAACAAGAGTGTCAATAACTTTCATTGTGTTTGTCTTTACAATAAAAAAACTCTAAAAAAATCAATATTGTTTAAAATGTATTATTCAAATAATAATTAAAAAAATATTGATAATAATCTCAGAGTTATTGCGTTATATGAAAAAAATGAGTTCTACGTAATTTTTTTAATAATTCCTCTTTTACTATTATGAAAATATTTTGTCCAAATGAGGAAAACCGTATAATTAATAAAATGATAGATTTTATATTTGTTTCTTTTAAAGATTTAAATTCAATAATAATAAATAAAAATCAATGCAGTATAGTATAATTAGTGTCATTTTATTTATTTTGGAATTAGTCTATTTCAGGATTGCTGAAAAGTTCAATATATTTGATGCGCCTAATGATCGCTCTTCTCATTCAAAAATTACTATAAGGGGAGGAGGGATTTTGTTTCCTCTAGCAGTAATAATTTCTTTTGTTTTAGGTTATACAAGCTGGGCTTTAACATTGGCGGTTTTGTTGGTTGGGACAGTCAGCTTTATAGATGATTTAAAACCTCTGTCGCAGTTGCCTCGTTTTACTTCTCATGTTATAGGGTTTTTATTGGTTGCTTATGATTTGAATCTTTTTAATGAAGCACTTTGGATTTTGCCTATTGTATTAATATTATTTATAGGCTGGATAAATGCTTTTAATTTTATGGATGGTATTAACGGAATAATGGTGTTTTATGCACTATCGACAATCTTTAGTTTTGCTTTTTTATCTATTCATGAATCCAATTTACCTCTATTAATAACGATAGGACTTTCGTGTATAGTTTTTGGATTTTTTAATGTTAGAACTACAGCAAAAACTTTTGCCGGCGATGTAGGAAGTATTAGTTTGGCATTGTTTTTAGGATATTTTATGATTAAAACAATTCTTATAACTGGACAAATTGGATATATTCTTTTCTTTTCCGTTTATGGTATAGATGCAGTTATTACCATTGCTAACCGAATCAGAAAAAGAGAAAATATATTTGAAGCTCATCGATCTCATTTATATCAGTATTTAGCAAATGAAAGAGGGTATTCCCATTTAGTTATTTCACTAATTTATTCAATCGTGCAATTGTTGATAAATGGATTTGTTATCTATTTGGATAGAAAAGGAACTTTGTCGTTATTTGCAATTATCGAAATATTAATCATATTGACTCTTTTTTATTTGATGGTTCGAGTATTTGTATTTCAAAAAATTAAAAATAATAACTAGTTTGGTATTCAATGAATATCTATGTAAAGAAATTTTAAAAAATTTAAAAAATAATTTAAGGTACTTGATACTTTATGTTTTAATAA
>CANCPC010000122.1 GCA_947379965.1 Flavobacteriaceae bacterium | reverse complement strand
ACTTTGAACGCCAAATACTGAACTCTATTCCTTATTTTTGCGCTTTAAATATAATAAAATATCAATGACAACATTAAATGAATTAAACGCAGTGTCTCCAATCGACGGTAGATACAGAAGTAAAACAAGTTCACTTTCTAAATTTTTCTCCGAAGAAGCGCTTATCAAATATCGCGTATTGGTTGAAATTGAATATTTTATTGCTCTTTGCGAAATTCCATTACCTCAACTAAAAGGCGTAGACCCCAATTTATTCGAAAGTTTGCGTAATATATACCTAAACTTCTCATCCGAAGATGCTCTTTGGATCAAAGAAACCGAAAAAGTAACCAACCACGATGTAAAAGCGGTAGAATATTTCATAAAAGAAGCTTTCGAAAAAATAGGATTATCTCAGTATAAAGAATTCATTCACTTTGGTTTAACTTCGCAAGATATCAATAATACCGCAATTCCACTTTCGACAAAAGAGGCTTTCGAGAAAGTATATATGCCATCCTTAATTGCTTTGACATCAAAATTAAAAGAGTTAAGTGTTGAATGGGCATCGATCCCAATGTTAGCAAGAACGCACGGACAACCGGCATCGCCAACCCGTTTGGGGAAAGAAATTGGTGTTTTTGTAGAGCGTTTAGAAGAGCAAATGCGTTTGTTATTCAACATTCCATTTGCAGCTAAATTTGGTGGTGCAACAGGAAATTATAACGCACATCATGTAGCATATCCTCAAATAGACTGGAGAAAATTTGGTGGAACTTTCGTAGAAGATAACTTAGGTTTACACCACTCTTTCCCTACCACACAAATTGAACATTATGATCATTTTGCTGCATTTTTTGATGCGTTGAAAAGAATCAACAACATTCTAATCGACTTAGACAGAGATATTTGGACTTATGTTTCGATGGAGTATTTCAAACAAAAAATTAAAGCAGGTGAAATTGGTTCTTCAGCGATGCCACATAAAGTTAACCCGATAGATTTTGAAAACTCAGAAGGAAATCTTGGAATAGCCAATGCGATTTTTGAACATCTTTCGGCTAAATTACCGGTTTCAAGATTGCAACGCGACTTAACAGATAGCACTGTTTTAAGAAATATTGGAGTACCAATTGGGCATACATTAATCGCTTTTGAAGCAACATTGAAAGGATTAAACAAACTTCTCTTAAATGAGCCTAAATTTCATGAAGACTTAGAGAAAAACTGGGCTGTGGTTGCCGAAGCAATTCAGACAATCTTGCGTCGTGAAGCATACCCAAATCCCTATGAAGCATTGAAAGGATTGACACGAACAAACGAAGCTATCGATAAAAAAGCTATTCATAATTTTATTGCGACTCTGGATGTTTCTGAGGAAATAAAATCCGAATTAATGCAAATTACACCAAGTAATTTCATCGGAATATAATAAAATAATGCTCAAATAGCGCAAAGTATTTATGAAGAATTGGATTCTGTCAACTGTATTACTTTGCACTTTGTTAATCTTATTTTCATGCGAAACAAAAAAAGATAAACTAAAAATTAAACCGTATAAAGCTGGAGTCATCTTGTCTTTTGACGATGCCTATATCAATGAATGGTATGATGCTGATAAAGTATTGAAAAAATATACATGGAAAGCTACTTTTTGCGTTTGTAAAATAAATACTTTATCGGATTTAGAAATAACTAAAATCCTTGAATTACAAAAAGAAGGCCACGAAATTGCTGGTCATGGTTTGCATCACTATAATGCTTCTAAATTTGTTACAAAATACGGGATTAATGAATATATCAGGCAGGAGATAAATCCTATGCTTGACAGTATGAAAAAATTATCGATAAACGTATCTTCTTTTGCTTATCCGTACGGAGGAAAAAGTGTTGCTCTTGACGCTGCCTTATTAACTAAATTTAAAATCGTAAGAGGGAGGTCATTTGGAGGCGAAATACCTTCAGAACAAAACTGTTATTTCAACAAATCTAGAATAGTATATGGTTTTGATATTGATAATAGTCATATTCATTTTAGCGTTCCTTACCTCATAAAATTATTGAATTATGCAAAAAATAATAATAAAATTTTGATTTTGTGCAGTCATAAAACTGTAAATGATGTTACCTTAAACTACCAGACAAAAGTGGAAACTTTGGAGATAATTTGTGATTATATAAAAAGAAATAATATGAAATTTTACACTTTGTCTGATTTAAACAAGTTACAATAAAATATAGGTTAAAAAAAAGGTACAAGAACTGAATCTTGCACCTTTTATATTTTCAAAAATTGAATTAAAATCTATCTCGAGTAATTTGGAGCTTCTTTGGTAATCGTTACATTATGAGGATGACTTTCTGTAATTCCGCTCGCGGTAATACGAACGAATCGTCCTGTTTCTTGTAATGTAGGAACATCTTTAGAACCGCAATACCCCATTCCGGCACGAAGACCACCAATGAATTGTTGCATACTTTCTTCCAATTGTCCTTTATAAGGAACTCTACCCACAATTCCTTCTGGTACTAGTTTCTTAACATCATCTTCTACATCTTGGAAATAACGATCTTTTGATCCCCCTTCCATAGCTTCAACAGAACCCATTCCGCGATAGGATTTGAATTTTCTTCCTTCGAAAATAATAGTTTCTCCTGGAGATTCTTTGGTACCAGCAAGAAGCGAACCTAACATAACACAATCGGCACCTGCGGCAATTGCTTTAGGAATGTCACCTGTATAACGAATACCACCATCAGCAATCACAGGAACACCAGTTCCTTTTAATGCAGCAGCAACTTCAAGTACTGCTGAAAACTGAGGAAAACCAACTCCTGCAATAATACGAGTGGTACAAATTGAACCGGGACCAATTCCTACTTTTACACCATCAGCTCCATTTTCTACAAGAAATTTTGCAGCTTCCGGTGTTGCAATATTACCAACAATTACATCAATTTTTGGGAATTTTGTTTTTACTTCTTTCAAAACATTAACAACACCTTGAGTGTGTCCGTGAGCGGTATCAATTATAATTGCATCTACTCCTGCTTGTACTAGCGCACTCGCCCTTTGCAAAGCATCACCAGTAACACCAATTGCAGCTGCTACTCGTAAACGTCCGTAAATATCTTTATTGGCATTTGGTTTTTGAGTTAGCTTAGTAATATCACGAAAAGTGATTAAACCTACCAACTTATTTTCGGCATTTACTACCGGAAGTTTTTCGATTTTATAGCCTTGTAAAACAACTTCGGCCTGACCTAAAGAAGTACCTTCAGAAACAGTAACCAAGTTTTCACTTGTCATCACTTCAATAATTGGTCTAGCATTATTTTTTTCGAAACGTAAATCACGATTAGTAACGATACCTTTCAACACTTTATTTTCGTCAACAATTGGAATACCACCAATCCCAAATTCTCTCATAGCGTTCTTTGCATCGGCAACAGTAGAGGAAAGAGGCAAAGTCACAGGATCAATAATCATCCCTGATTCTGCTCGTTTTACTTTCCGCACTTTAGTAGCTTGTTGCTCAATAGTCATATTTTTATGTAATACTCCTATTCCACCTTCTTGCGCCATAGCGATTGCCATTGCACTTTCGGTAACCGTATCCATAGCAGCTGAAACAATAGGTACGTTTAGAGTTATGTTTCTTGAAAATTTAGATTTGATACTCACTTCGCGAGGAAGCACATTTGAGTAATTTGGAACCAATAAAACATCATCGTAAGTGAGGCCTTCACCTATAATCTTGGAGTTATGTGCTATCATTGCAATTTGAAGTAAAGTTAAATTGCGTGCAAATATAGAAACTTTTCAGCAAAAAACCGATTAATTTTAAATTAAATACAAACCGTTTTATTAAATAAAAAAATTAGTACGTATTTTAAAACCATACAAATAGATTAGTCATTTTTATTTTTTGTATCAAAAATCAAATTAAGTCCTAATTGAAAATTAAGACTATTGGCTTTTGCTAAATCTGCATATGATAAAAGATTATCTGCCATTAAATAGAAATTGGCTTTGCCTAATGTAGACGATACTCCAAGACCTACATTTTTATTCGAAAAAGAATCTATAGTATAAGTTGCTTTCATTTGCATAGAATCAAAAATTTGTCGGTTATAATATCCTGTTAAAGCAAGGAAAGGACTCCTTGGCGTAGTCATTGCAAACAATTGCATCCCTAAAGCATTTTTGTATTTGAATTCACTTCCTTCACAACTACAATCTGAATTTCTATCATCACCAAAAGAGTATTGATACGAAGAATTAAATTTTACTGGTCTCCAAGTAGTATATTTATCCTTTGATGTATCTGTTGGAATAGCTACTTTAATTTCATTATAAATATCATTTGCAGAACCCGTAATAAAATTTGGTGTGATTCCTTGATATTCATAGTTACCTTTCATAGTATACCTTTTAACATTTATTGTATGCCTAATAAAACCAATATCAACTATACTTGCCGTAAATTGAATGTTTTTTTCAGGATAAAAAGTAATACCCGCATCCATACCTAATCCTAAATCTCCGCCAAAAAACATCTTTTTTGTTATATCATTTTGAATATTTCCTGAATATTTAGAAATCCCAGAAGTATTAATAAGGATATCAGAAACAAATACTTGATCATAAATCGTTTTTGTCCCAGGAATAGTATAAAAATATCCTGAATTTTGAGTCGAAGAAAAGTTAACAATACTCGAATAAATTTTTCCTCTAACTCCTAAAATTAGATTTTTAGTTAAGTTTTTATGATATCCCAGATGAAAAACTGAAATCATTTCACCTTTCATATTCAAATCACCTAAATTAAAAACTTTCCCCAAATAATTCTTATTTCCATTTAAAGCAAAAAGAATAGGATCTTTTGGTAAATACGCCAATACATCTAGTTCTTGATACATACCGAATGATATATATGCTTTATTTCCCTCCTCTCCTATTCTAAAACCACCATTAAAAAGTTCGATTTGCTCATTTATCGCCAACTTGTCGCTTCGAGAAGCCGAGGATACCACATTACTCAATTTAATATTAAAATCTACTCCGTTATTAGCGAATAGATCATAAGCAGAAAAACCACTAGATCCTATATTTGCTGATATTCCAGAAAATAAAGGAACACCAACATACCAATTGTATTTAAAATCAGCACCAGGATTTAACATCAATGATTGCGGAACTGAGGTAAAGTTGTATAAAATCTCTTTATTTTGTGAAAAGGATGCAACAGAAACCAAAGTAATGATTATAAAACTTAATTTTTTCATGGTAATGTTAAATAAACTGTGGCACTTGAACGTAGCTTCAATCTTCCCGAACTACTAGATGTTAAGGCAACACCTGGAAACATAGTTACTGTAAATACTAGTTTTCTAGTGCTCTTTAGTTGACTAAGTGATGCATTATGAAATATTTCTGATTTTGTTATTAAATTTGGAGTTCCTGTATAAGCTG
>CANCPC010000121.1 GCA_947379965.1 Flavobacteriaceae bacterium | reverse complement strand
TAATCCATTTTTTAGGCTAGCTCTCAAAATTTACTTTATAGTCATAATCACACCTCGAAAATTTAAAACTATTTCACAATTCCGTTTTGATCTATCAAATAAATCAAGGAAGCCATAGTTGCCGCTCCAAGTTCTAATTCTCTTTTGTTTACGCCATCAAACTTATCGTTTGCGGCGTGATGATAATCGAAATAGCGTTGTGAATCGGGACGTAAACCTGCTTTTACAAGATTTTTAGAGGTTAGAGGTTCAATATCGGAGCCGCTGTGCCCTTTGGTAAAACTATGTATTAGATACGGTTCAAAAAGAGATTTCCAACCCAAGATTTTATTCAGATTAGCATCATCACTTTCGAAAGAAAAACCTCTTGGCGAAAATCCACCCGAGTCACTTTCTAAAGCAAAAATGTGGTTTTCGTTATTGGCTTGAGCCAATTCTTCGTATTTTTTGCCGCCTTTTCCTCCGTTTTCCTCATTCATAAAAAGCACCACCCGAAGCGTATTTTTGGGTTTATAACCAATATTTTTGAAGATATTCATCACTTCCATACTTTGTACCACGCCTGCTCCATCATCTTGCGAACCATCTGCGAGATCCCAAGAATCAAGATGTCCGCCTACAACCATAATGTTTTCGGGATGTTCGCTTCCTTTTATTTCGCCAATTACGTTATGAGACAAAACATCTTCCATATTCTGGCAAGATTGTTTCAAGAAGAATTTTAAATGTGGATTATTTTTCAAGGATTTACTTAATAATTCTGCCGCATTCGTACTTATGGCTGCCGCTGGAATATATTGTTCTTTTGGAATAGCACCATAACTTTGAGCGCCTGTATGAGGAAAATCATCCAAACGCATATTCATCGAACGAACGATAGATGCAACAGCTCCATATTTCGAGGCTTCTTTTGCTCCACCAAATCTTTGATCGACACAAGCTCCGTAGGATTTGAATGTCTCTATATTTTCTTGATCCATTGGTCGATTAAAAAATACAATTTTACCTTTTATTTTTTCGCCCAAAGCTTCTAATTCCTGAATACCATTTACTTGGATTATTTCGGCGGTTATTCCACTTTCTGGTGTAGCAATAGAACCTCCCAATGCACAAACAGGAATATTTATCTTCCTGTTATTGTCTAAAATATAGGCTGATTCTTTAGCACCACGCACCCATTTTGGAACCATTACCTCTTGAAGATACACCCTATCGAAACCCAAAGTTTCCAATTGAGATTTTGTGTATAGAACTGCTTTGTCAGCATTGGATGAGCCTGATAATCGAGCTCCTATTGAATTAGAAAGATAATCTAACCAGGAATAACATTGCGAATTTATCAAAGAAGACTTATAAATTTGTTTAAGAATTTGATCATCACTTTTTTGAGCAAAAAGAGTACATCCTGTAAAAAATAAAGTAATAAAAAAGGTCGTTTTTTTCATAGTATCATAAAGTAAAATTTGTAATAGATTGGTTCAATATAACAGGTTTATTTTTGTGTTTGACCGTATAAGTCAGCTTTCGGTTTGGGATAAATTTAAAAATTACCAAAACTGTATTAGATAGATTTTGCTGAGATTGTTAAATAAACTAAAAACAGATTAAAAATCAAGAAAAACGAAAGTAAATTTTTCATAGACTGGGAGTTTTTTTTGAAACCCAAAGATATAGAAATATAAAGTTTTAAATTAACTTCAAATTTTATTTACCATCAATATAATCTTGTAAATAACTAAACGCTTGAGTCAATTTTCCTTTTTCTGTAATTTTAGCTCTTTTCAAAATCCCTTCTTTGTCGCCATCAAAAAAAGCAGGAATTACATGTTGCATAAGCATTTCGCCAAAAACTTCGCTAGTGTCTTTTGGTAATTCACAAGTTAAATTATCAACTGCCATCACAACAATTGCTGCAGGATGAAAAACGTCTACTTCTTTATTTTCACTTGGCCAATAACCATATAAAGGCTCGGCAATCGTGGAGGATCGAAGTGTACAAGCTATTAGACCATTGACAGGAGAGAGTATATCGGCAACAACTTTTATCTTACAATCCTTGTTTAAAAGCATCTCTCGAGTTAGAATTTGTGGAGCTACATTAGCATGAAAATGAGCATTAAAAAAAATATCTGAAACTTTTGTAAAACGTTCAAAATTGGATTCATATTCTTGTGGGTTATCAAAGAAATCATTAAAATCAAACAATTGTCCATCTCTCCGTTTGTTATAAGATAATACATCAATAGAGGTGTAAACAGGTTGTGAGTAGTTTTTGGTCAGATAATTTTCGATCGAAACTTCTTTAATTTTAATGGCATTTAGCACTTCTTTAATCCCGCTAGTTCCGTTATCTGTTCCTGTAATTACAAATTTTAAAGGAGGTAAAGTCAATCGTTTCAAATGATTTATTAAAGCGTTTTTTCCGGAAAGCGTCTCAGCTTTGGGGAGTTTGAATAATTCAAATTTTAATCCAAAAGCCCTAATAGCATTATAAGCACCTACGATACCGGCTTGTTTTTCTAACCCTATCAGTCTTCGATTATTTGAATCGACAAGAGTTTCATAATCATAAAAATCTATATTTTTTTTTAATAAAGTTTGTAGAAGTTGCTTACTATGCGTTTGTTTTTCTAAAATATTCGAAAAAAAGAAATAGGATTTGTTTGGAATCAAATATTCGATGGGTATCGCATTAATTCCAAAATAAAAATCACAGTCGCAACTCTCAGAAGAAACTTCTATTCCTAAATTTTTATATTGATCATCTGAAAAAATTCTAATATCCGAACTTTCCACTTTAATTGTTACGTCTTGGTGAAGCTGTTTTATCTTAGCCAATTGAAAGGGTGAAAACACAACTCTCCGATCTAATAAATTTTTTCTTTCTTGAATAATTCCGATTTTCATAAATTGGATATTTTATTTAATTTAACTTTTTGGATTACCATTTTTATAAAATAACAATACCATTTGACATAAATCTCATTTTAAATAATTGTATCAACATTCAAAACTATTATAACTGTATATTAAATTAGTAGTAGATTGTTAATAAAGAAGTTAAAATTAATGTTAAGGTTTTCGAATATAAACAAGTCAAAAAAGAGATTGATTTTATATATTTGCTTTCCCAAAAAAAACAAAAATGACATTTACAAAAAAAGCAAATATACTTCAAATACTTCTGTTAATTTTAGTTTTAGTCTCCTGTAAACAAGAAACTTTTTCAAAATCGAATCGTTATTTTAAGGATGGATTACCAAAAATGGAGCCTTTAAATAACGAAAATCCTAAATTAACCGCTGAATATATCAATTCCAAAAAAAGAGCTATCGAAGCTTTTTACAATAAAAACTGGCCTAATAACAGCTTAAATGGTGGATTTTTAGTTGCTAAAAACGGACAAATCATCTATGAAAAATATGAAGGTTTTTCTAATTTTAGAACTAAAACAATTATGACTGCTGACACTCCATTGCATCTTGCCTCGGTGAGTAAAGTAATTACTGCAACGGCAGTTTTAAAATTAATTAATGCAGGAAAAATAAATTTAGATCAAAAAGTAACAACCATTTTAAAGCATTTCCCATATCCTGAAGTTACTATTAGAACACTATTAAACCACAGAAGTGGGATTAGAAATTATTCTTATTTTACAGATAAAAAGGCAATTTGGGATAGACATAAAATACTAACTAATGAGGATATATTGACACTTTTGGAAAACAAAGGAATTTCACTAGAATTTAAAACAAACACTCGATTTTCTTATTGTAATACCAATTATGCTATTTTGGCATTGATCATTGAAAAAACTACAGGATTAAAATACAAAGAAGCAATGAAAAGGATCGTATTTGACCCCCTTAGCATGAATAACACTTTTGTAATGGAATATGATAAGGACCGTAAAAATATAGCTCCATCATACAAAGGGAATAGAGTCGAGATTGGCATGGATTATTTGGATGCCATTTATGGAGACAAAAACATATATTCTACACCGAGAGATCTATTGAAGTTAGACCGAGCACGAAGTGCAGCAACATTTCTTGAAACAGAACTACTCAATCAAGTGTATAAGGGGTACAGCAACGAACACAAAGGCCAGAAAAATTATGGTCTTGGAATTCGAATGGTGCAATGGGAAACAGGAAAAACCTTATATTACCATAACGGATGGTGGCATGGTAGCACCACTTCCTATGTTCCTTTAAAGGATGAAAATGTTACCTTAATTTCATTATCAAATAAATTTTCAAAAAGCCCATATAACATAAGAAAACTTTCTTCTTTGTTTGGTGATTATCCATTTAAGCTTGACGGAAATGAAAAAGAGGAATAATTAAGAATTGATTTTTTTGCAAACTTCTTCAGAAGCACATCGAATTAAAAAGGTTATCTTTGCCAACTCAAATTTGGAATAGTTTTTGAAGATTGAAATATAAATGGGGTCGACTGGTTTTGACAGCAAGTCGAATTGAAAAGTAAGCACGTCGAGAACTGGGACAATTCTCGTTAATAAAAGGTTTCAAAACATTTACACGGCGAAGGAAACTACGCTCTTGCTGCATAATCTGAATCATAGTAAGATTAGCCTCGTCCTACAAGGTAGGAAAGCAGGATTCACCACGAAAGCTTTGGTTTATGGCGGTCGATAAAGGTGAATCGTAAATTTAAACCTAGATTTTCATGAGCTTCGGGTGGATTTCGAAAATTAAGAAGATAAGTGTTGTGCGACTGTTTCTGGTCAAACACAACATCGAAAATTCAATCAGGAAATAAGCGTGTAGAAAGCTCTTTAGTTGCTTGTTTGGACCCGGGTTCGATTCCCGGCGATTCCACAAAAAAAAGACAAACTTATTAGTTTGTCTTTTTTATTATTGTTACCTACAACCATTTTCTAAATTTATTATTGATATTTAACCAATTCTGGTTTTGAGATTCCAAAATTTTCTAATCCAAAATCGGATGTTCTAATGGCATTCGTTTTGTATAATGATCCCCCATCAATTGGTAAATTTGGATAATACGAAAAAGACAATTGAAACGATTTAAATACTAAATAATCATTACTTATAATTACCCCAACTCCTATTTGGGAATACAATTTGCTTGAAAATAATTTTTGATTGTCATCCCCAATTAATCCCATTGTATATCTAAAGTAGGGATTCAATCGAAATCCTGTAATTTTCCATGGTGAATAACCCTGTGTTTGAAAACTAACTAATAATTTTTTAGTTCCAAAAAGAGATTGACTGTTAAAACCATTAATCCCTGAATCGCCATTTAATGTAATTCTATCCGCAAGAACATTGGGCCTGTTCATCCCAATAACCACTTCAGGATTTATAAATTGTCGAAATTTCCAGCTGCCAATTTCCTCCAAATTAGTAAAATAAATGGCTTTAATAACTGCGGCACTTTCTTCAATTGTTCCATTATTAAAATAGGTTCC
>CANCPC010000120.1 GCA_947379965.1 Flavobacteriaceae bacterium | reverse complement strand
TTTACCTACTTCACCCCATAAATCAATACTCGTGATTCCTTTTGTTTTGACAGTTGATGAGTATGGAAATTCAATAAAACTGTTAGCCGTATTCTTAATTGTTGAAAACGAACTGAATAAATGAATTTTATCCGCCCCTTGATTACCTGCAGAACCAACTAAAATTTTACCAGGACCAACCAAACCATTGCAAAACATATCAAAAGGTGAAGTACCATCATGTGGTCCTAAATGACTTCCTAAACTCATATTTATAACTGCTGGTTTATTAACCGAAGTTGCATAATCAAAAATATAATTAATTCCTTGAGCTATACCAATATTTGTTTTATCTGTTGAAACTAAAACTATATCACTTTCATATGCAATTCCTTTATATAGACTATTTAATATTCCGCCACTACCTGCAGCAATACCAGCAACGTGTGAACCATGACTATCATTAGTAACATCAAATTTTTTATTTAATATATTTAACTGTCCTATAATTTCATTTCCACCAGAATATCCAATTGGAGGTGTACCAGTCTGGTTCTGTTCCCAAACCCTTTTAATCCTGTATTGTGAATGTGCTTGATTGTAAAATGTAGGATGAGTATAATCAAAACCCCCGTCTATAATTCCAACAACTACACCATTCCCAGAGTAGGCTTTTGAAAGCCCTAACCCTGAATGAACTGCCGTAACTTTTGTAGAAGTTAAAGTATTGTCCAATTGTATTTGAACCTTTTCTGCAATTTCAACATTTTCAATTCCATTGATTAATAATAATTTTTCAAGGTTTTTCAAAGGTATTTTTGCGGTATAATAATTACCCGATTGTGTGTTTAATTGAACTTCCAAAATAGCCACATCATTTTTATTGAAATCCGCATTAAATTTTACAAATGCTTCAACATATAATTCGTTGTTCTTCTCAATTAAAGTGCTCCTCTTAAGTGTTAATTTATCTTTGTTTTCTTTATAATCAGTAATAAGCATAGCTGTATTTAAAGCACAATTTGAAGGCCTTTTATATGAATATCTTGCAGGCGTTGGTTCTCCTTTTTTCTCGCTAATTTTTATTTGAGCATTTAAAAAAAGTGTACAAAAAATAAATATCGTAAATAATTTTATTTTCATGAAAATTGGGGTTTTAATGATTTACAAACTTAAATGAAGCTTTTAAGACTTCTTTACGGTTTTCCTCAAAGCAGGTAATTATTTTTCAAATATATTGAATTATAGCATATAAGCTATAATAAAGCAATATTAATTATCTTCATTTTGGTAAATGAAAAGGAAAGATAATTTATCAAGAATATTTACATTTGATGAGGAAGGATTAAAGCTTTTAGCAAAACGGCTAAAAGAAATTCGTGCAGAAAAGGGTATTAGTCAAGAAGAATTAGCATATCGCTCGGAATTAACACTTTCACAAATTGCAAGGATTGAAACCATAAAGACCAATCCTACTATAAGTACTTTATTTAAAATAATTCGAACTTTAGAGATTTCGCCAAGTGAATTATTTAATTTTGAATTACCAACAAACAATAAAGAATAAAAACTCTTCAGATTTATTTAAGGCAATTTCGAGAAAAGTAAATCTTTCTAAAAAAATCTAGCACACTATTTATATATACCCAAATCTCAAATTGCAAGAATTGAACGAGCGGAAATTAACACCACCGTCAAAACACTTGTTAAGATTGCCAATGCACTTGAGATAAACCCAAAAGAGCTTTTCGAATTAAAGTCACGATAAATATTCTTCAGTCAGCAACAAGCCAATAGGTTAAAATATAATTCTGCTGCTGCAACGACAGCTTTACTTTTGCTGTGATACCAACTATGAAAATTACCCTGAGGTTTGGGAATTAATAAAAAAAGGGAAGTGTAAAATACAGGATAAATTATAAGATAAAAGACGCAATTGAAAGTTTGATAATATTAATTTAAAAAGGGGTGTTACTCCCCTTTTTTAATCAATAACATTAATATTGTTCAATCCTAATTAAAAAAAGGATTATCCGCTGCAATTCTTGCTGCATTATCTAAAACATCAACCTTGATATAATTATAAAATATTTTTTCTGTTTTATGACCAGAAATTGCCATTATATCTGGCACAGGCATACCTGAATAATAAGCATTTGTACAGAATGACCTTCTAGCTGTATGGGTTGAAATAAACTTATATTTAGGCATTTTATGCAAAATTACTTTCCCTCCTTCTGTACGACTATATTCGTATGGATTATTTATTTTAGCCATCTTACAAATTGATTTTAGATTTTCATTTATTATATTCTGGTGTAAATAACTTGGAAAACTACCGTTATACTTCGCTAATATTTTTAGTATAGTTGGGTTCATCGGAATTATTACAGGATTTGATGTTTTACTCTGTGAAACTTGAATAAAATCTCTCTGATTTTGCGTTATAATTTTAGGGTTCTTAATAAAATTAAGCAAATCTCCTATTCTGAGTCCCGTATTACATCCAATTAGAAAAATATCTCTAGATAAATCCATCTCCCTCTGATTCAAAACTAATTTATCAATCTTCTCTAATTCTAACAAGTCTAAATACGGGTGATTGACTATTTCGGTCATTTTTGCAAAATAGCTTTTCTTATACTCTAAATTAGTATGTTTTTCTTCATCAAATGCATAACCCATTACTGTTTTTATTTTTTGAATTATAGTACCAATATAATTTTTGGAATATTTTTTTGTATTTAAAAACGAAACAAAATCATTATAAAAAGCTCTATTAATATCATTGAAAAATATTTTTTTTAGTCCCTTTTGTTCAATATATTTTTTAAGAATAGAATAGGAACTTTTCATAGTTCGTAATGTTCCAGCAGTTAAAACTTTTTTTGTATAGGGTGAATTATTTTTAGAATAAAAATCCAAAAACCAATCATAATATACCAAAAAGTCGTTACTATTTTCAGTAACGATATTTTGCTGCAAAAAACAAGAATTTCTATTTTTTTCTGTGGTCTTAGATGTTCCAAAAACTTCATCAAAAGCTTGAATTATCTTATCAATATCCACACCTCTGTTAGTACTCTCATAAAATATATTATCCAATTTACTTTTTAGTTCGGACAACTTGACGTTAATAAGTGATGAATTTGTAATTGAAGAAGGCAACTTGACTTTTTGTTTTACAGTATCCCATTCTTTTTCGCTTCTTAGAACAAATCCTGTTGAAGCTCTAAATTTTGACGTTTTACCATTTCTAAACTCGAAATAGATTGCTGAATTTTGCGTACTTTTACGCAAGTAAAATTTTGTTTTCATACTTTAAAAAATTAGGTTATTTATGTTTTTTAAAGTTATGATTAACTCATTTATTGGTCAAAAAATGTGTCCATTTTTGTGTCCACTTGAGACCATTTGAGTCTACTTGAGTACACTCAACCCAAAAAAAGTTTTTCAATGAACCCAAAAAAAACGCCAGAGGAGCAGTAAATGCGTAAAAAAATGAATTTTATTTTCATTCAGTCAAGGTCACAAAACAAAAACGGTAAACTCTTTAAAAACAAGAGTTTACCGTTTTTTTTTATAGACTAGATTATCATAATTTTAACCAATTCTAAAATTGGTTAATGAAGAATTAATGGATTTCAATTCCGTTTTCTTCAAGGATTTCAGTTAAATAAACACTTTGATTTGGATTGTATTTTTCAATTCCACTTTCATACCACTTGGCAATTACATTTAGTTGAAAAAAATTATAATCCTCATTATCAATACCTAAGCCCAACATCCCCGCTAATAAAAAATCCTCTAAAACTTTAATTGTGACTATACGAGGAGGAATACCTTCGAGAATGCGACCATTCAATCTTTCATATTCAATTCTACCTGAATTAAATCCAGAATTAAAAGCATCACTTTTTTCTTTAGAATTAACTTTAATATATGGGTTTGATCCATTAGAATAACCTTCTAAATAATCTTTTCGATAAGTTGGATCAAAGATATTTTTAGTATTCATAAAATGAATTTGTTTATTAATTTGATTTCAAAAATAGTATCAAATTCCAACTAAAAATATTATAATCGTTTAAAGGAAAAAAAACTCTTTAAATTACAAGGGCGTTACCGTTAGTCGATAAGAAACAAAATTAAAGAACTAATTTGTCAGCATAATATCGAGCTTCAATTCTTTTTATATCTTTAATAGAATTTTTTGCCCAAGCCAATCTTTTTATCAAGATCTCTTCTTCTGATAAATGCCAATTAATATTAGAATTGCGCAATCTGTTGGTTAGATTTTGGATAATTATCGCTGCAGAAACCGAAATATTCAAACTTTCTGTAAAACCTACCATAGGTATCTTGAGAAAACCATCTGCTTTTTGCAAAATTTCCTCGGAAAGCCCATCTCTTTCTGTGCCAAAAAATAAAGCACTAGGTTTCGAAATATCAAAATCTTCAAGCAAACAATCCTTCTCATGAGGTGTTGTTGCAATAATTTGATAGCCTTTATACTTCAAGGTTTCTATACAAGTCGAAACACTATCAAACGCATTAATATCTACCCATTTCTGAGCTCCCATTGCAATTTCTTTATCAATTCTTTTCCCATATCGTTGCTCGATAACATTCAATTCTTGGATGCCAAAAACCTCGCAACTCCGCATCACCGCACTAGTATTATGCATTTGAAATACGTCTTCAACAGCAATCGTAAAATGATTAGTTCTGTTTTCTAATACTTTCAAAAACCTATTTTTTCGGTTTTCAGTAAGTATATTTTCAAGGAAATCTAAGTAATCTAAATCAATCATTTATAAAAAATTATTTGTCAAAAATACTAAAAAAGAGTAGTAATAAATATCTAATTTTGTTGACAAAAAATCGAAAAAAATAATTCTATGAAAAAGAAACTAGTCATCTTGACAGGTGCCGGAATTAGTGCCGAAAGCGGAATTAAAACCTTTCGTGATGCCGGAGGACTTTGGGAAGGGCATAGCGTTATGGAGGTTGCGACACCCGAAGGATGGCATAAAAACCCCAAATTAGTTCTTAATTTTTACAATCAAAGACGGAAACAGTTACATGAAGTTCAACCCAATTTAGGACATGAAATTTTAACCGAGTTAGAAAATGATTTCGAGGTTTTCATCATCACGCAAAATGTAGATAATTTACACGAAAAGTCAGGAAGTTCGAATGTGTTGCATCTTCATGGTGAATTGTTAAAAGTTCGAAGTTCCGTAAACAGCAATTATATTCTGGATTGGGAAGTCGATTTGAATATTGGCGATTTAGATGATAAAGGAAATCAATTGCGACCACACATCGTTTGGTTTGGCGAGGAAGTTCCCGCCTTGGAAGAAGCTATGGAGATTACTCAAAATGCAGATGTATTCGTAGTTATTGGAACTTCATTGCAAGTTTATCCAGCGGCGGGATTGATAGAATTTACAAATCCTGAAATTCCTGTTTTTTATATTGATCCAAAACCTGCTACAATTCCTAATTTGAGAAATCCATTAGAAATCATTCCAATGAACGCTACTCAAGGAGTTTTAGTTTTAAAACAAATGTTATCCCATTTAATCTAAAAAATTAGACTTTGAACGCCAAATACTGAA
>CANCPC010000119.1 GCA_947379965.1 Flavobacteriaceae bacterium | reverse complement strand
ATGTTGCCTTGCATCATCCAAGCGGGATGACCATTGATTTGGCCTTTATCAGAGTTAGATAATTTAGTAGTTCGACAACAAACTAAAGAAAATGTAAATACAATTAGCAAAAAAAAGATATTGATTTTTTTCATAGTGAAATATTTAGGTATTAAAATAAGCTTGTAATTTTAAGTTGGATTCTGTTGTTAGTATAGCTGGTAACGTTCCGCCGCTTCATGAAGTGGCGAACTTCGTAACGGCATATTTTCCGTTAAAGATAAAAATTCTTGCGAAAGAAAAATGTGAATTTTGCACATTTTTCGCCATTTCTTGAAACGGCTGTTAGCACTAGTTGCTTAAGTCTTCAATACACTTTTCTCTAACTTTCCATAGTTTTTCAATGTCAAATTCTATTTCTGGATTTTCTGTTAGCCATTTTTTCAAAAACTCTTTATGAAATTCCACTTTGTAATTTGAAATCTGATTAGGTAAAATCTCTATTTCCAACAATAAGCTATCTTCAAAATCTGACGCATTTGAATTACGTTTTGTGAAATCTAGGATTTCATTTTCGAACTTCAAATAATTATGAGCTTCTGGTATGAAATCAAGATTGTTTTTTCTCAAAGTTTCAGTTATCGCTACAGTATTTTGCGCATTCATTTTAAAAATCCCAAGTATCAACTTTAAGCCTTCAAATTCATTTTCTTGCGCAAGCCTTTTCAATGTCGCATGCTTTGTGCTGCATGTTCCGCAATTGTCTGAGAAGATTGTTTTCAAGTCATTCTTATCATGATTTCTTCCATAAGGTAATCTTGCAATAAATTGACAAGCATCATTAAAAGTTGAAATATCCATTTTAAGAAACTCGTTTGAGATTTCTCCACAAGGTTTTATTTCAAAATTCGGAAACTTACTCATTTAAGAAAATTTTGCTCGGCAATTAGTGCTAACTAGTATATACCAGCCATAAAATGGCTCCAATCCACCCAAATTGGGGTGGCTTTATGCCATAAATGGTGCTAGTATTTAGTAAGCTAATGTATATAAAAAATATTACAAATCATCAAAAGGACTTTTTATTAATTAGTTGCTTTTCGCACCTATTCTAGTGTTGAATTCGTAATTCACTACATTACGCACTAACAATTATTTATTATTAAATTATTATTACAAAAAAAAAACCATCCGATTAAGAATGGTTTGAATTGTGAACTAAAATTAAATTATCTCCAAAAAACTATTAGGCTTTTTCTTTTACAAAGCCATCAATTACTTTTTGGTAATAATCGAAAGTAGTTTTAGCGATAGATTCCCAGCTGAAAATTTTCAAAACACGTTCGCGACCCGCTTTTCCCATTTGGGTTGCCAAAGCTTCATTATCTAATAATAAATTGATTTTTTCGGCAAATGCTTTCTGGAATGCTTCGGGATTGGCAGGATTAAAATCGGTTCTCGAAACACTTTGTAACGGTACCAAATAACCCGTGCTTCCATCAACAATAATTTCAGGAATTCCGCCTACGTGACTTCCCACAACTGGCGTTTCACAAGCCATGGCTTCAAGATTGATGATGCCAAAAGGTTCGTATAACGAAGGACAGGCAAACACGCGGGCGTGGCTGTACAATACTTTTATTTTTTCGCGAGGCAACATCTCCGAAATTAAGATAACACCATCACGTTCTTTCATTAAATTAGCGATTAATTCTTCGGTTTCTTGGGCTATTTCCTTAGTATCTGGCGCTCCAGCACACAGCACAATTTGACAGTTTTTATTGAAATATTTCGCTGCTTCTATCAATCCCGATATTCCTTTTTGGCGCGTAATTCGGCCTACAAAAAGCACAAACGGAATGGTAGGATCTATTCCTAATTCGACCAATAATGTATTGTCAAAAGTGGGTTGGTAATATTCAGGGTCAATTCCGTTATGAATCACGGTCACTTTTTCGGGAGCAACGCCATACGCTTCGATAACATCCTCTTTCATTTGTTCGCTTACAGCAATAATTCCATCGGCGGTGTTATAGGCTTTATTTTCGATCCAACGCGAAAGGAAATAACCGTTTCCTAGTTGTTCTACTTTCCAAGGACGATGGGTTTCTAAGCTATGCGTGGTTAAAATAAGTGGTACTTGCAGCAATTCGCGAGTAAAAACTCCGGCAAGATGTGTGTACCAAGTATGGCAATGAATAATATCGGCTTGTGGTGTGGCTTGCGACATTTCGACATTTCGACTTAAATTATGAAACATTTTGATATGCGAATTACTATCATCCACCATTTTTATCAACGATGAATTGATACCTTTTACGTTCATAGTTTTAGTATTTTCGTCTTGATCACCAAAACAACGGATTTCAACTTGGGCTAATTTAGCCAATTCTTGACTTAAAAAATCAATATGAACGCCGGCACCTCCGTATATATTGGGCGGAAATTCATTCGTAAAAAGGGCTATTTTCATAGTGTGAATATTTTATAATTAACTTTTGTTTTTGGTCTTATTCTATTTTATGGTGATAATCCAAATATAATAAATATCTGCTAGCATTTACAATGGGTTGCTTATGAAATTTTATATTTTTTGTTTGAAATATTTATTCACAAAAAAAACCGAAAATGACTTTCCGGTTTTCTATTTTTTTAGATTTATTTCTTTTTTAATCTGTCCTTAAAAAGCTTTTCGAATTTCTCAATTTTAGGTTGAATCACCATTTGGCAATACGGTTGAGTTTTGTTGTTTTGATAATAATTCTGGTGCGAATCTTTGGCTTTGTAAAATTGAGTTAACGGTTCTAAAGTAGTTACAATTGGGTCGTCATATACTTTTGCTTTTTCTAAATCTTGAATAATAGTCTGTGCCGCCATTTTTTGAGCCTCATTTTTATAAAATATCGCGGAACGATATTGAGTTCCAACATCACCACCTTGTCGATTTAGCGTCGTTGGATTATGTACGGTAAAGAAAATTTTAAAAATCTCGTCTAAGCTAGTAATTGTTTTGTCATAAGTAATTTGAACCACTTCGGCGTGACCCGTATTTCCTGAGCAAACTTCTTCATAACTTGGATTAGCAACTTTTCCGCCTGCAAATCCAGAAACTACTGATTTTACACCTGTTAATTGTTCGTAAACTGCTTCAACACACCAGTAACAACCTCCTGCAAGAGTTATAGTTTCGAGGTTATTTTGGCTTTTATTTTCTACAATTCCTTTATCCGAAACAAAATCCAATGCGATAGAATTCATGCAATATCGTTTTCCAGTAGGAGCGGGGCCGTCGTCAAAAAGGTGTCCTAAATGTCCGTCACATCTTCCGCAAAGTGCTTCGGTTCTTTTCATACCAAAGGAATTATCTGCTTTGTAAACCACGCTATTTTTGTTTTCTTGTTCAAAAAAACTAGGCCAACCGCAGCTGCTTGAGAATTTAGCTCCGGAGCGAAAAAGTAAATTTCCACAGGCGGCACAATAATAAGTTCCTTTTTCGTCGGTGTTCCAATATTTTCCAGTAAATGGTCTTTCAGTATCGGCATGACGCGAAACTTCATATAAATCTTCAGGTAGTACTTTCTTCCATTCGGCATCCGAAATATTTAGTTTGGTAGTATCGGTAGTTGAATAATAAGGGTTTTCAGGTTTGCTATTTGAATTTTCCATGTTTGAATGTTTTGTAATGTAATTTTGGTTTTTTGTTGTTTGCCCACAGGCTTCTAGCATCAGTAAAGGAATCAAGTAAAACAGGATTCGAAACGGTATTTTTGTGTTCATATTGTCCTTGTTGTTAATGATTGGAAATGGATTTATAAATAAATTAATTCCGCATAAATTTAAATTGGAATAGTCGGTTTTCATCCCATAAAATTAATAAATTCAATTATTAAACACGCGTTAAACTTATCACAAACTTTTTACAAGTACTAATTCAAATACTTTTTTTGTATTTTTGACCGTATTAAATATATGAAAGAAGAAAACGTAATATTAGTTAACGAAAAAGATGAGCAAATTGGATTGATGCCCAAGCTTGAAGCACACGAAAAAGCAGTTTTGCACCGTGCTTTTTCTGTATTTGTTTTAAACACTAATAACGAAATAATGCTCCAGCAAAGAGCTCATCAAAAATACCATTCTCCGCTGTTATGGACCAATACTTGTTGCAGTCATCAGCGTGATGGCGAAACAAATATTGAAGCCGGATGCAGAAGATTATTTGAAGAAATGGGTTTTGAAACTGATTTAAAAGAGTTGTTTCATTTTATATACAAAGCCCCATTCGACAATGGTTTGACCGAACATGAACTTGATCATGTCATGATTGGATATTATAATGACGAGCCAAAAATAAATATTGAAGAAGTTGAAAATTGGAAATGGATGAGCATCGATGATGTGAAAAAAGATATTCAATTGCATCCCGAAATTTATACCGTTTGGTTCAAAATTATTTTCGACGAATTTTATCATTTTTTAGAAGACCATAAGTTATAAGATTACTGATTTTAGCATGCATAAATTTAAATAATACGACAAACTCATACATTCCTATGAAAGTAACTATTTCAAGAAAAGCTCATTTTAATGCTGCCCATCGATTGTATCGAAAAGATTGGACTTTCGAACAAAATGATGCTGTTTTTGGAAAATGCAATAATCCCAATTTTCATGGACATAATTATGAATTGATAGTTGGTATTACTGGCGAAATTGATCCTGAAACGGGTTATGTAATGGATATTAAACATTTAAGTAATTTGATTTTGGAAGAAGTAGAGAAGCCTTTTGATCACAAAAACCTTAATCTTGATGTTCCTGAATTTGAAAATCTGAATCCAACAGCCGAAAATATTGTGGTTGTGATTTGGAATAAAATCAAAAAAAGAATAAAACCTGAATACGATTTAGAAGTTGTTTTATATGAAACACCACGAAATTTTGTAACTTACAAAGGTAACTAATGGGATTACAAGTAGGAGATAAGATTCCTTATTTTTCAGCAAAAGACAATAATGGAAATGCTTTTATAAGTGAAACTTTTATTGGTAAAAGGCCAGTTGTGATTTATTTTTATCCAAAAGATAATACTCCAGGTTGTACGGCTCAAGCTTGCAGTTTTCGAGATAAATATGAAGATTTTAAGGATTTAGGTGCCGAAGTAATTGGGATTAGTAGCGACAGTATTTCATCGCATGAAAAATTTATTAATACCTACAATTTGCCTTTTATTTTATTATCTGATGATGATAAAAAAGTTAGAACCCTTTTTGGTGTAAAGACAAATTTATTTGGTTTACTTCCTGGCAGAGTTACTTATGTTGCAGATAAAGAAGGTATTATTCAATTGGTATTCGACAGCTTCATTGCTAGCAATCATATTCCTTTAGCATTAGAAGCTGTTAAAAAAATGGTTTCGAAATAAAATTGAATTCTCAATACTAACATTTTTATTTCTTTTGAATTTCAAAACTCATAAATTAGCTTAATTCGTGGCTATAATTTTAAAACACACTATTTATTACAAAGCCGTAAACGAAAACCTTCAATTTCAGAAAATTATATTTCATAGTCGGTTATAGAAAGATTATATGTACTTTTGCAATCAAATTGTCAAAAGCAGCAATTGCTTC
>CANCPC010000118.1 GCA_947379965.1 Flavobacteriaceae bacterium | reverse complement strand
CTCTTTATACACACCTACAAAATGAGATGTCATATTTTCAGGTCCTGATTTTTCTAGTATTTCTAGATATTTAGGACTCAGAAAAATATTATTGTTGGTCAAATTCTTCCAGTTTTCTGGAAGTTGTGCCGTAGAGGAATATATTTTTATAGATAGAGGTGTTTTCAAAGAAAAAAAATCGCTCCACAAATGTAGAGCGATATGATTATAATTAAATGTTAAAATTATTTCCAGCCACAAACAATCGACCCCATTATTGTTAATATCGTAATCCAATATCCAGCTTGGATAGCCATGTGTTTCCAGGATCTATGTTCAAACAATCCATTTATCGAGATTATTGGCAAAGCAAGAAAAATTCCAGAAATAAATCCGTGTAATGCTCCATGTTTATACGTTCGAAATGTATTTCCATAATCGGCCATAAAGGCTGCATATGAGGGTTTTGCTGACTCAATAAGCGATGATCCGCCTATCATACTCATAGCTCCCATCTGATGGACAACTAGAGTAGGCATCAAAAACGCAATCATAAATGAATACACAAATGTGAGTCCGAAAATTTTTAGATTATTCCCTTTTCTTAATTGTTCATGGGTTAATCCTGCTTCTTTCATCCAAATAGTTCCAAATACTTTTGGGTTATACCAAATAAATCCTACTACAAAAGAAGATAATGCAGCAACTAGAACGGCTAAAAAGTTAAATTCCATTCGATTAAATTTTAAAGTTTGAATATCAAATATACTATTATTTTTAATAAAACCGGTCCTTCATTTTAAGTATATCTATAGTAATCCTATATTGATTTTTGTAAGATTAAATCCATTTTTTTATTTAAATTTGTGTAGTTTGTCGATTTTATTTGCTTTTTGTGTAAAAGCGGTATAATTTGGTCGAAAATTAATGGATAAAAATTTACAGTATGAAAAAGATATTTACGTTAGTGTTGATAACAATGTTTTCATTATCAATGAAAGCAGATATAACTGTTGCTGAGAAAAAAGCACTTGTAAAATTATATGAAGTTACCAATGGTGGTAATTGGACTAATAAGTGGGATTTAAAATCGCCGGTAACTACTTGGTATGGATTGAAAATACTTAATGACAAAGTGGTTTCAATTGATTTGTCAAATAACAATTTAGTTGGGATAGTACCAAGTGAAATTTCTAACCTACAAGATTTAAAAACTCTTAATTTATATAAAAATAGTATTTCTGGAAATATTCCTTCTTCAATTGGTTCTATGAAATCTCTTGAAACCCTTCGTTTATCATTTAACTCATTATCAGGAGAAATTCCAGCAGCTATTGGAAATGCAAGTTCTTTGAAAACATTAGAATTGTTTATGAATAAATTTACGGGTAAAATTCCATCAGAAATTGGAAAACTAAGTAATTTACAAACATTGTCGTTGTATAATAATGAGCTTGAAGGTCAAATTCCTACTTCTTTTTATGAAATGAAAAATTTAAAAATTTTATTGCTAAATAGTAATAAATTAACCGGTTCTATAAGTCATTCTATTTCTAATTTGACTGCGCTAGAGCAACTTAGTTTGTTTGATAATAAAATGGAGGGTCAAGTTCCATTTGATTTGGAAAAATTGAAAAATTTAAAAGAATTGAATATATCCTACAATAAATTTAGTGGTTTTGTTTCAAAAAATCTTGCTAAATTAGATGCACTGAATATGACAATGATTAGCAACAATGGGGTTGCAGTTGTTTTAAATGTTGTTGTTGATAAAAATTCAGTATTAGCATCTGAAGAGTAAGATTTGAATGTATGATTATTAATAGTAATAGTTTTTTTAATATTTAATTGTTTAAACCTGAAGTTCGCTTCAGGTTTTTTTTGTTCTTTTTTAGATTTTTTTTATCTATTCGTATTTATTGAACATCAATTTCAATTTGAAACCTTATTATGCATTGATTTTATTCTTCATAAAAATTTTTATAGCATCAAAATACATTCTATTATTTTATAACAGTTAGTAAATCAGACAGCTATATAAAACAGAAACATTTTTTTGAAATAGCTTGTATTAATCAAAATTCATTGTATCTTTGCACTCGAAACAGCGCGGGATAGAGCAGTAGGCAGCTCGTCGGGCTCATAACCCGAAGGTCACAGGTTCGAGTCCTGTTCCCGCTACTAAGTAGTACCAATGACCTCTAAAGAAATTTAGAGGTTTTTTTGTGCAAATCAATCATAGAATTTATCTAAATCTGCAATCAAATTGTTCGATGATCTTCTGAAAAGTCTACTAGAAACCAAGCAATTGCTATGTTTTTTCATTTCTGAATCTTCTGATTCCTTATTTATTATTTGTTAGTTCGAAAATAACTTTATAAATAAATTTTAAGAAAATAAATTAGTAATCTTCCTATTATTTATTAAAACACAATTTATGGCGTTTTAATAAATCCGTTTACTGCAAGCCATTTTTCGCATGCTTTTGGCCATTCCTTAGTAGTACCCTCAACACCTAAGCCAAATCCATGTCCGCCACTTTCGTATACGTGCATTTCTGTTGGTATTAGATTGTTTTTTAAAGATAAATAGTAATTGATACTGTTTTCAATAGACACTACTTTGTCATCAGTTGCATGGACCAAAAATGTTTTGGGAGTACTAGAGTCTACCTGTTTTTCATTTGAATATTTCTCGGTTAATTCCTTGCTAGGATTTTTCCCCAAAAGATTGTCTTTCGAACCTTTATGCACAATCGCATCGTCCATAGATATTACAGGGTAAATTAATATAGAAAAATCAGGTCGGGCACTTAAATTATCTTTCAAGTCATATAGCTTGTCATTATAGTGCGTAGATAAAGTGGCTGCCAAATGTCCTCCTGCCGAAAATCCCATAATTCCAATTTTAGATGTATCTAAATGCCATTTTTTAGCATTTCTTCGAATCACTCGAACCGATTCTTGTGCATCCTGTAAAGGCCCAACCGTTTTATCTTTCATAATTATATCACTTGGGAGTCTATACTTTAAGACAATAGCCGAAACCCCTATACTATTTAACCATTTTGCAACTTTATAACCTTCTTTATTGATTGCCAAATGGCTATAACCTCCACCTGGACATATAATTACCGAAGTGCCATTTGATTTTTCAACATCTGCTAGAAAAAGGGTTAATGTGGGTTGAGATACCTTATCAATCCCTTTTATAATTCCTTCATTATCCAATGTGCTCCCTTCTTTATAATCGGATGATTCAATAGATCCAGGAATTGTTTTCCAAAGTCGAATTTCTTCGTTTTGGGAATACATCATTGACGATATTCCAATACTGAATAGGAATATAATTTTGTTTAATAGGTAGTTGTGCTTTTTCATAACTTAAAATTTCTGATTTCATTATAAGGAAGTACCAATATATAACTTTCAAAGTTAGCTGTTTCTATTTTTTTTTAAATAAAAACTTAAAATTTTATTTGAATTTTTAATTCTCTTTTAGCTGTGCATTTTAAATGCTCTAAGTTCTATTTATAAACGATTTATTTAAAGATATAGTTGGTATTTAAAGTTTTAAAAATTATATTTGCGTAATCGATTGCATATTTTAATCTTTTTATTTTTTTATTGAAATAATACGATTCATAAATTGATTTAATCTATAAACAACTAATTATAATCAACTATATTATCATGAATACTACCAAAAAATCAATAGGTAATTACCGATGGACAATTTGCTGTTTGCTTTTTTTTGCAACAACAATTAACTATTTAGACAGGCAAGTTCTTTCCTTGACATGGAAAGATTTTATAGCTCCTGAATTCCATTGGACCAATAATGATTATGGTAATATTACTGCATTATTTTCAATTTTTTATGCGATATCTTTATTGTTTGCAGGTAGACTAGTCGATTTATTAGACACTAAGAAAGGATTTCTATTGGCAATTGGTGTTTGGTCTATTGGTGCTTGTTTGCATGCTTTTTGTGGTATAGCAACCTCGGGTAGTATAACAGGTAATTGGTTAGTTGGTTTTGAAGGCGCAAAAGAAGCATTGAAAACCGTAAAAGATTCCGGAATGGTAATTAATGTAAGTGTTGCTTTATTTATTTTAGCTCGTCTTGTATTAGCTATTGGTGAGGCAGGAAATTTTCCCGCAGCCATAAAAACTACAGCTGAATATTTTCCAAAAAAAGATAGGGCTTTCTCTACTAGTATTTTTAATTCTGGTGCTACTGTTGGAGCATTAGCGGCTCCCATTACTATTCCGTTTATCGCTAAAGCTTTTGGTTGGGAAATGTCTTTTATTATAATTGGTGCTTTAGGTTTTGTTTGGATGGGATTCTGGGTTTTTATGTATGACAAACCTGAAAAACATCCTAGAGTAAATGCTGAAGAGTTAGATTATATACAACAAGATGCTGTCGCAGATAGTAAATTAGTGGGCTATGTACCAGAAAATGAAACGAAAGTAACTTTAATGCAATGTTTTAAATACAAACAAACTTGGGCTTTTGCATTTGGTAAATTTATGACTGACGGTGTTTGGTGGTTTTTCCTATTTTGGACACCTGCTTATTTAAGTTCGGTATATCAAATGGATTCTACTCAAGCCGCTTTGCCATTATTTGTATTATACTTGATAACATTACTTTCGATAATTGGTGGATGGTTGCCAACTTATTTTGTAGAAAAGAAAGGAATGAATCCTTACGATGGTAGAATGAAAGCGATGTTAATTTTTGCTTTTTTTCCTTTATTAGCTTTAGTGGCTCAGCCATTAGGTCATTATACCTATTGGATTCCAGTAATCATAATTGGTATTGCAGGAGCTGCTCATCAAGCTTGGTCAGCAAACATATTTACTACTGTTGGTGATATGTTTCCTAAAAAAGCAATCGCTACAGTTACAGGAATCGGAGGATTAGCCGGTGGACTTGGATCAACTCTTATCAACAAAGGTTCCGGACTGTTATTTGATTTTGCGCATAAAACATGGACAACTATTGATGGCCAACCATTTTTGCAAAAATTCCCTCAATTTGCAACTCAACCAATACCAGAAACCTTTTTTAAGGATCTAGCAAAAACAGGTGTCGTAATTTCTGATGGTATTGATAAGGGATACCTGATTATTTTTTCAATTTGTGCCGTCTGTTATTTAATAGGTTGGTCAGTTATGAAATTATTAGTTCCTAAATACAATCCGATCAATGATTTATAAAACATTATGGCCCTTAAAATTTATTGATTTATAATAAATACTTATTTAAAAAGAGGAAGAGGTGAAAACTTTTTCCTCTTTACTATTTAACAAAAAATCAGTTTTTTTATTTCAAATATCTAGACGAAAGAACAAATTTTTTAGTTAAAATAGTTTTTTTTAAAAAAATATATATTGTCTTTTTGATTTTTAAAAGGGAGATTAATATTTGATTTGCATATTTTTTTTTAAAATATATATTAATTTATAGAATAAAAGTATATTTTTGTAATCGATTACACGAAACGAATATTTATGACAAAGTATAGTTCAAGATACGCTTCTAGCCCACAAGCAGTAAAACAATATGACACAACGCAATTAAGAGCTGAATTCTTAATTGATAATCTAATGGAAGAGGGCGAAATAACACTT
>CANCPC010000117.1 GCA_947379965.1 Flavobacteriaceae bacterium | reverse complement strand
GCCATTAATTGTGGACCTACAAATTTTCCTAAAATCTCTGTTTTGTCTCCTTTTTTAAGTTTATATAATTTAGTTTTGTCTAATAAAAGAGTGTCGGTAAAGTAACATCTTAAAGATTGTATGTTGTCAGTACCTCTAAATTCTATATAATTTTGTTTGTAATTATTTTGCCCTATTTTGTCAATAATTCCAGAAACAATTATTTTTTTTCCTTTATACATATCTAATACTTTTGAACTATTTTCTAAATACTCATCTAATAGCTTTTGGGCATCAAGATTAAATGTCACTTCTTTTTTTACTTCTTTTGTAACATTTTCTTTTGTATTTTCCTTATGTTTTTGACAAGAAAACATCATAATAAACATTACAAATAATATTTTATTTCTAATTTCCATAATTACTATTTTTTTTAAGATTCAAATTTTTATTTTGGTTTCGATCGTCAAGCATCTCTCCCAACGTCCCCGCGCTACAAGCAGTTTGGGACTAAATTAAGCCCATTCTTCGGATTTGCCAAATCTTCCAAATACAAACCATTTTTCCATTAAGCCAAATCCCCAAATTGCTTGTAGCGTGTGTTAGGCACAGTATTTTTTTTACATCAGGTCGTTTAATAGTCCGTTATCTTCAAGTTCTTTATATGTGCTTTTAAGTTCTGCGTTAAGTTGCGTTATGTATTCTTTGCAAATATGAAAATATAAATCTTCTTTGTCGTCTGTCAAATTGAAGTCAATTTCATCATCTTTTAGATGAATTAATAGTTTGTTAAAAACTGTTTTAACTTCATTAGGATTATCCTCGGTTAAAACAATATTCAATTCTTCAGTACCAATTACAAGTTTTAATGTTGCACCAGTTTCTTTTCTTTCAATTGTTGCGTTATGTGTTGCCATATATTTTTCCTCTTTCTCCGAAAGCAGATTTTCCGCCTTCTAATGTTTTCATACTAATTAATTTCCAGTCTAAATTTGTTTTTGTGCTTGAATTACAAATTAAGTTATTTGAGAATGGATTACCTGAATAAGTGTAATATCCATTAATGTCGTGTTCACGATAAATAGAATTATATGGTAATGTTCTAACAGCAATATTTGCATCGTGTGTAGCAATAATTACTTTTTTTCCACTTTTTGCGATTTCTTTAATTAGCGGTACAATTACTTCACTGATATAATCGTTTCCTAAACTTTTTTCGGGTTCATCAATTAAATAAATTTCTTTATCTTTCATTAACTCATTGTGTAACAAAACCATTGAAGATTCACCGTTAGAAGGTGTGTAAACTTTACCGTCTAAAACAAAATGTTTATGGAAAAGTAATAAATCATCTATTGAAGCAACAGTTTCAGCTCCCTCGATTTTCTTTAACTCGTCAATTTTTTCAAATAATGTGTTTGCATAAATGTGCTTTGAAATAATTTCTATTTGCGAAGCAACAGATTTTTGAGGGATTTTGGTTTTGCTTTGAATATGTTTGTAATCAGAATCTGAAATTACTCCGTTTTGTATTAGCAAATTAGTTTGACAATACAATTTTCCTTTTTCCCCCAAATCTCCAACTTCTTCAATTATAGGTGAAATTGATTTTAAAATATTTTCACGGATTTTTTTTACATTTTTTTCAATGGAAATCCTGTTACTTGCATATTCATTAAAACCAGTTTTTATTGGTTTTTCTGGTAGTCCTGTCTTTTTAGAAATTTCAGAAACAAATACTTGAATTAAGTTATTGAAAAAGCTAATGCTTTTAAAATCAATAAACCGTTTGTCTGTTTCTAAATTAATTTTAGCTAAAATTTTTGTGATTAAACTATCTAATTCCGTTAAAAGTTCATCACCAACAATTTCTTTAAGTTTAGCATCTTCATTAAAATAGTTTTTAAAATCAGTAAAGTTCTCAAAGTAGCTTTTTACTTCTTCAAAATTCCTTTTAGGAGAGTTTTCATCAAGTAGGGTAAATTGATTTACTTTAATGCTTTTAGTTATTTTATTAGTTGCTTCTGCTGAATAATACCTTAAATAAGTTGATAAACTTGTAACTTCTTTTTCTGATGCATTTCTTAATGAAGCCAAGTCGTTAGAGCAATTATCTATACCTAAATTTTCTACATCAATAATTAATTGGTTTCCTTTTAAGTCAAAAACATCGTCAAGTTTTTTTGAATTTGATTCATAAACTTCTGTAGTAAAACCTTTTCCATTGTAATATGTTGAAAGGGCTTTTAAGATGTCTGTTTTTCCAGTTCCTTTTGAACCAAAAAAAATATTTATATCGTTGTAAATATCAAGGTTGATAAGTTCTGCAATACCAAAAGGATTTATTTGAATAGACTCTTTTGTTTTTTTATCTAATATTGTTTTAATAGTTGTATCGTCTTTATCTAAAAGCAAACAAAATTGCTCAAAGCTTTCAACTGGCAATCTTAATTCAGGTAAGTTATTTGAGTCTTTCACATAATTATCCCAATTATGAACATCAGAACCGTGAATAGAATTATGACCGTGATTTATATAAATTCCTGCAGAAATTGAATTAGAAGCTTCCTTTAAAACTCTTTTTTGATTAGTCACTAATTCTAAAAGTTTGTCTACATCTTTATCTAACAAATTTGGTTTTTTTGAATGATAATGAGCAATAAATATTGCGTCTAAATCATCAAAGTTCGCTACAACATCATTTAAACTAATTGAAAAATTATCGGCAGTTGTTGTTCCAATAACTTGATTTACTCTTTGATTAAAAACTTCAGAATTTTTAGGATTTACAATAACTATTAGATGTGCTCTATTTTCATCTTCAATAACATCAAATTCAACACCTGGCCAAATTTGGCAAATTCCATCAACATTCGATTTGAATTCTACGTATTGTTCGTGGTCAAAATGATTATGATTTGTAATAGCTAAAATCTTAACATCAGTTTCTTTAATTATTTCAGAAAATTTATTGACATCAACATTTCTATGTTCAGAATCTCCTTGCTTTATTTTCTTTGTATGAGTATGTATGTCTATCTTCATATTGGTTTTTTTTCTCGATTCTGCGGTAATATTGTGCCTAACGTCCCGCCGCTTGGCGATGTGGCGGATAAATAAAGCCTAATCTTTGGGTTTAGGACTAATTTTTCAAGTACAAAACCATCTTCAAATTTAGCCTAATCCCGCCATATTGCCAAATGGCTGTTGCCTGCTGGCGTTCAGTTTTTTTTATTGTTTTACTCAAATAGTTTACCCAAAAACAAAAAATATTTGAGCGAAGCTCAAAATATTTTTCAGTTAGGTTTCACTTTTCGGCAAACTTTTCTCAACGCAAAGTTCAGAAGTTTTTGAGCGATTCGTTTCTCAACTTTAAACTATGTCTAAATTCTTAACGTTGCTTTCAAGTGTCTTTCAAAATTACGTTTTGTTTGCTTTTGCATTTCAAAAAGTTGCTGGATTTTTGTCCGTTTTGCCTTTTCCATTTCTGATAAAAAACCAACTTTAAATTTAAAAACTATCTTTCAAAATGAGTCCAAATAACGGACAGAAATTTAGCAACTATTCAACGAAATAAATGTCTGCGCAACTTTGTCAGACGCTTGCAGGCAACTCGTTTATAGGTGCCATAAAATGGCTCCAATTCACCCAAATTGAGGTGACTTTGTGCCATAAATTCACTTTTGTTAATTTCGCTAATATATTATTTTTTTTCATACAAATTGTCATAAAAAGAAAAACTTTAGCAGCTTGAAATTTCGTAAAAATGTTGTTTTTGAGCAGGTTTGCGTGAGGAATGGAAGCGGCATCCTCGTAGCGAAGCGGAGAGATACAGCGTACAGCCCGACAGCGCCGGAGCTTGCGAAGGCGGTGGCACGCACAAAGAATAAATTAGATTTCGTTTTGATGGAAATACCTTAAAAAAGTATTAAATTATTATAGTTTTAGCTAATTCACATAATAAAAAAAGTAATTTGGCGTATTGATTAATTACTTTTGAATACTTTATACTTTTATATGGAGACGATAAAAATACTTTGGGTCGATGACGAAATTGACTACTTGAAACCTCATATTTTATTCCTTGAAAAGAAAAATTATACCGTTACAACGTGTAATAATGGCAGGGATGCGATTGATATTTTTGAAAACAACAACTTTGATGTTGTCTTTCTTGACGAAAATATGCCCGGTATGAGTGGCTTAGAAACGCTTTCGGAAATGAAAGAGAAGAAATCGTCGATCCCGATGATTATGATTACCAAGAGTGAAGAAGAATATATTATGGAAGAAGCGATTGGCTCTAAAATTGCTGATTATTTAATAAAACCGGTAAATCCTAATCAGATTTTGTTGAGTTTGAAGAAGAATTTGGATCATTCGAGATTGGTTTCGCAAAAAACAACTTTGGATTATCAGAAGGAATTTCGAAAAATATCGATGGAAATGGCGAATGTCAATTCCTATGAAGAATGGGTAGAATTGTACAAAAAATTGATTTTTTGGGAGTTAGAACTCGAAAATATCAATGACCAAGGAATGGTTGAAATTCTCGAATCGCAAAAAGCAGAAGCTAACTCGCAATTTGGAAAATTTATAGAGCGCAATTATGAAGATTGGTTTGCACCAAAAGCCGATAAACCCATTCAATCGCATACTTTGTTCAAGGAATTGGTGGTTCCTGAAATACTAAAAAAAGAAAAGCCAATTTTATTTGTAGTGATTGATAATTTGCGTTACGACCAATGGAAAACCTTTGAAAGCGTAGTGGGAAATCACTATAAACTTGAAAAAGAAGTTCCGTATTATGCAATTTTACCTACAGCAACGCAGTATGCAAGAAATGCAATTTTCTCGGGATTGACTCCGCTTGAAATGGAAAAACAGTTTCCGCAATATTGGAAAAATGACCCTGAAGAAGGCGGAAAAAACTTGTTTGAAGCTGAATTTTTGAAGGAGCAATTAAAACGATTACGATTAGATATTAAGCAGGATTATTTTAAAATCACAAATCTTACAGGAGGAAAAAAACTAGTTGAAAACTTCAAAACCTTAAAAAACAATGATTTAGTAACAGTAGTTTACAATTTTGTAGATATGCTTTCGCATGCTAAAACCGAAATGGAAGTTGTAAAAGAACTAGCTTCGGATGATAAGGCATATCGATCGCTGACTTTGAGTTGGTTTAAGAATTCACCTCTTTTAGAAATTATTCAGCAAGCTCAAAATTTGGGTTTCAAATTGATTTTAACCACCGATCATGGAACAATAAACGTAAAAAATCCTTCGAAAGTGATTGGTGATAAAAATACGAGTCTTAATTTGCGTTATAAAACTGGACGTAGTTTGTCGTATGAAAACAAAGATGTTTATGCCGCAAAAGAACCAAAAAAAATAGGTTTGCCAACAATAAATATGAGTAGTTCCTTTATTTTTGCAAAAAACGATTTATTTTTGGCCTATGTAAATAACTACAATCATTATGTTAGTTATTACAAAAACACATATCAACACGGAGGGATTTCATTAGAAGAAATGATTATTCCGTTTTTGATATTTAACCCGAAATAGTTGTTGGTTGAAAGTTGTTTGTTTTAAACTATATTGAGTAAAGCAACAGAAGCATAGTTAAAACACAGATTTCACAGATTTGCTCAGAAAAAGTCTGTGAGAATTTGTGAAATCTGTGTTAATGAAAAATCGAAGTAAAACTTCGAGGATTTAACGTAAAAAAAACAAACCTATAGGTTTTAAAACAAAATAATAAAGTATGGAAATTACTTTTTCATTAGACGAAATTAATACTGTTGCCAAGCAAATCTTAAAAAAAAATCCAAATAAAGTAATTCTTTTTCATGGAGAAATGGGTGCCGGAAAAACAACTTTGATAAAAGCTTTGGCAAAAGAACTTGGTGTAAACGAAACAACAAGTAGTCCAACCTTTTCTTTAGTTAATGAGTATCAAACTATTAAAAATCAAACAGTTTACCATTTTGATT
>CANCPC010000116.1 GCA_947379965.1 Flavobacteriaceae bacterium | reverse complement strand
ATTAATATAAAAAGTATTGTTCTTTTATATCAAGAAACACATATAAAGCATTAGTTTACAGCTATTTTATAAAATTATAATTCATTAGAAGATTCTGTAATAATCTTCAATTATGGATCTTTAATTGTACAATTTTTACCCTATTAACGGATTTTGTCCCAAAAAATAAGATATATTTTTACGCCAATTAAATATTTCTTTAACATTACGTTAAGTATTTTAAAACTATTAACCAAAAAACCAAATCAATTTTTAGATTATGAAAAAAACATTTCTATTGGTTCTATTAATTTTTACTTCAATTATTAATGCTCAAACCGATAAATTAAAAATTTCTGGAACAGTAAAAGATCCTCAAGGAAAAGGAATTCCAGGTGTAACAGTAGCTTCTGAAACTACTAATACGTCAACCGACATAGATGGATCGTATTCAATCTCAGTAAAAAATTCTAAATCTATAGTTCGTTTTACTTACATTGGGTATGCGCCACAAATTGTTGTGGTAGGAAAAAATAAAGTAATTGATATTACTTTGGCAGAATCCAAAACCGAATTAAATGATGTTGTAGTAATTGGATATGGTACTCAGAAAAAATCGAATGTTACTGGGTCTATTTCTAAATACACCAATGAAAAATTAGATGAAGTACCTGTTTCTAGAATTGATCAAGCTTTACAAGGAAAAATAGCTGGGGTACAAATTCAAAATATATCTTCGGAAGCTGGTGCTGATACAAAGATTACAATCCGTGGTATTAGTTCTGTTAATGCAGGAGCTGATCCTTTGGTAGTTGTAGATGGTCAACCTATTCCGGATGGACTTGCCTCTATTAATATGTCGGACGTAGCTTCTGTTGAGATTTTAAAAGATGCTGCTTCTGCTGCAATTTATGGGTCTAGAGGAGCAAGTGGGGTTATATTAATAACAACCAAAAGTGGTAAAGCAGATAAAGCAAAATTTACTTTTAAAGTTACCACAGGAGTTAAAACGGATTATAAAAGATATAATCTTCTTAGCACTTCAGAATATACCCGACTTTTATTTAAAGAGCAAGCGATTAGAAATACCGACCCTGCGATACAAGCTGAAGGAATTACAAATCCGAATGCTTTGAATATGTATTATCAAGGTAGTTCTTCCAAAATTAACAACTTAATTGCTGCTTATATAGTTGAACAAACTATGTTAGGTGGAAAAGGGTATAACTACCAAGATGAAGTATTACGAACTGCAAATTTGAAGAATTTTCAGTTAAGTGCGACTGGTGGAACTAAAAGTATGAAATATTTTGTTTCGGGTGGTTACCAAAGTGACGAAGGAATCATGCTAAAAAGCAGTTTTAACAAACTGAACTTTAGAACTAAATTGGATATAGAGTTAAGCAAAAGAGTTAAATTAAGTGTCAACCTAAATCCATCTTTTCAAAGCAAAGAATCTCCTTCAGAAAATTTAACTAATTTCTGGAGATACCCGAGTTGGTTACCAGCATACCATAATGGCGTAACTGCTGCATTTGTAAACCAATTACCGCAATGGGGAGCAATACGTTCTGGAGATTTTGCTCAACCAAGACACTTTCTTGGATTAAATTATTTTCCAACTTATCCATGGGGAGCTCAATTAGTAATGCCTGATGGAAATCCATATTGGTTAGTTGGAGGTGCACAAATCAGTTCTATTATTGGAGGAAATCCATTTAATTCGTCTCAAAATAACCCAATGTCTTCTTTATTAATGCATGATATTAATGCGAAATCCTATGGATTACAAAGTGGCGCCACATTAAGTGTAAACTTATTACCTGGTTTAGATTTTAAAACTATGGAGACACTTTATATGAAATACGATACTAAAAAAGACTGGGCAGATAGAAATGCGGATGCTGACGGTATGTTAAGCAGAGGTGTCTATTCTAATAATTCTTATATAGATTTATTATCTGAAAACACATTGAATTATAAAAAAGAATTTGAAAATCACTCTTTAGATGTAGTTGCAGGATATACAGCTCAAAAAACAATTAGTGAATCAACTCAAACCACTGGTTTGGGCTATCCAAGTAATGATATTAATACTTTAAATAACGCATTATATATTGATAAATCAGGAACCTACGGATCTAAAAGTCAAATAGGATTATTGTCTTATTTAGGTAGGGTAAACTATGCATTCAAAAGCAAGTACTTATTGTCCGCTAGCTATCGTACAGACGGAAGTTCTTATTTTGGTCCTGGTAGAAAATGGGGTTCTTTCCCTGCAGCATCAATTGGATGGGCTGCTAAAAAAGAATCTTTTTTAAGCAATGTGGATTGGTTGAGCAAATTAACCTTTAGAACGAGTTATGGGGTATCGGGAAATAATAGAATTTTAAATTATGGTTTTCAGAACTTACTTCGTAATGCTGATTATACGTTTGGACCTGGTAATGGTTCCCAAAATTCTGGACAAGCTCAAACTTCTACGATTACCTCTAACAGTGATATTACTTGGGAAAGTACCTATCAAACGAATTATGGATTGGATTTCTCAATTCTTAATAATCGCATAAATCTTACCGTAGATGCCTATAGATCTATGACAGATAAATTATTATTACAGCAAGCCCAGATGGCATTTACAGGAGTGCCGCAAGCATGGAATAATATCGGAAGCCTTGATAATAAAGGATATGAAATAGAATTATCTACAACTAATATTAGAACTAATTCTTTGAAATGGACTACCTCAGCTAATTTATCACATACCGAAAATAAAATTAGAGAGTTAGGAAACGAAGCCTATTTACTAAATTATGGAGAAAGAAATGAAATATACAAAAGTATAGTTGGCGCACCACTGATTCAATTTTTTGGATATAAAACCGACGGAGTATGGATTTCTCAAGCCCAAATTACTGCTTCTGGTTTAACTTCTAATCTTCCTTCTGCATTAAAACCAGGTGGGTTAAAACTAGTTGATGTAAACGGAGATGGAGTGCTAAATACTGATGACAGAACTATTATTGGAAATCCTTATCCAGATTTTACTTGGGGGCTAACAAACACTTTTAATTATAAAGCATTTGATTTTAGTTTTACATGGCAAGGAGTGCAAGGAGGAAAATTAATAAATGGAGATGCTAACTATAGCGAAACAAGATCTAGAAATACAAGTTATAATTCTAATCGTTGGTTGAGTCCACTAAACCCTGGAGACGGAAGAACTCCCTATGAAGACATTGGATTCAATTGGATGCTAACGGATTATGTTGTTGAAGATGGTTCTTATTTTTCTCTAAGAGATGTAAGTTTTGGATATAAGTTACCTGAAAAATTTGCTCAACAAATTGGATTATCTTCTTTGCGATTATATAGTACTGCACAAAACGTTTATTTCCATTTTGCTAATGGTTACCGCGGTATAAATCCTGAAGGGCGTTCTACTTCAGGGCCTTACTCATCTGCCTTAATTAGTGGATACCAAAGAGGTAGTTTCCCAATGTCAAAAACAATTGCATTTGGAATTGACATTAATTTTTAATTTATAAATTATGAAAAATCTAGTAAAATATATAGCTGTTATTATAGTATTAATAACTTTCGGATGTACCGATATTATTGATTTAAAGTCAGAATCAAACATTAGTGTAGATAATTTTTATAAAAATTATACAGATCTTCAAGTAGGATTAACGAGTTGCTATAAAGGAATGCAAGCACCATTGTCAGATGAATGGTCAGTGACAGAACTTCGTAGTGACAATACTGTAGAAAATTCGGGTACAAGTACCTCTACGGTTAAACACGATTTAACGTATTTAGATCAGTTTTATCCTCCAACAACACACCAAGGAATTTATAATTATTGGCTAAAAACCTATAATAATATTCGAAATACTAATATTATTATGAATGCTGCGGGAGCTAATTATAATGAAACTAGTGGTGTAATTGAATATGCACCAGTAACAATTCCAGTTACGTTAAGTCAATGTAAAAGTATTGCGGCAGAAGCCTCTTTTATTAGAGCCTATCATTATTTTAACTTAGTTCGTCTTTATGGTGGAGTATTTTTAATTCATGAGCCTATTACCCCTGAACAAGCTAAAACTGTTAATCGTTCAACTGTAAATGATATTTACAAATTGATCGAAGCAGATTTAAAAAATGCAAAAAATTATGCAAGTACATCTTCATATTCTGCAAATTCTTCCGATTTAGGTCATGTGAATAAATGGGCTGCTGAAGCTTTATTAGCAAAAGTTTATTTAACGTTAAACAGAAAGGCGGAAGCATCGGTATTATTACAAGATGTAATTAGCAATTCTGGATACAGCCTTCAGTCTACTTATGCTAATGTGTTTTCTGTAAACAACGAAATGAATTCAGAAATTCTTTTTGCAGTGCGTTTTAAAGGAGGAGGTTTAGGAATGGGGAATCCGTTACCAAATAATTATGCTCCAACTAATAGTGGAAATGCAATTATAAATGGTGATGGTGATGGTTATAATGCTCCAGCCCTAGAATTAATAAAATCGTCCTCGTCTTATACTAATTATATCGATCCTTCTTTAGCTAGATATAATGTTAATATTAGTTCTTATACTAAAGGAAATGCTGCAACTTCTTATTTTGTAAATAAATACATGTCTCCAACAATAGTTGCATATGATGCTGAAAATGATTGGCCTGTATTGCGTTATGCAGATGTAATATTAATGAAAGCCGAAGCAGATGGAAATATCGCTTCAAGTTTAGCTTATATTAATCAAGTTCGTACAAGAGCAGGATTAGCGGTTCTTACAACTTCAACTGTAAATTCGGTTGCTACCTTTGAAAAAGCATTAGCAAGTGAAAGAAGATGGGAATTGGCTTTTGAAAATCAACGTTGGTTCGATATCATGCGATTTACAACAACTATGAGTTCCTTGTCATTACCAACTGACCCATTCCCTGGTTTGAAAATTCAAGGTGCTGAATATGTTATGAAGAAACATCTAAATAACATGTGGTCCAAATTATATTCTGGTTTCACAATATTGCCAATATTACAAAATGATTTAATTTCTAATGCCAATCCAGATCGTTTCTTATTGCCAATTCCGCAATATGAAATTGACACAAACTCATTTATAACTATACCACAAAATCCTAGTTATTAACAAATAAATAAATTAAAAAACAGTGTATTTTATACACTGTTTTTTTTAATTTTGAAAAAAAAATAAAATGTCTTCATCCTACCAAACACGATACGCTTCAAGTCCGCAAGCAGTAAAAGAATATGATACCCAACAGTTAAGAGCTGAATTTTTAATTGACAATCTAATGGAATTAGGAAAAATAAATCTAACCTACTCCCACTACGATCGCTATATTGCTGGATCAGCAGCACCAATAAAACCACTTAATTTAGATACAATAGACCCATTAAAATCTTCTTATTTTCTAGAAAGAAGAGAAATGGGGATTATTAATGTTGGTGGAAATGGAACTGTCGTTGCAGATGGGATTACATATGAGTTGGGTTTTAAAGATTCGTTATATCTAGGTTCTGGTAATAAAGAAGTTATTTTTCAAAGTCAAGACGGTAATAATCCAGCTTTGTTTTATTTGAACTCTGCTCCTGCACATACTAATTTTCCAAATAAAAAAGTTAGTCTTGCTGAGGCAAATAAATTACAGTTAGGTTCAATGGAAACTGCTAATCACAGAACAGTTAACCAAATGATTATTGGTGGAATTGTAACAACTTGCCAATTGCAAATGGGAATGACCGAATTAAAAACCGGAAGTGTTTGGAATACCATGCCAGCACACGTTCATGACAGAAGAATGGAAGTTTATTTTTATTTAGATATCCCAGAAAACCAAGCAGTATGTCATTTTATGGGACAGCCACAAGAAACAAGACATATATGGATGAATAACCACCAAGCAGTTATTTCACCACCTTGGTCGATACATTCTGGTGCTGGAACCTCTAATTATACTTTTATTTGGGGAATGGCTGGAGAAAATCTAGACTATGGCGATATGGATGTTTGTAAAATAACCGATTTAAGATAATATGGGAATTTCATTATTTGATTTA
>CANCPC010000115.1 GCA_947379965.1 Flavobacteriaceae bacterium | reverse complement strand
ACATACAAATTGTCATTTTCTATAATAACAGAACCTTTGTATTTTGATGATTTTACTTTAACAACTAAAAATCTACTATTTGAATCAAAATCATTCAAAATTTTATCTTGAAACGTACTTTGTAATAAAATACAACTAAAAAGCATTATAATTAATGTTTTCATATTTCTATTTTTTTTGAGTATTATTTATTCTAGTAATTCAGATGGAATTTTTTTACTTCCATAACTATCTCTCTTATCCTCACCATTTTGTTTTCTCATTTTATTTTCTACATTTACAGCTCTAACTTCGTTTATGCTAATTCCATTGGCAGTTTTCATACTTGAAGTTTTTCCTTGGTCAGAATCATAACCATGTCCAAGCAATTCATGTGTTAAAGCATCATTTGGATTCCTTTTCTCTCCATTAACATTTGTTAATTTGTCGGGATTATATTTGGTTTCTGAACCTGTAGGAATACCAAGAATATCAGAAACAGGATTTGAAGGTGAATTTGAGTTTCCTGTTTTATCATTCTTATCTACATTTTCAATAGTATGAATCTCCTTACTATTTTCTAGCGTTTCAAGTCTTGTTGCTAATTCTTTACTACCACTGTATTTTATTTCATTTAAATCTTGAACTACTTTAGTTATATAATCATTATTGCCTTTATATTCAGTTCCATCTTTATTATAAGCTTTATCATCTTTATAAATTACATTATTTTCCTTTGCATTTCCATTTTTATCTTTTTCACTTGATATGATTTCTATCACATCGAAAGCAATCATTCCATCAGGGTCAGTAAAACGTATTGGATTGTCAAAACAATAATTATATGGACTATATCTACTCATCTTTTCCGCCAATGGGTCAATATTCATCCAACGTCCTAAAGCAGGGTCGTAATTTCTAGCTCCGTAGTCATAAACATTCAAGTTTAACTCATCTTGTAGTTCTTTGCCGTTATACTTATACTTGTAATTCGGTTGCGAACTAGAAGCCGTATAGCTATGTTTGAGCCCAAAAGGATAATAATTGCTTTCTTCTAGTATTTCGGTTGTGGCAATTATACCATTTTTATCGCTATCGCTATAACTCAACCGCACATTACCCAAATGGTCGGTGTAATTAAACACATAACTGTAAAGTCCAGCGGTGTTTTTTACATAACCTTCCGCAGTTGGAAAAAACTGTAACGTTGGTGTTACTGCGCCAATACCTTGATATTGATAACCACCAAGATAGTTGGTAGTTGTTGTACTTGCTGGTGTGGTTACTGTTACTATTTTCGTCACTTTTTGTCCTATTGCGTTGTAAATATATACAATGTTTCCTGTAGAGCCAAAAGATATTTTGGTAGGTAAGTTAAGGTGGTTGTAGATAATCTCGGTGATGTTTTTGTTTTTATCCGTTTTTAAATTACCATTTAGGTCATAGGTATAATCATCTCCAGACTTGTTCCCGTCTATAAATCCTTCGGCATTGTTTCCGCTGGGACTATCCGTTACTTTTGCGAGCTGGTTTGAACTTGATGATTGGTAGTCATAAGTTAAATCATCTATTTGTGGTGATGGGGTTTGCGAGTCTAGAAGCCCAAAACGATTGAGATGTTTGATATTCCCGTTTTTATCATAGCTAAGGTTTTCATTATAAGCATTTGTGGTAACCCCGGATTTTTGATAGGTAGCAAAGGTTAATCGGTTGAGATTATCGTATTTGTATCCATAGGTTCTTACCACTGGCGAAGTACTCCAAGAGGTTTCGGCTATGTTGCCGTTGTATAATTTATTGGTTACACTTGCATCCCCATCTATGGTATTGTAGTTTATTTTGAAGCCAAATAAATCTTTAGGGTCAGTGCTTTGTTGCAAGGCAGCTACTTTGTTTATTTCTGTCATCCAACCTCTTATATTATAGGCATAATCTACTTTTTGTAATGGACTGCTCTGTGTGTTTCCTACTTTTTTGGAAATAAGTTGTCCTAATTCGTCATAGGTATTGGAGGCCATTAGTTGTGGCGTTCCGCTGGTACCTATTTGGTGGGTGTGGGTAAGTAAGCGATCTTGATCCGAATAGGTATAAGTTTCTTTAACATACAATTCAGAGTCTGCTGATGTGCGTTTGTGTCTTGTTTCGGTATAATTTAATCGTCCCGAAAATGCATCAAGATTGCTATCGATTTGGGTGTAGCCTCCAAGATAATTGGTGCTAAAATTTTTTATGGGTCTAGCTTTGGCATCATACAAAATGTAGCTACTTTCGGCGGTTGTGGCACTAAGCGTTGAGGGAACTCTAACCCAAGAGCCTGTGGGCAACCCCTTTGGTTTTAGGGTGCTGTTGTTGTAAGGAGTCGTATAGGTTATTGCTGGCGTAAAAGCTTGAAAATTGTAATCGTCATAATAGTTTATGGTGAGCAGTTTGAAGCTCGTGGGTGTAACGGAATTCGTATAATAGGCAATTCCTATAAGAAAATCGATAGTGATTGAGGTAGTGGTTTTACTTTCGCTTATAGTCGTCAATCCATTGATAGTATTTTGCTTAGCTAATCTTCCTTCATTTGTTATTGTTGCCGAAAGTTCCCAACCCGTATAAACAGGTCTGTTGAAAACATCATATTTGGTTATCATCCAGCCTACTACCCCTACAGCTGAATCACTAAAAGGTGAAAATGCAGGACCTGTGGCTACTACACGGTCGAGTTTATCATAGACAATAAATTCCCATTGTTTGCCAGGCAATTTTTTCTCGACTAATCTATTGCGGTAATCGTATTTGTATTGGTAGCATAAACCATCGAGTATGGTATTTGAAATTGTGGTGGTTGCATCAACCAAAGGCGGAATAACAAAGGTTAAATTACTAAATTGGTCATAAACATAATAGGTATCGTGTTTTACACCCGACTCATACGTTCTTTTTAAAATGACTTGTCCTTCTTTGTTTTTAAATTCTACAGTAGAACCGCTAGATTCTGTTGGGTTTGCAACTGTATTTTCATCATAAGTTATGGTTTTGTACAATTGAAATTCTTGATAGTCAGCAGGGGTCAATGCGGTAGGGATATCAAACAAACCTTTGCTTGAATCCCAGTTGGCAGTTACAGAAAAAAGTTTAACTGCATCAAGAGTCGTATTGGTTTGATAATCTAATTTAATTTCATGACCAGATCCGAGTGCCCAATCATTGCCAGGAGCAGCTTGTTTAAGGACTCTGTTGAGTGGTGAGGATTCTAAGAGTTTTTCGCTAAAAGGATTTGTTGTTGCCTGGAAATTGGGATTTCCATTTTGCAAAACATTTGGAAAAGCATAGTAAGATAAAACGTTTGCTTTAGCATTGGTGTCAAAAACCAAGTTTTTATTTGCACTTTTAAAAGGCAAATAATCCTTAATTTGACGTCCAAAAGCGTCATATTCTATGGGGGTAACAATGTCTTTACTAGATGCTGATTGCTGATTAGCAATTCGCTGGATGGGGCGCCCTAAACCATCAAAATAAGTGATGTTTTGATTGGCCTGGATAATGCTTTGCGAAGTAATAGTAGTTAGACTTGCGACTTTATAGGATGTAGTTTTAATATAGTTTTGGTCTTGGGAAGGGGCTGATAAACTAGTACAATCGGTACTTGTACCTTTTACTAAAGGACAGTTATCCGAATAGTCCCTTACATAGTTCCCACCTGGATTTGTACATTGCTGTACAAAGTTTGCTGGATCTCCAAGACCGTCCAAATCAGTATCAGCATACCATTTGGTATTTGGATTTAGGGTCGCATCCGCATCATTACAATCGGTATTGTTTGTTACATAGCCAGTAGGTTTTACACTGTAATAAAGTGTGATAGTAGGATTGCCAAAAGTATCCATATCAGCATCCCGATAAAAAGTTTGAGGGGTAATATTAGTAATGTTCGGATTGCTATCATCTAAATCGGATTGATTCGCTACGTAACCTATTGGTTTTGTATCTGCTAATATAAAAACCAAAGGGTCTCCAAAACCGTCATGATCTCTATCTATATTCCACTTGTAACAATACGTACAGCCACCCGGAGGATCTATTGGCGCAGACATTGGCGCAATTTGTATATTTGTTTTAACCTGGGCATTCATTAAAAACGTCATCATTATCAAAATGAAACTTGTTATAATTTTTCTCATCTTTTACAATTAATTTTTATAATGATATTCGTTCTCTGAAAGGATATTTCCATCCTTATCTTTTACGCTTTGCAATCTGCCAAAAGCATCATATATATAGGTGATTTTTTCTCCTTTTGGGTCGGTAATGGTACTCACACCTACCAAAGGAATATGGGTATAGGTGGTAATCATAGCACTGGATAAAGATATGCGCAAAGTTGTTTCTTGAGCCGTTGTTAAGGCAGTGGCAATACTGAAACCAGTACCAAAACCTGGCAAAGCCTCTACTTCGGCATAAGTGGCGTTTTCTATTTTGGCAATGGGTTGGGTTTTATTGTAGCCCCAGATTATTGATACTGGAGAACCATTTTCTAAAGTATACTGTAATATATTACCATTGGTGTCATATTTACCGTACGTTATCTTTCTTTCAAGTTGTCCTATATTAGTTAGATTAGGAAGGATGTTAGAAAATTTTGCGGCATAAATACTATTGGTTAACAACAAGTTGGCAGTAGTAACGTCATTTGCAAAAACAGTTTTCTTTTTTGATATTAATGTTCCTGCTTTGTATTGCTCTGTAACAATTGGCACACCAACTAAGTAGTTAGAAATAAAATTATTTTTTAATGGCTCTGTTGCTAGTTCAGGGTCTAAAGGATAAAAATATTTACTTTCTAGTTTCTCATTTGTTGATGTTGTAATTATCGTGTTTTTTAAATGATGGTGATTCAAAATATTACTATAAACGTAATCTGTTGTTGTCGAAATTTTTGAATTATTAGTTAAATCATATAAAATATTTTCTTTACTTTTCAAATAAGTTTGATGAGAAAAAATAGTATAAGCAGCCATTTTTGTTAATGATTTGATATGAGTAAAAATGGGGCCTCCAAGAGCAATACCACCATCTTGTATTGTACCAATAACAGTTTCTGAAAAATCAAGCAATCTAATTTTATCACTAAATCTATTAACATCATTGTTGTAGATGTAATTTGATTCTTCAACTATCTTTTTTTGTGAATTATATTTTTTTTCTGATAACAAATTTCCTCTTTCAGATGACATACTGTTGAATGAAATCTTTTTAGTTATAGTGTTTTTAGTATCATCTAAAGGATATCCAAAAACATTTCCATTAGCGTCACTATATTCAAAAAAGTATTGATTTGCCAGTTTGTCGATAAAACCATTATCATAATTGGAATAAGTATATTCCGTAAAACTACCATCTTGTGATTTTTCTACTATATTTGAGTAACCAATATGTCCTCCATTAGTGTCGTTTAATTGACTAAACGTATTACTACTTAATTTAAAAAAATGCATATCTGGTACCGATGCTTCTTCTATATAAACAGGTCTTCCTGATAAAATGCCACTTGATGCAGAATTATTGTTTTTATAATCAACTTGATAAAAATATTCTTTAGTTAATAGAATCCCATTGTTTAAAGGGTCAGATACAATTTTTTGTATTCTTAAACCACCTGCTATTTCGTTTGAACTATTTGCATTTATTAAATTATAACCCGTACTAATTTTGTCCACAAGTTTAGAAAAATCGTGTGGCTCATAATAAAATTGAGTGAAGCCTCCAGTAGGGTAAATTATTTTAGTTAATGTTCCTGCTTGTAAAACTGAAGGATTTGGATTTCTTGACGCGTAATAATTATCCCTTATTTGAGTATCTGTGTAATAAAGTGAATTGGCAGGAAGAGGAACAGATATAAAAAAATTGTTATTATTATAGAAACCCCAATGGTCAATTTTTAGAGAATTATAAGTAGGCAAAGCAATTGAGTTATACTCAAAAAAATGTTTTTTATTAGCTAAGCTGTTCAGCTCTCCTGATTCTTCAATACTAGTCAAAAACAATCTACTTGTAGGGTTTTCTAAAAATTTAAATGATGATTTGTAAACCTGTTTTGAATCGATTGTATTTACAACTACAAAATCATCTAACTTATACCAGTGTTTTAACGGTAAATAACTAGCTCCTAGAGGCTTAGTGTAATCTAATGAATATTGACCCCAAGGAGAGTTATTTAAATCATAATCTAAATCGTTTGATAAAGAATTATTAAACGTAATTTGAGTA
>CANCPC010000114.1 GCA_947379965.1 Flavobacteriaceae bacterium | reverse complement strand
CATTTTCATTTTGAAAATCATAACATTCATAAATATCAGAAACCTTACTTTCTTTTGTTTGGATAATTAAATCCATGTAATGATTCGTTTTATTACCCACAAAAGAAAATCCTTTACAATTCAAATTGCTGCAAGCAGCTGAATTACATTTACCTTCAAATACATTTAAGTAGGTATTCCCTTTTCCTAGAAATTCATCAAAAACATTAGATAGTTTTTTTATAAATGTTTTCTTGTCATAATCTTGATAGGTAAAATAATCCTCTAAAATCAATTTAAGCATACCAATATCCAATCGTTGCATAAAATACAATACAGCATCTAGCTGAGTAGCTAAAGAAATTTCTGCATCATCATTCAATTTAATTCTTCTACCATCATCTTGAACTAGAATTACATCACCAAGTTCTGCAAGTTGTTTTAAAAGCTCTTTTTTTTCCGCATCCATCAATAATAATATTAAAATGGTAAATCAATAAAATTATTTCTTCTTTCAAAACGAATTGAATTTGAACACTTGCCAGTAAATTGAGTTAATGATTCTAATTCTCTCTTTTTACATGTCCCACATTTTCTAAAGCCTAGTGCATCCATATAAGTTTCCGCAAATTCTAAACTGGGATTAAGTTTTACTCGATAATATTCAATTAATAATTTTTTAATTGGTAATTTAAATCTTGTATGATACTCTTTCAAAAATTTCTTTACTTCTAAATCAGAATATCCCGTGTTGTTATTATAAAGTGGATTTTCTGAATAGGCGCAGCTAGAATATTTCCCAAATATTTTTAAAATAGCAGTGTTTTTTTGATCCGCATAATAAAATCTGCCAGCTTCTTTTATTAAAATGTCTAATTCTTTTTCAAGTTGTTCTAACGAATAGTTCTTAAACTCTGAAAAACCAGAGTTTTCATAATTAATCGCTTTTGGATTGTATTCTATATTAAAAGCCATTTTAAGTCTAAATGCAAATGCAACTGGGTCTTCAATCAAATAACGATTTTCAACAAACCATGCTCTAAAACGTTCTATTTCAGCATCACCTCGCTCTTTAATCTCCTCTGGAAGTTCAAAATTGCTAAAATCGGAATGCAATCTCGGGCAATCTGTTGAAGTATGATAGGCTGGTTGCTGCTCTTTATATACATATTTCTTAGAGTCAAAAACTACCATTGGATTATATATTTCATTAAAATATTTTGCAGGATTTTTAAATAATTCTTGAATAGCCAACAAGCTATTTTCTTCATATTGACTGAAAATATATAATTTGTATTTGTAGACTTCTCCACTAAGTTTGATATTCTTAAAATTGTTTCTGTTAACAATCTTATAAGCATTATGAGAGGTAATGTATGCTTCCATGATATTTATAATTTATAATTTGTGATTTATTATTTATTCCTTTTAATTATTAATATCCAAATTCAGAAAAGGTAACCCTATGAATGAAATTCTATTAATAAAAATAATTTAACTAGTGCCAGAATTCTATAATTTCATCACACAAATCATCAGGGTTGTCTTTATCAATTTCAACACTACTATTTACTATCGTTTTTGAATCATTTACTACACCTTTTTCCATCTTTCCAAATTCATCATTTGGATACAACCACGAATTTTTCTTGATGATTATAGGTTTCACAACAATTAAATTTTCAACTTGTTTTTGATTTGTAATTTTATTCCGGATTTTATTCCGGATTTTTTGTATTATCCAAATCAAAAAAAATACCCCACTGATTATAAAAAACGTTTTCATTTGCTTTCTGTATGAATTTAAAATATTTACTGTCGTAAAAGACTATTCTTAACCGAAGTCATAAACATAATACGATCTTTATAAAATGTTATAGCATTTGTACTTCTACTCAGTGAAATAGACATATTATCAATATTAGCACCATAAACTCCATTGACATAAGCCAAAGGAAAAGGAAGAGCACTTTGTACTAAATCTAATGTCGATTGTGGCACACCTAAATCATCTTTTTCTGGAATCAAATTGTAAATGGTAGTTACTACGATGCCTTTTTTAAATCCTACTATAATTTCACCAACTCTTCTGTTGTAAAAATAAGTGTCGGTGATGGTTCCAATATATTTATAAGTATGAACACCGGTTGCAGAAGAAATGCCAAGTAATTTAAACTGTGCAGATTTGGGGGTTAATCGATCACCTAAATAAAACTTTTGTGAAAAAGAATGAACCGAAACCAACAGGAGTAATACAAGAATAATAGTTTTATTTTTCATCAGTGTTCGATTTATTTTTGTTATCACTTCTAATCAATAATATTCCTGGTAGGATAATAATTCCAAAACCTATAAGTACTCCCATAAGTTCTGGGAAACCAACTACTTCACCGTATGGATAACGAAATAGGGTTACAATGCCAAGGATAATAAATCCGATTCCAAATAATGTTTTCATGCTTTTATTTTTTAAATGTTATAATGAAGTTTAGTAGAAAGTCTCTCTTGCTACTATAAGTTAATATCCAAAATGTAAAAAGGTAACCCTGTTATTAGTATTTATTTTTCAGGTTCAAGAGTTTGAAGGTGTCAAGCATAATTGCAAAAGCTGGGGTAGTTTCATCCAGATAGGTTTCGATTGAACAAGCATCGATTGTCAATACTCTATTACCATAACTGTAAGCAAATTGTTTGTGGTATAATTGTAAGCCATTTTCAAAAGGTGTAAGCATGTGCAAATAATAAAACTCTTTTAAGTCGATAATAAAGGTGCCTCTTTTTACAATCCGAGCTGTACCATAAACCGCATTAAATTGTTCTTCAAGCTCTTGGGTGGTTATAGGAACCATTTGTTGCTTTATGGTTTGTTTTGTTGTAGTAGGAAATGTTTTTATCGAAACAATAAACGAGTTTCCTTTGCCATCCACAATTTTTGCATCTACATCAGGGTTGTATATTTTATCTTTTACATGCCATCCATCCGGAATGATAAAAGAATAATTGTATTTAGCACTGGTGAATTTTGTTTGTCCAAAATTGATTAAGGGAAGAAGAACCATAAGGAATAGCTGTTTATGAAACATAACTTTGTTTATTTAATGAATGATTATTCTAAAATTTGATCTATAACGTTGTGAATGTTTTCTCTATAACATAGTTTCTCATTTGCATTAATGCAGGAAGAAATGCAGCATATTCAAATAAGTCAAAACTTGTTTCTGGATTTGGTTCTAAAGGTTGTTCATAGAAAAGAGTATAGGTTTTCAAAAGCATATACCCCTCTTCTTCTGGGTCAAAAAATCTAAGTATTTCTTCCAAGTAAGTTTCAAATCTTGAATTAACAAATTGGGCAAGCTCCATATTTGTCATAGGAATATTATATACTCTTGCTTGTTTGAATATATTTGCGAATAAATCATCTTTTATGGTTTGATATTTACCCGGATATTCAGATTCATATTCTAAAAACGCAATCACTGAATTAAATAAAATCACCTCAAATTTTCCATAATTGGTCAAATCTTTATAGGCCCTTTTAATCTCAACTATACCGCCAAAAACTACCATAAATAGCTTTTCCCCATCCGATTTTTGATGTAATGTTTGTCCTAAAGAAGCAGTAGAATTATAATGTCTTTTTAATACCGCAAACTGAGCTATTTTGGCTGCATCTTCTCTTGATACAGCACATTTTGAATTTCTAAGAATAATGTCAGTTAACTCATTGCCATTGGTGAAATTTGAAGTAAAGTAAGATGTTACAGCATAACAATAAGCATATTCTGTTGCCTCTTTAGAATATTTAAAATTTAATAATTGTCGCACTTCTTGAACCTCTTGTTCTTGTTGTTGTCTTCCTCCAGGAAATATTTGTTTTCGCAACTGATTAATTTGTTCTTGTTGTTTTCTTTCTTCCGGTGATTTAAATAAGTCGAATAATCCCATGATAATTGATTTTTAAGTTTGTTGAATTTGCTTTAGACTGGAGTTTCATTTCCTCCTACAACTGTTTATAATTAAAATCAAAAAAGGTAACCCTAGTAAACAAAAAAAATCCCAATTCTTTAATTTTATAAGAGAATTAGGATTTATTCAAAACAGGAAAAAAAGTATTGCTATATTAACCACAGAAACTTTTCAATAACCTATGATTTCTATTGGTTTTCAATAATTTGGATGATACTTTTGTGTTTCTTAACCTTTTATTTATTATGAAAATAGAAACCCCTAAATCCTTTGAAGAATTTTTAATAATATTTGACACTTACAATAGTGGAGGAATTAATTATTATAGAGGGCAATCTGATTATTCATGGGGGATTACTCCCGGATTAGCCAGAAACCAAAATATTAAAAGTATAGACAACCTTTTAGTTATCGAAAACAAATTGATTCAACAATTTGAAAAGTTTGTTCTAGATAATAACCTGACTAAATTGATACCTAATGCAAATGGTAGTTGTGATAAAAGTTGGATTTACTTAATGGCTGCTCAACACTATGGACTTCCAACAAGATTGCTTGATTTTTCATTTGATAGATTTACGGCACTCGAATTTGCTGTTGCCGATATTCATAATTTAAATAAAGATGGGGCACTAATAATCTATAATAACATAGTAGAAAAGCAAGAAAATGTTGATTCACCAATATTGAAAAATCCATTTTTACAAACACATAATTCGTTCTTTTTCCAAGCACCTTCAATTAAAGTTTCTAGTGAAAATGAATTTAATTATTCAGAAAGCCGTAAATCGATTCAACGCAGTAAATTTTTATATCGAAATACAGAAAATATTTTTCAAAGTCTTTCATTGGATAATGACCATACTTATAACTTAACTATATTCAATATTCCAAAAAACATAAAATTAGATATTATAAAATGGCTTATTGATATTGGGCAAATGGCCTATGATTTATACTCGGGTAAAAATATTATCGATTATTACTCAGCAATATTGAAAGATAAATGTAATAGTATTAAAGACAGTAATTTAGAAGAGTATAGTAAAAAAGATGATTTTTGGAAATGTTAATTTTACTCCAACAACACAAACCCTGCCCAGTAATAAGGTTGAGGATAAAATTTCTTCATTGTTATTTTTGCTTGATAAAGAGCTTCTTCTTTAGTCATATTATTTTTAATCCAGTTGGTATAAAACAAAGTCATTAATTCTTGTGTTTTTTCATCACTTACAGACCATAAACTCATAATCACACTTTTGGCTCCTGCAATCATAAAAGCACGTTGCAACCCTATCACACCTTCTCCAACTAAATTGTCTCCTAATCCAGTTTCGCATGCACTTAAAACAACCAATTCCGTATCTTTTAAATTCAAACTTTTAGCTTCTTCCGCAGTCAAAATCCCATTATTACTGTTTTCAAGTTGCTTACCATTTAAGGTGTTTTGCGCACCGGCTAAAAGCAATCCAGATTTTAAATAAGAGTCATTTTTATAATTGTCATCTATTAAGTTAGCAATACTTTGTTTTGTTTTTGAAGTATCATCATTACTCAAAAAATAACCATGACTAGCAATGTGTAAAATGTCAGGCGATTGAATATTCTTTAAATTATCTTCGGAAGCAGTAGATTTTGAAAATAGTTCTACAGAGGACTTGGAATCTTTCAAAATAGTATTAATAGATTCGATTTCTTTTTGTGTACCATCAAGTGGACTAATTTTTACACCTGATTTAATTTCATTGAGTAATTCGTTATCTAAACCTCTTTCTAATGAAAATTCATTTTCTTTCTTATTGGCAATCAATAAGTCAAAGTCAGGGTTTCCAAAAAGACTTGCTTTAGTATTAACCCCTATTTTAAACTCTTTTTTCTCTTCAGTAATGGTTCTAACATTTTGGATTAATTGAATTTTCAAATAATCAATTAAATATTGTTTTCTGTTAGGATTATAAAGGGATTCAATATTGATGGAATTGTATACCCCATCAGGTACTAAATAGACTTTACTAATATTCTTCAACTCATTATCTATTTTTTCAAATAACAAATTATAACTCTCATTATCTTCTTTTTTATTTAAAATTTTAGATTTAAAACTGGAAGCATATTCTTTCTCTAATTTATTACTATCATCTATTATAATAAATTTAGGAGCTGTATTTTTTTTGATTATTATAGCTCCATAAGAAATTGAATCTGTAAATTGATTTTTAATATTGGGAGCAATTATTGCTTTTCTTGATTGTTTATTAATCCTAATAATTTCAACATATACCTCATTA
>CANCPC010000113.1 GCA_947379965.1 Flavobacteriaceae bacterium | reverse complement strand
CTTTTGTTTTTAGAAATTAAATAAAAGGAAATGAAAGTAGTTGCCGCAATACCCATTGCTGCGATGAAATACAAAATCAGGTTTCTGTTTTTTTGTTCTTCTAATTGCAGGGCGTTTTCTGCTTTTTGGGTTTTCAGTAGTTGGTTCTCTTCCTTTTCTTTTTTGGAATCGTATTTTATTTTTGCAAATTGATTTTTTGCTTTTTGTCTCGCTTTAGTGATGCTGTCATTTAATTGAATGTATTTTTCGGAATAGTTTTTTGATTTATTTTCAGTACTGGTTTGAATTAGTAATGCTAATGCCTCTAATCGATCATCAACATTATTTACTTTCGTAGCCTTAACATAACCAAGTTGGGCATACTTATTGGATAATTTCGAATTACTTTCTTTATAATAATTAGAAAGATGGAGATAACTAGATGCCATTCCCCAATCATCTTTAAGTTGTTCTTTTATTTTTAAGGCTCGGTTCAAATAATAAATACCTTTTGTATTATTTCCCACTTTGAAGTACGAATAACCTAAATTATCAAGTACATTTTTAATTTGTAAAGAATCATTAACAACTTCCTTTTTCAAGCTCAGAGGAAGCAGAATTTCTATGGCTCGATTGTAATCTTTCATTGCCATGAAGACTACAGCAGTGTTTTGCTTTGATCTTAATTTTCGGATTGCATCTGTTTTTGAAACAAGCACCTTATTGTAATAAAATAGTGCATTTTCGTAATCAAATAGTTTTACATTGACAATTCCGAGTAAATTATAAATAGAGCATTCGTATGATGGATCTATAGATTTATTTAAATAGGGAACAGCCTCTGTTGCGGTGGTTTCGCTGCCATAATAATCGCCTTGATTTTGTTGAATCTCAGACATTCTTCCCAATGAATAAATAATTCTGGTATTGTCAGTTCTAGGATTACAAAGAGTCTTTGCTTTGTTATGGTAATAGAAAGCACTATCATATTTTGTTTTTTCAAGATAGTTGTCGCCAAGGTCGATGAGACGATCAATTTCATTTAGATTACTTTTTTTATTGGTATTTAGTATTGACTTTTTCTCGCAGGATTGCATTACTTGGAGCAGTAGTGCTATTAAAATGTAAATCGGGAAATGGATTTTATTGAGATTCATTCCCCGAAAATACTGAAATATATTTAATAAAAATAAATCTACTTCATTAATTTATTATGGTTTAATTGGAGGATTAGCAGTATTTGGATCACTAGCTAATACTTTTGCTTTATTATCGTTTGCTGTAGCTGTATCATTCGTACAGGAAATCATTGTAATGCATGCAATAGCATACATGGATACTAAAAGTATTCTTTTCATCGTTTTTGGAATTAAAAATTAGACATAGTTTGGGCTGTCCGATTTTGAAATCGAATCCTTGCCTGAGCCGAAATCCATTAGAAATGGACTGCTCTATTGCTTTTTTGGGAAGTGAAGTGAGCATAGACAGTAGGACAGGATTTATACTTCCCGGATAAACTTGTCTTACTGTTTAGCGACACTTTTTTAGAACTAGTTTTGTACATTTGTCTTAATTGCAGGTTAAAACAAGAAATAATTCTGAAGCAAATGAATAGTGTTTTGGAGTGACTATTAGCAACGGATTCCGATCATTCCGATGATCCCGATTAATTCCAAACAATTCCGATTAATTCCAATAATGCCAATGAAGACTAATACTATTGAGGAGTATATAAAGGCTGTAAAGGCCAAATATGATGAAGCAAAAACAGGTGAATATTCTAGTTTTTTGATGAATCCATCTCCTGCCGAATTGAAGATTTTGTGTTTGCTGTTATTCGATAATGGAATGAGTAAACAAGATCAAGAAATAGTAGCTATTTTTTTTGATCTAAATGAGGAGTCAAGTAAACGGAAACAAATGGAATGCTTTGATGTAGATAAGTTTAAACCGATAGGTAATTTTTTGAAAGGAAAAACGGTATCAACCAGAGTTGTTAATTTGGATTTGATTGCTTTTTTGGTAGATTTTAATCCAAGACCTTTTAGGAAGTTTATGATAGGTAAGGAAAAATTGAAGTTGACAGCAGATTATAGTATAAATAATAGTTCAATAAAAGAAAGTAAAAAAGAGATAGTATTTGAAAAAAAGAAAGGGGTTTTAGAGGAATATAAAAAGAGTGCTTTTACGAAACGAATAGCTTTAGGAGTTTTGGTGGTTTTGGTTTTAGGTTCTTTGAGTTATGGTATAAAAAGCATTTTTTTTCCGAATAAGAATTGTATGGTTTGGGCAAAGAATCACTATCAAGCTGTCGAATATGATAAGGTGAAAGATAAAGCAGATGTTATCCCTTTGAATCAAGAGATATTAATTAACTTTAAAAAGATATCCGTTTCTGATTCTACTACATTCTTTAAAAATGGAGATTATAATCGGCCTTTAGTTTGGTATGGTAAATCTCCAAATAAAAGAGAATATCAATATTTTAATCATCCAGGCTTACATCCTGAAACAGGAAAAACATTAAAACCTATTTCAAGATATATCATTAAGAAATACATTCTTAGTAAATAGTGATTTTTCAAATTCTGATTTTATCAAATTCCAATAAGTTGATAAGAATTGATTTCGTGTAATCTAGCCCCGATAGAAGTGGAAATTCCACGCTTTTGGACGTGGATTGTAACGGATAGCGGGACAACTCGTCAAAGGAAATCAAATGTTGTGCTCCTGATCATTTTGCTGACAATAGCGTATAAAAAAACCCAATCTTTCGACTGGGTTTCTATATAAGTAAGTAATCTTAAATTGAGTTGATAAAACGTTTATTTTACTTTATTAAGTATTGCTTTGAAAGCTACTGGGTGATTCATTGCTAAATCGGCAAGAACTTTACGGTTCAATTCGATGTTGTTTTTTTTGATTTTTCCCATTAGTTCTGAATAAGACATTCCCTCTAATCTAGCTCCAGCGTTGATACGTTGAATCCATAATGAACGGAAATTTCTCTTGTTCACTTTTCTGTCACGGTAAGCGTAGCACATTGCTTTCTCTACCGCATTTTTAGCAACCGTCCAAACGTTTTTACGACGACCAAAGAAACCTTTGGCTTGCTTCATTATCTTTTTTCTTCTTGCTCTTTTAGCAACTGAATTTACTGATCTTGGCATAATTTTTCTGTTTTTTTTGTAGTAAGGCGACTTGAATTAAATCGAAAGTACTTAATGGCCCACTCCAAGGTTATTTTAAATTGTTTTAACCTAAAGAATATTTAGTCAAAAGTTTTTAAAGTCTAATGTCGAAAGTCTTTATGACTTTTGACTTTACAACTTTAAGACTTAATTATAGAATTCTTAATTGTTGTTTGATGCTTTTCTCATCTGTTTTGTGAACTAGCGCTGAGTGTGTTAGTGCTAATTTACGTTTTTTAGATTTCTTGGTCAATATATGACTTTTGAAAGCATGTTTTCTTTTGATCTTTCCAGAACCAGTAACTTTAAATCGTTTCTTGGCGCTAGATTTGGTTTTCATTTTAGGCATTTTTTCCTAGTGTTTTAATTTATTCTTACTTACTATCTTTGCGAGCTAGCGAAGCAATCTTAATGAAGCTTTGCTAATCTCATTATATTTTGCAATTTGCTTTCGCAAACTGAATACTATTTTTTCTTCTTCGGAGCAATAAACATGATCATTCTCTTTCCTTCTAGAACGGGCATGGCTTCTACTTTTCCAAATTCTTCAAGATCCGTAGCTAATCTTAATAATAAGATTTGACCTTGATCTTTATAAATGATTGAACGTCCTTTGAAGAAAACGAATGCTTTCAATTTAGAACCTTCTTTTAAGAATTTTTCAGCATTCTTTCTTTTAAACTCATAATCGTGCTCATCGGTTTGTGGACCAAAACGAATCTCTTTCACTACAATTTGAGTAGATTTTGCTTTAAGTTCTTTTTCACGTTTCTTTTGCATGTAGACGAACTTTTTATAGTCCATTATTTTACATACAGGCGGCTCCGCATTTGGCGAAATCTCAACTAAATCTAGTTCGAATTCATCCGCTAAACGTAAGGCCTCAGAAAGTTTAAAAACTCCAGGCTCAATATTTTCACCTACAAGCCTTACTTCTTGCACACCACGAATAAGATTGTTTATTCTGTGGGCATCTTTTTTTTCTACTCGAGGTTGGTAACCTCTATTGCTTCTTATTGCTATGACTTTATAATTTAAGTTAAACTGTAAATACTTTTAATGATTTGCTTATTTCTTCGTTTACAATTGCAGCAAATTCTTCAATTGTTACGCTAATATTACCTTTTCCTTCTTGACCATGACGACGTATAGATACGGTTTCATTTTTCTCTTCTTCCTCGCCTATGATCAGCATAAACGGGGTTTTCTGCATTTCTGCATCTCTAATTTTTCTACCTATTGACTCGTTTCTGTTGTCAATTAGGGCGCGAATTTCGTGATTTTCTAGCAGACTTAAAACTTTTTTCGCATATATTTCATATTTCTCGCTCAAACACAATACAATAGCTTGTTCAGGCATCAACCAAAGCGGGAATTTTCCACCCGTATGTTCGATCAAAATTGCGATAAAACGTTCCATAGATCCAAAAGGAGCTCGGTGAATCATAACCGGCGTATGCAATTGATCATCAGATCCTTTATATGTCAATTCAAAACGTTCAGGCAAGTTGTAATCTACCTGAATAGTTCCTAATTGCCATTGTCTTCCTAGGGCATCTTTTACCATGAAGTCTAACTTTGGACCATAAAAAGCAGCTTCGCCATAAGCAACAACGGTTTTCAATCCTTTATCGGCAGCAGCATTGATAATTGCATTTTCTGCTTTCTCCCAGTTTTCATCGCTTCCTATATATTTTTCTCTATTTTCTTGGTCACGCAATGAAACTTGAGCCGTGAAGTTTTCGAAACCTAAAGAACCAAAAACATACAATACTAAGTCTATTACGTTTTTGAATTCCTGATCCAATTGATCTGGTGTACAAAAAATATGCGCATCATCCTGAGTAAACCCACGAACACGAGTCAAACCGTGTAATTCGCCACTTAGTTCGTAACGATAAACGGTTCCAAATTCAGCATAACGTTTTGGTAAATCTTTGTATGACCACGGTCTTACATTATAGATTTCACAGTGATGCGGACAGTTCATCGGTTTCAATAAAAACTCTTCGCCTTCGGCTGGAGTGTTTATCGGCTGAAAACTATCAGCACCGTATTTTGCATAATGACCCGATGTCACGTATAATTCTTTTTGTCCAATATGTGGTGTAACGACTTGCTCGTAACCGGCTTTCTTTTGCGCTTTTTTCAAAAATTGCTCTAAACGATCGCGCAAAGCAGCTCCTTTTGGTAACCATAAAGGCAAACCTTGACCCACTTTTGCTGAAAAAGCAAACAATTCCAATTCTTTGCCTAGTTTTCTATGGTCGCGACGTTTTGCCTCTTCTAGTAATTCTAGGTATTCGGTTAAGTCTTTTTGTTTTGGAAACGAAATTCCATAAACACGAGTAAGTTGTTTGTTCTTTTCATCACCGCGCCAGTATGCACCAGCAACGCTCATGATTTTCATTGCTTTAATGATTCCTGTATTCGGAATATGTCCACCGCGACACAAATCGGTAAAAGTAGAGTGATCACAAAAAGTAATCGTTCCGTCTTCAAGATTCGTAATTAATTCAGTTTTGTATACATTATCTTTATATACTTCAAGAGCTTCCGCTTTAGAAACTGGACGCAATTTAAATTCATGCTTCTCTCTCGAAATGGCTAAAACACGATCTTCAATTTTTTTGAAATCGGCATCCGTGATTTTTTGATCTTCAAAATCCACATCATAATAAAACCCATTCGAGACGGCTGGTCCAAGCGTTAATTTAATCCCAGGATACATTTCCTCAAGAACCTGCGCCATTACGTGCGAAGTCGAATGCCAGAAAGCTTTTTTACCGCCATCGTCATTCCACGTATATAATATAAGACTGCCATCCGTAGTCAAAGGAGTTGAAGTTTCCACAATTGTATTATTAAAAGAAGCTGAAATTACATTTCTAGCAAATCCTTCACTAATGCTTATCGCAACATCCATAGGGGTTACGCTTGGTGCATACTCTCTAACTGACCCATCGGGTAAACTAATCCTAATCATTTTTTTTAATTTTGTGAATGCAAATATAGCGCATTACTAAAATACATACAATATATATGTACAAGTTTATATATTATAAAAATATTCTCATTGCGAGGAACGAAGGTTTTAGGAGCTATTTCCCGCTATCCGCTACAATCTCTTGTTTCGCTATCGCTCCACAAGAGGATTTTCACTACTATCGGGGCTAGGGCAGTTGGTATACTATTGATAT